>JBOGXB010000022.1:0-31716 GCA_050694215.1 Actinomycetota bacterium
CTTCTCCTCCAACCGGCTCAGCGCCTCCGGCAACCACTTGTCAACAAGCTCCTCGTGCACGAGCAATGTCTCGGCGGCGTTGCACACACTCGGACGCTGGGTCTTGGCGTTGAGAACGATCCCCGTCGCCATCTCGGGATCCGCCGCTCGGTCCACGTAGACGTGACAGTTGCCGTCCCCGTCGATGATGTAAGGGACGGTCGCGTTGTCCTCAATGCTCTTGATGAGAGCCCGACCTCCGCGCGGGACGAGAAGGTCGACGTGGCCCCCTGCCTTCATCAGCTCCACGGCCGAACTGCGCTCGGCATCGGGAACGAGCTGTATTGCGCCGGGCGGCACGCCCGACCTGTCGGCGGCTTCACGAAGTACCTCCACTATCGCTTTGTTGGAAGTCAACGCGACGGACGAACCTCTCAGGACGCAAGCATTGCCCGACTTGAGGCAGAGCCCCGCGACATCGGCCGTGACGTTGGGACGTCCCTCGTAGATGACGGCCACCACGCCAAGAGGCACGCGGACGCGTTCGATCACCAGGCCGTTCGGACGCGTCCAGCCCTCGAGGATCTGACCTGCGGGATCGGGCTGCCCGGCGACGGCGCGCAGACCGTCGGCCATCGCCGCGATCCGCTTGTCTGTGAGCGAGAGCCTGTCGATGAGGGTCTCCGACGTCCCTTGGTCCCGCGCGGCAGCCACATCCTTGGCGTTCTCGTCCGCAAGAAAAGCCGCCTTCGCCTCGAGTGAGTCCGCCATGGCGTGCAGGGCTTCGTCTTTCACCTTCGATGGAAGCTGCGCCAGCCGCGGGGCGGTCTCGGCTGCTCTCGTGCAGATATCGGAGACGGCGCTCATAGACGATCCTCCAGAATCACGAGCTGGTCGCGGTGGATGACCTCGCGTCCAGCGAGCTCGGCGGTCGAACGCCCTCGTGCGGCGACGAGCTCGTCCGATGAGTAGCGTACCAATCCCCTGGCAAAGACCTGCCCCGCGCGTTCGGCGACGTCGACAGTGTCGCTCGCGGAGAACCGGCCCGATACGTCGACTACTCCCACCGGCAGAAGACTGCGTTTACCCTCGATCACCGCGCGCCGCGCGCCCTCATCCACGTAAACGGTGCCTTTGGGGGGCTGTCCGAATGCGATCCAGAGACGGCGTGCGGAGGCGCGATGGGGCCGAGGGTGGAAGAAGGTCCCGACGCGCTCGCCGTCTGCAATACGCGCGAGCCCGTCGCTCTCGGAGGCGTGCGCGACGACGACACCCACCCCCGAGAAGGTGGCAACCCAGGCCGCGGCCAGCTTGGACGCCATCCCACCGCTCGCCAGATCGGAGCCCCGACCCCCTGCCGCCTTCTCGAGCTCGGGCGTGATGCGTTCCACCTCGTCCAGGAGAGCCGCGTCGCGATGGAGACGAGGATCGGCCTCGTGCACGCCGCGAGCATCAGTGAGCAGTACCAGCAACTTCGCCCTGGTGAGGTTGGCAACGAGAGCGGCAAGCAGATCGTTGTCGCCGAACCTGATCTCGTCCACCGCGACGGTGTCGTTCTCGTTCACGATCGGAACCGCACCGAGAGCCAGCAGACGGTCGAGCGTGTTGCGTGCATTGAGGTATTGCTGGCGGTGCATGAAGTCGAAGCGCGTCAACAGCACCTGGGCACCCACGACGTCGCGGTCCTGGAGCAGGCGCGCATAGCGCGCAAGCAAACGTCCCTGACCCACCGCCGCAGCAGCCTGCAAGGACGGGATGTCCGAGGGCCTGACCGATAGCCCTAGTGGGCTCATACCCGCCGCGATCGCCCCGGAGGAGACCAGGACCACGCCGGCCCCCGTTTCCTTGCGAAGGCCCGCGACCCCATCGCAGAGCGACTCCAGCCGGTCGTCCTCGGGCTCGCCGGTCGAGCCGATCAGGGAAGCCGTTCCGACCTTCACCACGACGCGGTCGCCGGAAAGGATCTCAGGCCTCGTCACCTTGAACCTCTTCCTCAGGCTGGAACTCGAACGCCGCATCGCCGATGCGTACCTCGTCGCCCACACGCGCACCCGACTGCTGCAAGGCCCGCTCGACGCCCATCGAGATCAGCTTGCGCTGCAGACGGCGGACTGCCTCATCGTTGCCGAGGTCGGTCATCGCCACCGCGCGTTCCACCTTGGACGCATGAACGCGCCACGCTGAGTCCTCTCGCGTCACCTCGATCGTCTCCGGCTTGATCACGTAGCGAACGTAACCGGCGCGCGCCGGCTCCTTCGCGCGCACACGCGCCACGGTCTCGGCCAGCCGAGCGACCAGAACGTCGACGCCCTCGCCGGTGGCGGCGGAGATGACGAGTGCATCCGGGAACCTCTTTGTCACTTCGTCGACGCGCTCGCGACCCACATCCACCTTGTTGGCAACCACAAGGGAGGGGCGCTTCACGAGCTCCACATCGAACGACTTGATCTCTTCACGTAGCACGTGCACGTCCTCGAACGGGTCCCTGTCGACCGCGGCGAGATCGACCACGAAGACGAGCACGGCCGCACGCCTGACGTGACGGAGGAATCGGTCACCCAGTCCCTTGCCCTCGTGTGCGCCGGGAACGAGCCCGGGGATGTCGGCCACGACCAACGAGTCGTTGTCCACCATCACAACGCCGAGGTTCGGCTCGAGTGTTGTGAACGGGTAGTCGGCGATTCTCGGGCGAGCGGCCGAAATCCGCGAGATCAGCGTCGACTTGCCGGCATTAGGGAAACCAACCAGACCGACGTCGGCCAGCAGCCTGAGCTCGAGCTGGAGAGCATTCTCCTCACCCGGCTCTCCCCCCTCTGCGAAGGCGGGGACGCGTCGCGTCGCGCTAGCGAAGCGCGCGTTGCCGCGCCCACCGCGCCCACCTCGGGCGGCTACCAGCTCATCGCCTTCGTTCGCGAGATCGGCGATCACGGTCCCGTCCTCATCTGAGACGACGGTGCCCGGAGGCACCAGCACGACGCGGTCCTTGCCGCGCTGCCCGTGCCGGCGCTTCCCTTCGCCGCGAGCACCGGGCGCGGCCTTGATGTGGGGGTGGTCACGCAGGTCCAGGAGGGTCCCGACGCTGCGATCGGCGCGCAGGATCACGCTGCCGCCGTTACCGCCGTCACCGCCGTCCGGCCCCCCCTTCGGTTTGTAGGGCTCGCGATGGAAAGCGACGGCTCCATCACCCCCGGAGCCGGCGATCACGTTGATCCGAGCCTCGTCGACGAATGCCATTCACCGAGCCTAAGCAGCGCGCGAAGAGGGACGCCCCCGTAGAGCGCCCCAAGGAAATCTGTAACTCGTTCGCCTACTGGTCGTTGACTACCGAGACCACGCGGCGCCCGCGCAGGCGGTGGAACGTCACCGTGCCCTCGGCTGTGGCGAAGAGCGTGTCGTCTCCCCCGCGTCCAACGTTGAGACCGGGGTGAACCTTCGTCCCGCGCTGGCGAACCAGGATGACGCCGGGCTGGACGGTCTGTCCGCCGTAGCGCTTGACGCCGAGTCGCTTGGACTCGGAGTCCCGCCCGTTGCGCGACGAGGATGCGCCCTTCTTGTGTGCCATCTCTATGCCTTCTCCTGTTCCTCTTGGTCTTCTTTCTTCGTCCGACCCCCGCTCAACTTTATGTCAGAGATCTGGATGGTGGTGTAGCGCTGGCGGTGGCCCGTGTGACGCCGGTAACCCGTCTTGTTGCGGAACTTGTCCACCGAGACCTTCGGGCCCTGGCTCTCGCCGAGCACCTTGCCGACCACCAGGGCTTTCGAGAGCTCCGACTTGGCCGTCCGGGCCTTCCCCTTGTCGTCGACGACCAACAGGGGGGTGAACTCGATCGAGTCGTCCGAGCCCTTGACGTGCTCGACCTCGATCACGTCTCCCTTGGAGACCTTGTGCTGCTTTCCGCCCGCGCGGATGACTGCGTACAAATCTGCTCCCTTGCCTGTGGAATCCTCCCCCGATCGAGGGCCAGCCCAGGATACCAGAGCGCTTTCGACGATCACGAGTCGAAA
This sequence comes from Actinomycetota bacterium, assembly GCA_050694215.1. Classification (GTDB taxonomy): domain Bacteria; phylum Actinomycetota; class CADDZG01; order CADDZG01; family WHSQ01; genus JBOGXB01. The sequence continues at coordinate 3,985 of JBOGXB010000022.1, forward strand.
GCACTCAGTGGGCACTAATCGATGTCGTGGATCACCAGGCCGCGGCCCTCGCACTCCGGGCACGGGTCCGAGAACGCTTCGACGATCCCCGCGGAGACGTTCTTGCGCGTCATCTGGACCAATCCAAGGGGGGATATGTCGAACAACTGCGTTCGGGTCCGGTCCTTGGCGAGCTCCTTCTTGAAGACCCTCAGGACCTCGTCGCGGTTCTCGATCAGCTCCATGTCGATGAAATCGATGACGATGATGCCTCCGATGTCACGCAGCCTGAGCTGGCGCGAGACCTCCACGGCCGCCTCCTTGTTCGTACGGAAGACGGTTTCCTCGAGACTCGACTTGCCGACGAACTTGCCGGTGTTCACGTCGATCACGGTCATGGCCTCGGTCCGGTCGATGACCAGGTGACCCCCCGAGGGGAGCCATACGCTGCGGTCGAGCGACTTGCGTATCTGCTCCTGGACGCGGAACTCTTCAAAGATCGGCAGCTGCCCCTGATAGAGCTCCACCCGGTGATCGAGGTCCGGAGTGGTCGTCCTGATGTACCGGCGCAACACCGACTCCAACTCTGCGTCGTCGACGTGACACTTCACAACGTCCCGGTTGAACAGGTCGCGGATGACTCGAAGCTCGAGCTCGGGCTCGTTGTAGACGAGCGCGGGGGCGGTCGCCTTCTTGGCGGCCGCGCTGACTTCGTCCCATATCTCGATCACGCGCGTCAAGTCTCGCTCCAGGTCCTGCCGGGATGCGCCTTCCGCCGCGGTCCGAACGATCAGCCCGTGCTGGGGCGGCTGAATGTTCTGGGCGATGTCGCGCAAACGGGTGCGTTCATCGTCGGGAAGTCGTTTCGATACTCCCAACGAGCGCGCGTTGGGCACGAGCACGAGGTGACGGCCCGCGATCGAGATGAGGGCCGTGAGCCTCGCTCCCTTGGCTCGCATGGGATCCTTGGTGACCTGCACGAGGATGGGCTGGCCTGAGCGGAGGACGGTCTCGATCCTGGGGATCTCCTCGCCCTCCTCTCCCGCGATTCCGACCTCGCCCGCGTACAGCACGCCGTTGCGGCTTTCGCCGATGTCGACGAAGCTGGCCTCCATCCCGGGGAGCACGTTCTGTACGCGCCCCAGATAGACGTTGCCGGCTATGGAGCGATCGTCGTGCCGGGCCGTGTAGTGCTCCACGATCTCGTTCTTCTCGAGGACGGCTATCTGAGTGCCGCGCTCGTCCGCGTGGACCAGCATCACACGCTCGACCTGCGGGCGCCGTGCGGGGCGACGGCGAGGCCCTCGCCTGCGTCGAGCGTCGCCACGAGATGTTCGCTTGGTCTGTGGCTCGGGCTCCGGATTCTGCTCCGGTTGCACCACGGGGGCAGCGGCCTTGTCCGGCGCCTTGGCGCCTGGCTGCTTCGTACGGATGACGTCGGTTGCCTTCTCCCGCCTGCGCGGGGCTTCTTGTGCCATTACGTGACCTCCAGGGTCATCACAGGAACCTCCGCATATGGATGTTCATCAGCAGGCCGACTGCTGCGAAGTTCGTGAGGAGGCTCGACCCCCCGAACGAGATGAAGGGCAGCGGGATGCCGGTGATCGGCATGATCCCCATCGTCATGCCGATGTTCACGAACAGCTGAAATGCCCACAACGCAGCGCAACCCGTCGCGAGAAGAACCCCGAACAGATCGCGTGCCATCGTGGCGATCCGGATGGCGCGCCACAGCAAGAACGCGAACAGGCCGAGCAGAGTGGCAGACCCGACGAACCCAAGCTGCTCGCCCACCGCGGTGAAGATGAAGTCGGTGTGCTGCTCGGGGACGAAGTCGAGAGACGTCTGAGTGTTCTCGCCGCCGATGCCCTTGCCGCGGAAGCCCCCCGAGCCGATCGCGATCTTGGACTGCGTGAGGTTGTAGCCCACCGAGCGGACGTCAGGATTCGGATCGAGGAATGCCGTGATGCGCTGCACCTGATAGTCCTCGAGGGCGCCCAACTGAAGGGCGAGGAGGATGGCGAACAGCCCCAGGATGCCGAGGGCGATGAAATGACGGATCTTCGCGCCGCCGATCAAGAGCAAGGTCGCGGTCAGAGCCACGAACACCATAGTCGTCCCCAGATCTGGCTCGAGGAAGATCAGGAACATCGGGAACGCGGCGAGCGCGAGGCACACGGCGATGTCTCGAACTCGTACCTCTTCCATTCGTTCGGTCAGATAGGCGGACACCGTGATGATCAAGGCGATCTTGGCCAGCTCCGACGGCTGCATCTGGAAAGCACCAAGGTCGATCCACCGGCTGGCGCCCTTCTGGACCTCCCCGAGCGGAGTAAGGACGATCAGGAGTCCAATGATCGTCGCCCCATAGACGAACGGCGAGAACCCCTTTAGGTGTCGATAGTCGAAAGTGCTCATCACGAAGAGCACGAGGACACCGGCCATCGCGTATACGAGCTGACGCTTGAGGAACAGTGTCTCGTCGAGACCTGCTTCCTGCTGACGATGGACGGTTGCGGAATAGACCATTACGACCCCGTACGCGGCCAGCAGCACGGAGATCGTCAGCAGGGAGAGGTCGAGATGCCTGAGCGGCGCCTTCCGTGCCATACGCGCGGAGATGGGCTCGCCGCCGATGCGGTCGACGGCCTCGCCGAGGAGGCCCTGACGTCCGAGAACCCCTTGTCTGCTAGTCATCAGCCCGACTGATCGGATCCAAGTTGGATGTCCGTTTCCTCATCGACGTTGTAGATGTCCTCCCAGATCTGGCGCGCTACCGGTGCGGCGCTCTCGCCACCGTGGCCGGCGCGCTCCAGGTACACCGCGATGACGTAATCGGGCGAGTCCGCAGGTCCGTACGACACGAACCACGCATCGTTCAAGTCGGTTTCCCCGAGCTCGGCGGTTCCGGTCTTTCCCGCGATCGGATATTCGTCGAGGGGAAAGCCGGCGAACGAGCTCTGCGCGGTGCCGCTGTCTCCCGCGGTGACCAACTCGAGGCCGTCACGAATGACCGAGATCTCCGTCTCGTCGAGGGGAAGCTTGGCTGCAACCGGTGCTTTCAGCTCCTTGAGCGTCCTGGTGTTGCCGCGCTCATCGGTCACCTGGACCTCTTTCGCCACGCGAGGCTGGAGGATCCGGCCCCCGTTCAAGAGAGCCGAGTAGGTGACCGCCATCTGCATCGGGGTCACGACGAGATCGCCCTGTCCGGTGGACATGTTGACCGTGTATCCGGGCAGCCAGTCGTCGTTGAGACACTCCACCTCCTCGCAGAACTCCTCGAGCCACTCCGAATCCGGCACCCGGCCCTCCGCTTCGTTTGGGAGGTCGAGTCCCGTCTCGTGGCCGAACCCGACCCGGCGCATGTACTTCTGGAACCGCTCCGTCCCGTCACCGCCCGCGCTCCCCGGAGGTCCGAACGCTGCCTCCATCCGCCAGCCCAGCTCGTAATAGAAGGTGTCACAAGAGATCTCGAGTGAGGTCGGGAAGCCGATGTGACCGAAGGACGCGGACGTCCAATTTGGGAACTCGACTGCTCCCGGAGGATTGTCGGGCGGATAGACCGAAGAGCCGTCGCAATCGATGGACGTGTAGGGATCGACGACCCCCGTAGCCATCGCCGCGCCGGCAGTCACCGGCTTGAACGAGGATCCCGGAGCCCTCTCGCCCTGGATCGCGCGGTTGAAGAGCGCATCGTCGTTGGGATCGTTGGGGGTCTTGGCTCCGAGCGCGTCATACTCCTTCTGCGTGATGCCGTCCGCCAGAATCGTTGGATCGTAGGTTGGATAGCTCGCCATTCCCAGCACGCCCCCGGTGTTGGGATCCATCACGACGACGGCTCCTCCGACCGCCTGGTACCCGGAGCCTCGAGCAGCCTCGATCCCGGCCTGCAGGGCCCTCTCAGTGGACTTCTGGATCTTCGAATCGAGCCACAGCATCAGGTCGTCTCCCGGTTCCTCTTCCTGCTTGATCCTGGTGACGAGCGGATTGCCGGCGGAGTTGACGACGACCTTCTCCACGCGCGGAATGCCCCTCAGGAAACGGTCGTACTGATACTCGATCCCGGATTGCCCCACGATGTCCCCCGCTTGATAGGAGCGCCGAACCTTCTTGAAGTGATCGGACTTGAGCTGCTCCGCTGTGATCTCACGCACGTACCCGAGCACATGCGCAGCCAGGGGCCCTCGCGGGAACTCGCGGATCGGCAGCTTCTCGATCTCGACGCCGGGGAAGTTCTCCAGGTTCTCGAGGATGTAGTCACGCGCCCCCCGAGGGACGTCGTTCGCTACCGCAACCGGCTTGTAGGGCGAGAGCGTGGTGTCCTTGAGCCGGTTGCGCATCTCCGAGACCTTGACGCCCAGCAGCTTCGAGAGGCGCCGGAATACGCGTCGCCGCTGGTAGGGATTGTTAAGCACGACGCGCTCGACCGTCACCGCGGACGTCAACCGATTGTCGATGAGCACCTTCCCGTTGCGATCGAGGATGCGGCCTCTCGACGGCTCGGATTGGATCTGGCGCACACGGTTCTCGCGCGCGAGAACGCGGTACTCGTCCGAGGCGAGAACCTGCAGGAACCACAGTCGAGAGAACAGCGCAACGAAAGCCGCGACGATCATGATGCCCAACACGGCCAGGCGTAGCAGTGTCCGGTCGATCCCCCCCTGCTGCTTCTGTTTCTGGCGCGTCGGGTGGCTCACCATCGGTAGACCCTCTCGGGACGGAAGCGATCGGCGACCCTACGCACGAGCGGGAACGTGAATGGAGTCAGAAGGGTGTTGTAGAGAGTCACCAGACCCATAACCTTCGCGGTGAATCCGATCCCCACCCATGGTTGCCCCAGGATGATGGACATCAGCGCATAGCTCCCCTCCGCGATCGCGGAGGCCAGCGCTACCGCGAAAACGGGGGTCCATACGGACTCGCCGGTCGCGAACTGGCGCAGGTACCCGACGCCGAAGCCGATCAGCGTATAGACGAGAGCAGTCAGCCCCACGATCGACTGCAACGACGTCAGATCTATGAGGAGCCCGCCCGCGAATCCCGTCACCACGCCGACGCTCTCCCCGTCGAGATAGGCCAGGCTCACCACCACCACGAGGACGAGCTGAGGGATCACGCCGATGAGCGTCAGCCGGGCCAGGAGCGTCGTCTGAAGGGCAAGCGCCGCGACGACGACACCCGCGATCGCGGCTACCCGGGTCAAGCCCGCCTCCGCCGGGAACCCCGGAGCTCTCGCCTTGGCCGTCGCCATCTCACCTGCCCCCCCGCCTGCCGTCCTCGGTCAGGACGGGGCCGCTCTCGAGCAGGACCTGCACGAAGTCGAGCTTGGTGAAATCGACCCACGGCTCGACGTCGATCTCTTGGTCGAGGGCCGCCTCCCTCCCCTGGACCTCGACGACCTCGCCGATCGGGATGGACGGAGGGAAGATGCCCTCGTCGTATCCGGAGGTGACAACACTGTCGCCGATCGCCACCTCCGCGGTGGGGTCGATGAACTCAAGGGTGAGCGGCTGGTCGGCTCCGTTTCCGCGCACTACGCCGGTGTAGCCCTTCACCGCTATGCGCGCGCGAGCAGCGCCTTGCGGGTCGATGATGCCGATGATCGTCGCCGTGTTGGAGCTGACCCTGATCACCTTGCCGACCAGTCCTTCCGGAGTGATCACGGACATGTCCGGCTTGATCCCGTCGTCGCGGCCCCTGTCGACGATCCACGCCCACTTGTAGTTGGACGGCGCGCGGCCGATGACGGCGGCAGTGGTCGTCTCCATCTGGGTCCACGGCTCCTCGAGCTCGAAGAATTCCTGCAAGCGGGTGTAGTCATCCTCGAGCGACTGCGCCTCCGTTAACTCCCGCTCGAGCTCGTCCACCTGTCGAGTGAGGTCTTGGTTCTCGCTGCGAAGGTTGGTCAGATCGCCGATCGACGAGAAGAGGTTGCCGATCGGTCTGAAGACGGTTGCGATCCCCCTCTGGATCGGGGCGACGATCGCGGAGGAGATGTCCTTGGCCCGCTCCAGCGGCCCCTCGGGGCCTTGCCGGAAGTCGAGGGTGATGACGACTATGGACAGGGCAAGGAAAGCAAGGAGCAGGAGCCGTCCTCGCCCGGCGCGGCGATACATCCGTATGAAAACCTCTTCGCTATAGCGAAAAACCCGGGGGCAGCCGCGGATTCACGAGCCCGCGAGCCCGGGCCGCCCTGCGCGCCACACCCTAACCCCTCGCAGTCGCCGAGACTCTCGATTGCCCCGAGCTCGGCCGTCGTCGAGCCCCCTCCCTCGCGGGGGGCGCGACGGCCGCGGCCTCATCGGCCGGGGCCTGCTCCTTCGGCGCATGCCGGCTCTACCTGCTCCTCTGAATGACGGCATGCGCCTCAAACCCGCTCCGGGAGGGCGCTCGCTCCGGCCTCAGCAATCCAAGCAAGAGCAGATGAGGCCGGCCCCCCGCGAGGGCCGGTAGGGCGACGCCCTCCGCGGGAGGGACGTCCTCCCGAGGGGTCAGTGGCGGGTCGAGGAGATCAGGACCCGTTTGAGGGCCTCGAACTCCTCGAGGCACTTGCCGGAGCCGACGGCGACCGCGATCAGGGGGTCCTCGGCGATGTGAATGGGCATCCCCGTCTCGTGCTTCAGGCGCTCGTCGAGGCCGCGCAGGAGGGCTCCTCCGCCGGCCAGCACGATGCCCTTGTCCATGATGTCGGAGGCGAGCTCCGGAGGGGTCTTGTCGAGCGTGTTCTTGACCGCGTCCACGATCGCGTTCACGGGCTCCTCGATGGCGCGGCGGATCTCCTCCGCCGCGACGACGATGGTCTTGGGCAATCCCGAAACGAGGTCGCGACCGCGGATCTCGGCCTGCGACTCTTCGGGCATCGGGAACGCGGACGCGAGAGCCATCTTGATCTCCTCAGACGTCCTCTCCCCCAACATGAGGGAGTACTCCTTCTTTATGTAGTTGATGATCGATTCGTCGAGCTCGTCGCCGCCGATGCGGATCGATTGACTCGTGACGATCCCACCGAGCGACACGACCGCAACCTCTGTCGTCCCTCCGCCGATGTCGACGACCATGTTCCCTGTCGGTTCGTGCACCGGAAGACCCGCGCCGATCGCGGCAGCCATTGGTTCCTCGATGATGAACGCGCTGCGCGCGCCTGCAGAGATCGTCGCTTCCTCGACCGCGCGCTGCTCGACGCCGGTGATGCCCGATGGAACACACACGACGACGCGCGGTTTGGCGAGAAACGAGCGTCGATGAACCTTTTGGATGAAGTAACGAAGCATCTTCTCGGTCACGTCGAAGTCGGCGATGACGCCGTCCTTCAGCGGGCGTATCGCGACGATGTGAGCCGGCGTGCGGCCGATCATCCGCTTGGCCTCGGCGCCCACCGCCAGGATGGCCCCCGTCTTCGTGTTGATGGCCACGACCGACGGCTCATTGAGCACGATCCCGCGACCGCGCACATATACGAGCGTGTTCGCCGTGCCCAGGTCTACGGCCATGTCGCGACCGATGAACTGGAACATGCTTTCCATCTGACGGCTCCTGAGTTTCGTGTTTGTGAGTGAGATCCGAGGTTACCTCCTGTCACCCGCGAGCCAAACCGGAAACGCGGCAGAAGCTTCCAAGAGCGCGATCAGGTGCTGCGAGGAGGGCCCGCGGGCTTGTTCGTTACGGCAACCGGAATAGGCGCGAGGCGATCCGTGGGCAGACGTCTACAGAATCAGCCGAAGAAGAGGTTTATCTCGCGCTCCGCCGAATCCGGCGAATCGGACGCGTGAACAATGTTCTCCGTGATCACGGTGGCGAAATCCCCGCGGATGGAGCCCGGCGTCGCATCGAGCGGGTTCGTCGCTCCCATGATCTGGCGCAGCCCGGCGACGGCATCGGAGCCCTCGACGATCATGGCCACGGAGGGGCCGGACGTGACGAAGGACACGAGCTCGTCGAAGAACGGCTTGTCCACGTGTTCGGCGTAGTGCTTCTTGGCGAGCGATTCCTCGACCGTCAACAGCTTCATCTCGCGGATTTCGTAGCCCTTGGCTTCGATCCGACCGATGACCTCTCCGACGAGCCGCCTCAGCACGCCGTCAGGCTTGATCATCACGAAAGTCTGCTGTGAAGCCATCGGGAACCTCCGTAGGGTGAGGGAAGCGTCAGACGCTAGCAGGAAACAATCGGACGGCGCTCGGGGGACGCGCGGAAAGGCGCACGCCGGACACTCAGAGGACCGGGCCGAGGAGGGCGGTGCGCGCTTCGCCCACCACGTAGTGCGAACCTGTGACACATACCAGGCCGTTTTCCGACGTGCGCTCGCGCGCCGCCTTCAGCGCGTGCGCGACATCCTCCACGGCTTCACACTCCAGATTCAACGCGCGCGCGTCGGCTACCAGATCCGTCATCGGCACGGACCTGACGGTCTTCGGTTCGGTGGCGATGATGGAGCAAGGCACTCGCGATAGCTCGGCGAACATGCCTCGGTGGTCCTTGTCGCCGAGGATGCCGACGACGAATGTGATCGAGTCGAACGCGAACGCCTCCACGAGGCTCGTGATCAGCGCCGACGTCCCATCGGGGTTGTGGGCCACATCCAGGACCATCGATGGTCCCTCGGCCGAGGGCACGCTCTCGAGACGGCCCGGCACCATGGTGCGCCCGAGGCCCTCGTTGATAACCTCCTCCTCGAGGCTTCCCCGAGGTAGGAAGGCACTCACTGCCTCGACGGCCACGGCGGCGTTTACGGCCTGATGGCTCCCGTGGAGGGGTACGTACAGCTCCTCGAGCGCCCGGTCGGCCGAGCGCATGGACAGGTAGCGGCCGCCCACGGCGAGGCGGTTTGCGGTGACCTCGAACTCGTGTCCCAGTCTCGCCGCCGACACGCCGGCCGCATCGGCCTGCTCCTGAATCACCGCCAGCACGTCGGGCTTGCGCTCGCCCGTCACCACCGCGGCCCCCGGCTTGATGATCCCGGCCTTCTCCTTGGCGATCGTCACCGGGTCGTCGCCGAGCATCTTCGTGTGATCCAGTCCGACATTGGTGATGACGGCCACGGCCCCGTCCATCATGTTCGTGGCATCCCATCGGCCCCCGAGACCCACCTCGACGACCGCCACGTCCACGGTCTCGGCCGCCCAGAGGAAGAACATGCCGGTCAGCACCTCGAAGAACGTAAGGTTTTCGTCGAGCTCCCGCTCGACGACGTCGAGGAAAGGATGCAGATGGTCGAAGGCATCGCCGAACTCTTCCTCGGTGATGGGCTCCCCGTTGAGCGCAATGCGCTCGCGGATCGTTTGGAGGTGAGGGGACGTGTAGGTGCCCACGGAAACGCCCGTCGCGCTCAGGACCGAAGCTGCCATCCGCGCGGTCGAAGTCTTACCGTTCGTGCCGGTGATATGGATCGCCTGCAGCTTCTGCTCGGGATGGTCCAGCACTTCACAAAGCGCCTCTATGCGGTGGAGCGAGGGCGCCATCGACTTCATTGCATCAATGCCGAGCGCTTCGAGAAACGCGGTTGCGTCCGAGTAGCTCACGCGCCGTCTTGCTCCACGAGAATGACCTCGACCGTAATGTCGTCACCCTCGGACTCGGTCAGCGAGTGCCGGTTCACGTTGCCCGTCGACAACACATCCTCGAGGACTGTCGTTAGAGGATCCAGCTTGGTGCGGGGGCCGGCGACGTTCAGATCGGCGACGGGCCACTTGATCGAAACCTTGGCCTCGGATTTCGTCTTGCGAATGCGGGCCAGGACGTCGACCGCGACGTCGAAGCATCCGTCGTCCTCGGCGCCGGGAAGCTCGTCTGCGACGGGCCACGGATTGCGATGGATCGACTCCGGCTCCGACCGTGCCTGGTTCCAGACCTCCTCGGTGGTGTATGGGAGCACCGGAGCGAACAGCCTCAAGACGACGTCGAGCGCGGTGCGCAGCGTGCCGAGGGCCGAGGGGTCGCCGGCGTACGCCCGCGTCTTGGACAGCTCGAGGTAGTTATCGGTGAAGTCTGACCAGAACCACGTCTCCGTGAGGTCGAGCGCACCAGTGTGGTCCCACGACTCCCACTCGGTGGTCGCGTCCTCGACGAGCTTGCGCAGCCGTGCGATCAAGGCGCGATCGAGTGGGTGCGTGGGCTCACCCGGCTCGCCCTCGTATCCCGTCACCAACCGCGCCGCGTTGCGGATCTTCGTGACGAGCCGCTTACCCTCTCGGAACACGTTCGGGTCGGCCGCTGCGTCCACCCCGAGGCGCCCGCTCGCGGACCAATATCGGACTGCATCGGAGCCGTACTCGTCGAGGATGTCGGGTGGGAGCACGACGTTTCCCTTGGACTTCGACATCTTCTTGCGGTTGGGGTCGAGGACGAATCCCGAGATCGCCGCGTGGTACCACGGGATCGAACCGTCCTCGAGATACGAGCGCGTGATGGTAACGAAGGCCCACGTCCTGATGATGTCGTGCCCCTGCGGTCTCAGGTCGTTGGGATAGAGGCGTTCTTGCCTGTCGGTGTCGTCGGGCCAGCCCGACGGGATCCGCGGCGTCAGCGCGGACGTGGCCCACGTGTCGAAGACGTCGGGGTCGCCGGCGAACCCGCCCGGTTCTCCTCTCTGTTCCTCGCCGTATCCGGGCGGCGGCTCGGCCGACGGGTCGACGGGCAGGTCTTCCTTGCGGGGTGAGAGCACCCTCGAGTGATCGACCTCGCCGTTGTCGTCGACCTCGTACCAGACGGGGATGGGCACGCCGAAGTAACGCTGCCGGCTTATGCACCAGTCCTGGTTCAGGCCCTCCACCCAGTCTTCGTAGCGCTTGCGGAACATGTCGGGGTGCCACTGGACCTTGCGGCCCTGCGCGATGAGCTCGGCCTTGCGGTCCATCACCGGCACGAACCACTGCCGCGAGACGACGAACTCGAGCGGCCTCTCCCCCCTCTCGTAGAACTTCACCGGGCGGCGGATGGTTTCTGGCTCACCGTCGAGGAACCCGGCCTCCCGCAGCACCTCGACGATCGTCCGGCGCGCCTGATTTACGGTCTGGCCGGCGAGCTTGTCGTGATGGGTGCGCGCCGACTCTGCGTCCTGCGACACCCACTGCTCCTCGCCCCACGGCGCCGCCAGGATCCGGCCATCGCGTCCGATGACCTCACGCGGAGGGACTCCCAGCTTGCGCCACCAGTCGACGTCGGCCGCGTCACCAAACGTACAGATCATTAAGATCCCCGTTCCCTTCTCGGGATCGGTGGCCTCGTCGGCGATTATCGGCACCGGTGCCTGGAACAGTGGTGTCACGGCGTTCTTGCCGATCAGGTGCTTGTAGCGATCGTCCTCGGGATGGGCGCTGACGGCGATGCACGCGGGGATGAGCTCGGGCCTCGTGGTCGCGATGAGGAAATCGCCGCCCTCTTCGAGCCCGAACCGGATGCGGTAGAAAGCGCCCTCGCGCTCGCGGTCCTCGACCTCCGCCTGCGCCACCGCGGACTGAAAGTCGACGTCCCACATGGTCGGTGCCTCGCGTAGGTCGACGAGGCCGCTCTCGACCAGCCTCAGGAACGAGTACTGGCTCACAAAGCGCGAGCGCTCGTCGATGGTCGCGTACATCTCGTTCCAGTCGCACGAGAGGCCCACCCGCTGGAAGAGGTCGAGGAACTTCTTTTCGTCCTCCGTCACCACCCGGCCGCACAGCTCGATGAAGTTGCGGCGCGACACACCAATGACGTCACCCTCGCGGCCGAACTCGACCTCGAGGTCCGGGTCGTACTGGAGGCTCGGATCGCAGCGAACGTTGAAGACGTTCTGCACTCGCCTCTCGGTGGGTAATCCGTTGTCGTCCCAGCCCATTGGATAGAAGATGTTGAAGCCGCGCATCCGCTTGTAGCGCACCATCAGGTCGGTATGCGTGTAGCTGAGAACGTGCCCGATGTGCAGTGAGCCGCTCACCGTCGGGGGGGGAGTGTCGACGACGAAGGTCTCGTCGCGCGGACGTGACGGGTCGTAACGGTAGACGTCACCGTCGAGCCAGAAGGCTCGCCACCGCTCCTCTATCTCTCGAAGGTCTTCTCTTTTGCTCACCCTTTGCCGCACTAGCTCCCGTTGGATGGATCGATACCGATGATGATGCGTTGCAGCACGTTATCGCGCACAAGCCTAGAGCCGATGGTGATGTGCGACACAGGCGCGAGGAACGGCCTTGCGTTGTCGTAGGTCTGACCGGAGATCACATTGAAGTTCTCCAGCAGCTTCACGAGGGTCGGAACGTGAACGTAAGCCCGGGGCGTGTAGCCGTCCCCGAGATCTCTCATCGCGCGCTTGAACGCGCCATTGTCGGAAACGAGATCCGGGCTGACCGCCTCGAGCTGCGCCTCCTGGCCGTAGGTCACGATCGCCCGGCTGTTCGTCTCATCGAAGACGACGTAGATGGGCTCCCTGCTCCGATCGGCCGGCCGGCGGAGGACGAACCCCTCATACAGGGCTCCGGGCTGGTAGAAGTCGACGTCCTCGCCCGACTGGAGCAGCAATCCGCCGACGCGCGCGATGGCCTCGACGGTCTTGCGCGGGTTCTTGGATTGGATCACGACGGCTCCCTGCACGTCACCCGGCCCGGTACCGGAGACGAACACTCCGGCATGCCCCATCCAAGACAAGAGGTCCTGCCGCAAGTCGATACCCGTCTGAGTCCGGAACTGCTGTTCGATCTGCTCGGGCGAGACTCCGGGAATGCCCGGAGCGGCCGCGCCGAAGAACAGCGCCCGAAACGTGTTGGCGAAGTCCGGGAGGCCGATCACCGCCCACGCGCTCGCGGGCATCTGGTTCAGCAAGCCCCTGCGCCCGACCGACCCCTTCATCCGCTGCTCGATCTGCGCGTCGTCCGGCACGGTCGCGACGCTCTCGACCACTAGCGCGTCGGAGCGCGCGTATACCGCCGACGCGGCCGGCAGGAAAGCGGGGAACAGCTGAGCCGCCGCGGCGCCCACCAAGCCCCCCTGAGGCGTCCGAAGCAACCGCATGAGATCGACGTAGAACAGGGCGAGGCGGTCGTCGGCCAGGTTCTTCGTGGTGTCTTGGTAAGGGGCGGACGTCGCGAGCGAATCCCCGGACTCGAAGGCGTCGACGGCTGCGCGGAAGCCGCCCTCGGTCCCCACGACGAGGAAGTCCTCGACGAGTCCCGACGCGGTGTCATCGTCGTCAATCTGATACACGACGTCCTTATGGGTCTTCGTTTCGGTCTCCTCCCCCTCGTGCTCGCGGATCCCCTCGACGGCATCCAGGGCGCTGTCGCCGTCCTTGGTAGCGATCAAGATGGCGCTGTCCGAGTCCGCCTCGAACCCGGAGGCGAAGAGAGCCACCTGACCTCCCAGCCATGGCTGCACATCGCGGTCGAAGGTGAGACCGAAGTCATCGATCACGCCGTCGATCACGGGTTCGAGCGCCTCGAGCACATCCTCGGGCTCGCCTTCCACGGGAAAGGACTCGAACAGGTCACGAAGCCTCGACTTCTGGCCGTTGGAGGGATCGGTGAAGACGTTCACGTACAGAGCGGCGTCCGGAGGGACGTACTTGACGGCGGTGTCCTCGGCCGGCGCGAGCAGAAATGACCACACAACGCCCGCGATCACGCCGAGCCCCGCCAGAGCGAAAACGATCCCAAGAACGAGTGATCTAGGCTTCAAAACCCCCTCCGATGCCGGTTACTAACACCTCTTCTTGGTGCATACCGCACAGAAAGAGCTGCTGGGGATGTATCAGGAAAAGGCCGGAGGGTGTTAAGCGGAGCGCTCGCCGCGGGCCGGCCGCTGGGCGCGCTCCTTGGCCCTGGGTACTAGCGTCGGGTTCACACGCTCGAGGACGACCTCACGCGAGATGATGCACTTGTCGATGTCGTCCTGGCTCGGCAGGTCGTACATCACGTTTAGCAAGACCTCTTCGAGGATCGCGCGCAGGCCTCTTGCTCCCGTCCCGCGCAACATTGACTGGTCGGCGACTGCCTCGAGAGCGTCCTCGGTGAAGTCCAGCTCGACCTTGTCGAACTCGAAGAACTTTTTGTACTGCTTGATGAGCGCGTTCTTCGGCTCGGTCAGGATCTCGATGAGCGCGGCCTCGTCAAGGTTGTGCACGTGGGTGATCACCGGCAGTCGCCCGATGAACTCGGGGATCAGCCCGTATTTCAAGAGGTCCTCGGGGAGGACGTGCTGCAGGATCGAGCCGAGGTCCTTCTCTTGCATCTTTCGAACGTCCGCACCGAAGCCCACGCCCTTTCGCCCGATGCGGCTCTCGATGATCTTCTCGAGCCCGGCGAACGCGCCGCCGCATATGAAGAGGACGTTTGTCGTGTCGATCTGGATGAATTCCTGATGCGGATGCTTACGGCCCCCCTGCGGCGGGACGCTGGCGGTCGTTCCCTCGAGGATCTTGAGCAGGGCCTGCTGCACTCCCTCGCCGGAGACGTCGCGGGTGATCGAAGGGTTCTCGGACTTGCGGGCAATCTTGTCGACCTCGTCGATGTAGATGATCCCGGTCTCGGCCCTCTTGACGTCGTAGTCCGCAGCCTGGATCAGCTTGAGGAGGATGTTCTCGACGTCCTCGCCGACGTAGCCGGCCTCGGTCAGGGCGGTCGCATCCGCGATCGCAAAGGGGACGTTGAGCATCCGGGCAAGCGTCTGCGCGAGCAAGGTCTTGCCGCACCCGGTCGGGCCGAGCAGGATGATGTTGGACTTCGCGAGCTCGACCTCGCCGTCCTGTGTGGCGCCGACCTGGATGCGCTTGTAGTGGTTGTAGACGGCTACCGACAGGACCTTCTTGGCCTGCTCCTGCCCGACGATGTAATCGTTGAGGAACTCGTAGATCTCCCGCGGCTTGGGGAGCTCCTCGAGCTTCAGCTCGGGGGCCTCGGCGAGCTCCTCTTCGATGATCTCGTTGCAGAGATCGATGCACTCGTCACAGATGTAGACGCCGGGTCCGGCGATGAGCTTCTTGACCTGTTTCTGCGACTTGCCGCAAAAGGAGCACTTCAGCAGGTCGCCGCCGTCTCCGAACTTCGGCACTCTGTCCCCCTATGCGTCCGGCTTCTCGGCGGCCGACGGCTCGGATTCTCTGGCGATGCGCCCGGGCTCGCCGGCTATCAGCTGACCGTCGCCACCCTTCAGCTCGGCGACCTCACGGCTGCTGATGACCTCGTCGATGATCCCATAGGCCTGCGCATCGGTGGCGGTCATGAAGCGGTCGCGGTCGATGTCCTTCTCGACCTGCTCGAGAGTCTGCTTGGTGTGCTCGGCGATGATCTCCGCCATCCGCTTGCGAAGGGACAAGACCTCCTTGGCGTGGATCTCGATGTCGGCCGGGGTGCCCTGGAACCCTGCCGAGCCCTGGTGGATCATGATCTTCGAGTTGGGGAGGGCGAAGCGCTTCCCCTCGGCTCCGCCGAGCAGCAGGATGGCGCCCATGGACATGGCCATGCCCACGCAGATCGTGGAGACGTCGGGCTTGATGTACTGCATCGTGTCGTAGATGGCCAGACCCGCATAGACCATCCCGCCCGGAGAGTTGATGTAGATGCTGATGTCCTTGTCGGGGTCCTCGGACTCGAGATGCAGGAGCTGGGCCACGATGAGATTCGCGACTTGATCGTCGACCGGAGTGCCGAGGATGACGATTCGCTCCTTCAGGAGGCGCGAGTAGATGTCGAACGCGCGCTCGCCGCGGCTCGTCTGCTCGACGACCATCGGAACGAGGTAGTTGCTGTAGCGCTCTTCTGAGTTCATACCGTTGCTTGCCTCCGTGACCTGGCTTAGTGGGGTGCCCTGGAATCCCCCTCCACTATCCCTCATCGGCCGATGTACCGATGACATTGACGCCTGCCACCACGTGGTCGAGTGCCTTCCGTCGCATGATATCGGCCGCGACAGCCGGAAGTCTCCCGGCTTTGGCGAGATCTTCGGCCAGTTTCTTGGGGTCCGTCCCAGCCTGTGCGGCCGCCGCTGCGACCTCCCTGCCGATCTCCTCGTCCGTGATCTGGATCTCCTCACGGCGGGCGATCTCCTCGAGCAGTAGCTCGGCTTGCACCGACCGGGCAGCCTGGGCCCTGATATCGCGTCGGACCTCCAGCTCGGTCGAGTCGGTCTGGCCTGCGTAGGAAGCGACATCCAGGCCGGCCCGGCTGAGGTCCTCCTTGAAGTGGGTCAGGCGATGCTCGAACTCCTCCTCTACCAGCCGCTCGGGTGCTTCGATGGAAGCGGCGTCGACCAGTGCCTCCAGTGTCTGGGCTCTGATCTCCTGCTGGACCATGCCTTGCTTGACCTCGCCCAGCTTCGTCCTCAGGTCCTCCTTCAGCTCGTCGAGGGTGTCGAACTCCCCCACCGTCTTGGCAAAGTCGTCGCCCAGTGCGGGCAGCTTCTTGGCCTTGACCTCCTTGAGCAGGACGGTGAACGAGATCTCCTCCTGGCCGGCGTGGTCGTGCTCGGGCTCGTCCTCTTTGTGGATGTGAACCGAATCGGTGAACTTGAGGATCGCCCCGGGCCTCTCGTTAACAAGCTCGTCGTCGAGCTTGGGGGGGCCGGACCTGGACCCGACCTCGTAGAGGAAATCGGGTGCGGATGCCCCCTCGACGAGCTCGTCGTGGCGGTAGCCCTTGAGGTCGATGAGGACGTAGTCGCCTCGCCTGACCTCACGCGTCACGGACTCGAGCTCGGCGAAGCGATCGCGCAGCCGCTCGAGCTGCTGGTCCAGCTCGGCGTCGGTGACCTCGGATGGGGGGGCCTCGACCTTGATCTGGCTGAGATCGGGGATCTCGATCTCCGGCCGCACGTCCACGGTAGCCTCGAAGACGATCGGAGACCCCGCCTCGAACGTCACCACGTCGATCTCGGGCGGCGCAATGGCCTCCAGCTCCTCGGCCACGAGCGCATCTCTGTAGAAGCCGGGAAGGGCGTCGCGAAGTGCCTCCTCGCGCACGACGTCGGGACCAACGCGCGCGTCGATGAGCTGTCGGGGAACCTTGCCCTTGCGGAAGCCGGGCACCTTTATCTCGCGGGCCCACCGTCTGTAGACCTCGGTGATCGCCGGAGCGAGCGCGGCGTCGTCGACCTCCACACGCAGCTTGATCCGGTCTTTGCCAGCTTGTTCGGTGGTCGTGGACAGCGACGTGCTCTGGGTCGTCATAGAAGGGCTCATCCTAGTGGGCGGGTGTGACCGAACCGCGCCTCGTACTAGGAGCGCGCGAGTGGGATCGTGCGCGCTGGGTAGTAGTCGAGCCGTGCCGGCTGCGGTGGTAGCCGACCCGAGACGCGAGGCTCAGGTTGGGAGCCACGAACCGCGCTAGGCGGACGAAAGTGGGGATGACGGCTCGTGACTCCCAATCTGAGACCCGCCGTAGCTTCGATTGCCCCCTTTCTTCCGGCTGCGATCGACGCAGCACCGGAAGGCCCGCCCGACTACGGAAAGTAACTCTTTTCCGGTATGCCCGTTTTCATTCCGCCGTAGAGCTTCCACTGCTCACTACGCAACGTAACCATCGATCATGGTACCCCTATTCCCGCCATCCGGTTATGGATCGCCAACCCGAAGCGAGGGCATGAGAGGCTTTGTGCCGCCGGGCCAAGAACGCGGGGCGTGGCGCAGCTTGGTTAGCGCGCTTGCTTTGGGAGCAAGAGGTCGGCGGTTCGAATCCGCCCGCCCCGACCAACTCAAATGGCCCTTTCGGGGTACGGCTTGGCCTCCTCGGCTCCAACGCATACGGCGCGCCGCGGCCGGACGTGCGCCCGGCGATAGGGTTTCGCCTGCCCTGCGGGTTAGCTCACGCGGTACCCATGTCCCTAGCGTCCCGAAGGTGACGTATGGCTCCCTTCACCCGTGCATTGTTCTTGTGCTGCTGAAGGAGCTCGATGGCTGCCGTAAGGAGCACGGCATCTCCGCCCGACTCACGAACGAGTGGCATGTACGTTGGTTCCGCTCCCGTCTCGATGGTGCGCAAGAGCCACCGCCAGAAGGCACCGAGTATGAAGGGAATAGCGAGCCGACCACCGACCGGCATCCCCCGTTCGCTCGCAGCTATCTCCAGAGCGAGGTCGGCAAGCCTTTCGGCCCGTTCGTCATCGTTTGGCAAGGGGAGTCTCCGCATGAAAGCGGCGCCAGTCAAGATGTTTCGGCGGTCGCGTCTCTTCATGCTTTGAGAGCGTACTCAGGTCCATCCAGAGCTCGTAGGACGCCTATTCACAGGACAGGATAAGTCTTGCTGATCGCCTCGATATCCTGAAGCGTCAGGCAAGATGTTGCAACAAATGCGGGTGTAGCTCAATGGTAGAGCTCCAGCCTTCCAAGCTGGCGACGCCGGTTCAATCCCGGTCACCCGCTCGAACGACCGGACTCTCCAGACGAAGAGTGAGACTTACCAGCCTGGGACGCCGGGCGAAGAGGGCTCATCTGCTTACTCACTCTGGCCACTGAGGAGTCGGCGAAGGTAGCCCCGGCGTTGGGCGGTTCTGCGTCTGTGGCAGTTCGCGCAGACCACATCGCACTTCGCGATCTCCGCGAGGACGGCGTCCCAGTTGCAGTTTCGGATCCCGTAGGCCACATCGAAAGACTTGTCGATCTGGTGGTCAAACTCCAGAACAATCAAGTCGTCCTCTCCGCAGTCCACGCAGGGGTGGTCCCTAAGAAACCCCACCAAGAGCGTGTCCGTTCGTCGAGGACGCGACGCCGCCGAGAGGCAGCGTTATCGATGTACCGCTGCTTGTTGTTCCGGTAGTGCTCCCGCTTGTAAGTCGCCCTACAGGGTCGACAGTAATTATCGAATTGGCCTTTAGATTTACGTCGCCACGCGAACTCAGTCAGCGGCTTTGTCTTATGACACTTACCGCATCTGCGCGAGGCCAAGTAATCCGCCATGGCTTGATGGTATGGAGGGGGTGTGTCAGGTTTTCGTAGCTTCCGTCCGCTCGTTTAGCCTCAAGCAGCCATGGTCTTGTCTAATTCTTCTCTTCGGGAGACCATCGCTGACAACGCGCCCAAGTACCTCGAGTGGCTCCACCAGGCGTGCTCGATTCCCTCGATGGCCGGGGAGCCCGACGGGCTCGTGGCGATGGCCGAGTGGCTCGAGGAGAGGTTCGAGGAGCTGGGAGCGCCTGTAGAGCGTCTGAGCGTCGAGTCCGGCCCCGACGCCCTACTGGCCGAGCTGGGTTCCGGCAAGAGAACGCTTCTCGTCTACGACCACTACGACGTCCAGCCTGTCGATCCAATCGAGCTGTGGGACGCGCCCCCATTCGAGCCCACTATCCGGGACGGCGTCTTCTATGCGCGTGGCGCCGCGGACAACAAGGGTGATCTCGTGGCGCGCCTCGCCGGCCTGCACGCGTACAAAGAGGTCCACGGCCACCTTCCAGTTGCAATCAAGTTCCTCGTTGAGGGAGAGGAGGAGAAGGGATCCGGGAGCTTCGAGAGCATCGTGTCACGTTACGGCCACAGGCTCGAGGCCGACGGGTGCGTCTGGGAGGGACTGGGGATCGACCACGCGGGGCGGCCCGAGTTCGTCTTCGGTGTCAAGGGCCTCGCTTACGTCGAGCTCAACTACATCGGCCTGGCCGACGACCAGCATTCGTCGGTCGCCGTGATCGCGCCCGGCCCCGTGTGGCACATGGTCGAGGCGTTGGCGACCCTGCGCGATCGAAATGAGCGCGTTCTCATCGACGGCTTCTACGACGACGTGGTCTCGCCGAGCGAGGACGATCTGAAGATGCTCGAGGAGCTTCCCTTTGACGAGGGGGCCGAGCGCGAGCGTCTCGGGGTCGACGCGTTCGTGGGCGGGGTGACAGGCGACGAGCTCAAGCGCCGCTACTACTTCGAGCCGACCTGCAACATCGCCGGCATCGTCGCCGGCTTCATCGTCCCCGGCGCCTCCAAGACGGTGCTGCCCCGTCAGGTGATGGCGAAGCTCGACATGCGTTTGGTGCCCGAGCAGGACCCCGAAGACGTCGTCGCAAAGCTTCGCAAGCATCTCGACGATCGCGGCTACGGCGACATCGATATCTCGACCTTCTCGATGGCGCACCCGGTCAGGTGCGCGGCCGACTCGCTGGTGGCGCGCGCGACGATCGACGCCGCGTACAAAGTGTTCACCGAACCTCCGGCCCTGTCGCCGATGATGATCGGCACCGGGCCGATGCATGCGATTGCGGCCACGCTCGGCATCCCGACCGTGTCGCCCGGGGGGGTGTGCCGCCCCGGCTCGAACATCCACGCGCCGAACGAGAACTGCCGCGTCGACGACTACCTCAAGATCGCGGAGTACACGGCCGCGTATGTCGACTCGTTCGCGACTCTCGATGGCTGAGGCCATGACGGAGAAGGCGTCGTGGGACTTCACCGAGGGCGAGGAGGTGGCCCCGGGCCGTTACGTGTGGAAGAAGCTCGGCGGAGGCAAGACCTATGAGGCCTACCTCGGCTGGGACGATCACCTCGCATTCACCGTCGTGCTCAAGATGGTGCGCCCGGACCGTACGGAGGATGGGAAGGCCCTAAGGGCCCTTGGTCGCGAAGCCGAGGCCCTGAAGAGATTGGACCACCCACTCATCATCCGCGGCTTCGACGCGGTGGTCGACGGAGAGCGCCCTCACCTCGTCCTCGAGCATCTCGAGGGCCCGACCCTGTCCCGCTTGATCCGAAAGTACGGCCCGCTCGCCCTCGAGCAACTCGTTCCGCTCGCCATCAACGTCAGCTCCGCGCTGCACTACATGCACGAGGAGGGCATGGTCCATCTCGACGTGAAGCCGCGCAACGTAGTGGTGGGAAGCCCACCGCGCCTCATCGACTTCAGCGTGGCGCGTACCCTCGAGGAGGCGGCTCGCATCACCGGATCGGTCGGGACCGACCTCTACATGGCGCCCGAGCAGTGCGATCCCATGCGAGGACCGATCGGACCGGCGGCCGACGTGTGGGGTGTAGGGGTGACGCTCTATCGCGCGCTTACGGGGAAGCTGCCGTTCGAAAGGGAGCAGGACTACGACGAGTCCGATCGAGCTCAGCGCTTCCCGCAGTTGGTGACGGAGCCCGAGCCACTCTGGCGCGGCGTTCCGGGTGATCTCGCGGAACTGGTCATGCGCTGCCTCGACCCGGCGCCGGACCACCGCCCGAAGGCGGGCGAGATCGGCCCCGCGCTGGAGTCCATCGTGGCTGGTTTGCCGACGAAGCCGGTTCTGCGGAAGCTGCGGCCCAAGATCCGCTGATGTAGTCCTTGAAGGTTAGAGGCATCTCACGGAGGGCTCACGTTCAGCTTACGGCCGTTCGGCAACCTCTATCTACGCAAACGGATCGTTATGAGAAAGGAGGTTGAGATGCTTAGTAGAGCCGGGATCTTGATGCTTGCCCTTGGCGTTCTCTTCGCTGTTCCCGCTGGTGGTGCCGTAGCGAATGAGCGTGACGAAGCCGCGTTCAGGCGTGACGATGACTACTCCGAGGTGGTCGTCCAGAGCGACGACGATGGCGACGACACCAACACCAACAGCCGCTACACCAGCGGTGTGGACAGCAACGATCGCACCGGAAGCGGTCATTCCGCCGTGAGTCGAGACCGCGATCGTAGTCGGGGCGACCGGACCAGGGACTGGACGCGCGATGGCGGCGACAGGAAGCGCGACTGGACCGGCAATCACACCAACGACCGGTCGAGGAACGACACCCGTTAGCCAAGGATCGGAACATTGGGACGGGGACGGGATGTGATTCCCGTCCCCGTCTTGCGTCCTCTCTTCCTCGAGCTGCGTGGCCGAATCATTCGTCGCCCGGCTCTAGGCGATAACCCATCCCCCGGACGGTCTTGATGCGACCCTTGCCGAGCTTCTTGCGCAGGTAGCCGACGTAGACGTCGACCACGTTGGATCCGGGGTCGAAGTCGTAGCCCCAAACGTTGCTCAGTAGCTGCTCCCGGCTTAAGACCTGCGCGGGGTGCCGGAAGAACAGCTCCGCCATGGAGAACTCTCGTGCGCTCAACTCCAGGGTTCGGCCGCCAACCGTCAGTCGTCTGGTGCGAAGGTCGAGTACCGCATCTCCCGCCTGCAGAACGGTCTTCTCGGGGCCACGGTCGTCCGAGCGCAGACGGACCCTGATGCGCGCCAGCAGCTCCTCGAAGCTGAAGGGCTTGGTCACGTAATCGTCCGCACCCCCCTCGAGCCCCGAGACGCGGTCCGGTACGGCGTCGCGCGCGGTCAGCACGATCACCGGGATGTTGCGATCACGCCCCCTGACCCGCTGCAGCACTTCGAAGCCATCGATGTCTGGCAAGCCCAGATCTAAAACCATGAGGTCGAACTCTCCCGTTCTCACAAGGGTGAGAGCTTCCTCACCCGTGCGGGCAATCGACGCCGAATAGCCGTTGGACTGCAGTCCCTTGCGCAGGAAGGACGAGATCCGATCCTCGTCCTCGACTATCAGGATCCTCTTCATCTCGGCTGTCCCTCCAAATTCTCGGGTTGGTCGATCGGGATGACGAGTGCAAAGGTCGAGCCCTGCTCAAGCCGGCTGTCGAGCTCGACGCGACCGCCGTGAGCCCTAGCTACCGCGTGGACGATTGCAAGACCGAGGCCGGCACCACCCGACCGTCCGCGGCCCCCGTCGCCTCGTTCGAATCGTCGGAAGATTCGCTCCCGGTCACGCGGCTTGACACCCGGGCCGGTGTCGCGCACCCACAAACATGCCTCTCCGTTCGCCACTCTGGATCCCACGGCGACGACGTCGCCCTCATCCGTGTGCTGGCTCGCGTTCTGAGCGAGCTGAAGCAACGCCTGAGTGACCCGCTGACGGTCCGCCACGATTCGTCCTTTGCCCACGTCGTCGAGCTGCCATCGCCGTGGGGCGATCGCCTCGGCCTTCGCGTGCACCTCTTCGGTCAAGGTCTCGACGTCCACGATCGTAAGATTCAGAAAGTCGGGGCGATCGGAGCGCGCCAGCAGGCTGAGATCCTCCACCAGCCTCCCCATACGGTCGAGCTCGTCCATCACCAAGGCCATGACCTTGTCTCTGTCTTCGGGGACCGCATCGATGGTCTCGAGATGCCCGCGGATGATCGTGAGAGGTGTACGCAGCTCGTGTCCGGCGTCGTCGATGAACTCCTTCTGTGTGCGAAACGCAACTTGGAGGCGGTCGAGCATCTCGTTGAACGTGGCGGCGAGCTCAGCGATCTCGTCCCTGCTCTCAACCTCCATGCGTCTGGTGAGATCCGATTCCGAAATCGATTTCGCGGTGTTGCTGATCCTGCGCACGGGTTTCAGGATGCGATCGGCCAGCATCCATGCCAGCAACGTGCCGATCACAAGCACGATGCCGCCGATCGCGGCGACGCCGGCCAGGGCCGGGTCGATCTCCTCGCGCTCGCGGTCGCGGAACATCGCAACGACGAACACGCCGTCACTTGGTCGCGGAGACCTGACGGGCACCGCAAGGAACTCGACCCGCCCGGCCGGAGTGTCGACCATGCCCCGCTCGGTATCTGTCAGCCTCGCCCACCGGGAGACGAGATCCGGGTCATTATCCAATCGGTATGGGACTACCTGTCTGCTGCGCAGGAACAGCTCGCCACCCACGAAGGTGATGATGGCCTCGTTCCTCGACGGGATGTTGCGTTGGAGGAACACGGTGAAGATCTTTCGTACCCGCCCGCTGAAGGGCTCGCCCGTTTCGGGGTCGTTCCCGCGGGAAAGTCTCCTTACCTCTTTCGCTTCCTGAACCAGCGCGCTGTTGATGCGCTGGTCGAGCCGGCGCAGCAGGATCTGGTCCACCACCAGCACGGACGCCGCAGTAGCGAGGGCCAGGAGGACCACGAACCAGGCGAGCAGGCGAGCCCGAATGCCGGAAACAAAGGGGCCGCGCCGGCGATCGGCTTCGCTCCTTTCAGCGCTGGGTTCAATCGGCTCAGTCGGCTCAGTCGTCGCCATCGTCGCTGTCGTCGTCGCCATTGTCGCTGTCATCGCCGTCGTCGTCGAGGTCGTCATCGTCGTCGCCTGCGGGCGCCGGTGGAGCCGGCGGTGCGGGCGGCGCCCCTCCCGTGCCGTCGCCGGTGCCGCCCGAGGGCGCCTGGGTTCCTCCATTGCGTTGATCGCGCTTCTTTCGCTCCTTGGGCTTCTTGCGCTCCTTATCGCCGTCGTCGCGAGGCTCGTCTTCGACGCGGAGCTCGATGGGATCCACCGACGAGCGCTCGGGTCCTCGCAGGATCTCGACCGCGAGCGCGGCCCCTCCCAGGCCCAGCAAGAAGGCGAGTGTGACCAGGACCGCGACCCTGCGTCTGCTCATGAATCCATGAAGCCCTTCTTGGGTGTGGTGGACGTGAGACCTAGATAAGAAGCTTCTTACCTTTTGCCGCCGGTGGCGATCATGAGAACGGTCTCATCGGCTTCTCACGGCCGCCTCAAGCGTCCCCGGTACACCTGGAATCGGCAGTTTTCCCCGTAGATGGCGCATGCAAGGAGGACAGACGATGGTGGGAGCAGGGGTGTTGGATGAGGACAAGGTCGGGGCGAGAGAGCCGGCGCAGCCGGGCGCGAAGGATACGTGGGCGTTCGACGAAGGCGATGAGATCTATCCGGGCCGCTTCGCACTGAGGCTGCTCGGGGGAGGCCGTCGCTACGAGGCCTATCTCGCACACGACGAGGCCTTGCTCGCGAACGTCGTGGTCAAGATCCTTCGCCCCGGGCGAGTGCAGGATCGCGCGTCGCTTGATGGGCTCCGGGCGGAGTTCAGGGCCTTGCGCTCTCTGAACCACCCGGTCATAGCGCGAGGCTTCGACGCCGTCCTCCAAGGAGAGCGGCCTCACATCTCCGTCGAGTTCCTCGAGGGGCCGCGGCTTTCGACCCTCGTCCGCAAGTTCGGACCCCTGCCGATGGAGCAGCTAGTCCCACTGGCGACCGAGCTCTGTTCGGCGCTTCACTACATGCACGGGCGTCGCATGGTGCATCTCGACGTCAAGCCGAAGAACGTCATCATGGGCGCGCCCCCGCGACTGATCGATCTCAGCATCGCGCGCACCTTCGTGGATGCGGCCGCGCTCACCGTGCCCGTCGGCACCGACGCCTTCATGGCGCCCGAGCAGTGCACGGCCGGACGGGGACCGAAGGTGGGCGGCGCCGCGGACGTGTGGGGGCTGGGCGTGACGCTCTACGAAGCTGCGACGGGAGAGCTGCCGTTTCCGCGCTCGGACGACATCAAGTATCCGCAGGTGGAGCTCGCCCCCCGGGAGCTCGATGCGAAGATACCGGCGCTGGTGGCGGATCTCATCCAGGCGTGCTTGCGGAGAGAGCCCGCGGAGCGGCCGAGCGCCCGCAAGCTCGCGAGCTCGTTGGAACCTCTGATCGCGTCCCTGCCGCGCCGGTTCGTTCTCAGCCGGCTGCGACCACGATTGAGTTGATCCAGATGAGAACCACTCTCACGCACGGCTCACGGACGTCTCAGACCGGATGAGTAGAAACGAAACGTAAGCATCCGAAGACGAACAGCGAAAGGAGGCAGCAACATGACACCAGGAAAGATCGCTCTTCTCGCACTTGCGGTGGTGCTGGCACTCGGAGGTGTGGTGGCCCTGGCCGACGACTCGCCCAACACCAGCGTTGCGCCGATCAACGCCGACGATGACGACGATGGCATTCGTCGCCGCGACGATGCATCCGACGACATCGCGGCCGTCGACGATGACGACGACGATCCGACCGGCGATGGCGACCGGACTAGGGGCGACGACGGCACCAACGGCGGGAACAACACTGGTGACGGAGATCGCACCAGGGGCAACGACGGCACCAACGGTGGCGACAACACCGGCGACGGCGACGGGACGAACGGCAACGACGGCACCAACGGTGGCGACAACACCGGCGACGGCGACGGGACGAACGGCAACGACGGCACCGGTGGTGGCGACAACACCGGTGGCGGCGGTGGCGGTGGCACCGATGACGGTGGATCTGGCGGAGGCGACACCTAAACGAAGCACGTATCGCGGGAGGGCCCCCTGGCAACTAGCCAGGGGGCCCTCGCTTCTAGAGGCGTGGTGGTGCCTCAGTCCTTACGCTGGCCCAGGGCCAGGAGGTTGCCCTCGCTGTCCTTGAACCAAGCGCCCCTTTCGCCGGCGATCTCCGCTATGCCGTTGACGGTCTTGAAGCCCGGCAGGTCGTACTCCTCGAACACGACCCCGTTACCTCGCAACTCCTCGACAGCTGCCTCGAGGTCATCGACATCCCACCCCAGCTGGGTGTGGTCGCCCGAAGCAGCGCCGGAGGACGCGAACAGCAGGAACCTGCCCTGTCCGCAGCGGTAGTGGAGGCCCTCAGGTCTTTCCTCGAAGGGCTTGAGGCCGAGCTTGTCTGCGTAGAACGACTTCGCCCGTTCCAGGTCCCTCGCGGGGATCGTGGAACTGACGTCACTGTTTTCCAGCATCACTCACTCCTTTTCTCCGCCCCTTGAAGGTTTAGACGAGCAGGCGTGGTCTGGCAAGGTACTTCGACAAGTCCGTGAGGTAAGAGCTCCGATAACGGCGAGCCAAAGGAGGGAGAGCTTGCCCTGGCCTGCGACAATAGACGCCCTGGCGCCCGTAGCTCAGCTGGATAGAGCATCGGACTTCTAATCCGAGGGTCGGGGGTTCGAATCCCTCCGGGCGCGCTAGACAGTGTCCTGGACCGGTGTCCTGCACCGGGCGCGGCAGACTGCTCCCCATCGAAATAGGGCTAAGCCGCGATCGGATTCGGGGCATCTACGGCGGCGATACGGCGCGCTCTTCTTGCTGCTTGCGCCACCCGTAGCGGGTCAGGCCCGACGGCTTGTACAGATTGAGGACCTGAATCACGAGCAACACGACAAGGCCGATCCCGGGATGGAGGAGGTCGCCCCCCAGCCCCTCAAGCCTGGCGCCTTCCGCCGCCTGCGCTGCGTCTGCCATAGAGCTAACGGTCGGCATGTGCAAGAGCACGACGACGGTGGCGAACACGGTTAGCACGAATGAGATCAGGACCCAGTAGTGCCGGAACAAGCCCCACTTGGTACCGAGGGCCATGACGACCCCCGTAAGCAGCGACGCGAGCGCCAACGGGACGATGACGTACCAGCCGGTCAGTTCCATCGCGGTCCAGGCGGCGCGTACTATCTGTACCTCCTGGCTGTTCACCGCGCCGACCCCCAGAGCCAGGTAGGCAAGGACGGCGCCGATCCACCCCACGGAGAACGTGAGATGAGCGCTGAGCGCTAACTTGCGAAGACCGGGCGCCATGACCACGACTGTTGACCTTGTTCTACGGACTGTGTTGCAGGGGCGGCGTGTGACCCGCAGGGTTGCCACCCCCCTGTAGGTGGCGAGCAGGGCCGTGCCCGCCGGCGAGCGCCATGACGACAAGCAGCAGGATCACGATGGCGACGATGATCCCAGATACCTTCACCCAGCGTGGTGTGGAGGGAGGCCTGGGGTTAGGGGAACGTGGCGGATCAGCCATGTCAGTGTTCTCCTCAGTCGCGGCACGCTTCGCTGGCGACAGTTTACGAGACAATGTGTCTCTGTCAAATCAGGATGCCTCGACGTCGACGTTGCCTATACTTTGTTGGTGCCGAAGCTGTGGAACGAGACAATCGAGGACCACCGCCGCGAGGTGCGGGGGGCGATCCTGGACACCACTTTGGCCCTGGTGGCCGAGCACGGGCTGCTGTCCGTAACGATGTCGCAGATCGCAGAAGAGACCGGCATCGGACGCGCGACCCTCTACAAGTACTTCCCGGACGTGGAAACGATTCTGCTCGCCTGGCACGAACGCCAGATCAATGGCCAC
>JBOGXB010000023.1:0-29744 GCA_050694215.1 Actinomycetota bacterium
GCTCAGGAGCGCCCGCCCACCCTCGTACGTGGGGAGGAGGACGGGCCGCCCCCCGGCCGCCACCGGGCGGGGCGGCTCCGCGCCCACGCGCACGCGAGGCGGGACGACCCGCATCAAAGCGCGGCCCCTGGGGACCAGGTAGCGCTCGGCCACCCATGTCATCAGGCGGTCGAGTGGCGGAGGGGTCAGCGGGTCGTCGAACACCATCGATGCGATCTCTTCGAGCTCGGCCGGTTCCCCCTGGAACACCTGGGCGACGATCCCCCGCACTCGGCGACCTCCGAAGGGCACTCGTACCAGCGAGCCCACCCTCACTTCGTCGCGGAACCGCCCGGGGATCGCGTAGTCGAAGGCGCGATCGAGGCGCCAGGCAGGGATCAGCGGAAAGACGGCAGCGCGCGTGGCGTCAGTTGGTGCAGAGGCTGCGGAGCTCATCCGCGCGGTCGGTACGCTCCCAGGTGAAGTCCTTGTCCGAGCGACCGAAATGACCATAGGCCGCCGTGTTCTGGTAGATCGGTCGACGCAGGTCGAGATCGCGGATGATCGCAGCCGGCCGCAGATCGAACGTCTCCCGGATCGCCGCCACGATCTTCTCCGGAGCCACCGTCTCGGTGCCGAACGTGTCGACGGCCATCGACACGGGATGAGCGACCCCGATCGCATACGCGACCTGCATCTCGAACCGCTGTGCCAGGCCCGCCGCCACCACGTTCTTCGCCACATAGCGGGTGGCGTACGAAGCCGATCGGTCGACCTTCGTGGGGTCCTTGCCCGAAAACGCACCACCTCCATGGCGCGCCATGCCACCGTAGGAGTCGATGATGATCTTCCGACCGGTCAGTCCGGTATCGGCGCGCGGCCCCCCTATCTCGAACACCCCTGTCGGGTTCACGAGGATCTTGACGTGCTCCGAGTCGAGCATGCGAGGTATCAGCGGGTCGATGACGTGCTGCAGGAGGTCGGGCTGAAGAAGGGTATCGATGTCCACGTTGGGCTGATGCTGTGTCGAGCACACGATCGTCTCGAGCGTTGCCGGAGCACCGTTCCGGTAGCCCACCGTCACCTGGACCTTGCCGTCCGGGCGCAGATACGGAAGCACACCTGCTTTTCGTACCTCGGACAGCCGGTGGGCCAACCTGTGAGCGAGCCAGATCGGCATCGGCATGAGGTCCTCGTTGTCGCGACATGCGTAGCCGAACATCATCCCCTGGTCGCCGGCGCCCTGGTTGTCGAGGTCCGAGTCCGAGCTCTCCCCCATGCGCTCCTCGTAGGACTGCGACACGCCCTGGTCGATATCGGGCGATTGCTCCTGGATCGCCACGCTGACGCCACAGGTCTCGCCGTCGAATCCGATCTTCGATGACGTGTAACCGATGTCGGTGATGGTGCGGCGCACGACGGATGGGATGTCGACGTAGGTGCTGGTCGTGATCTCGCCCGCCACGACGACTAACCCGGTCGTGATAAGGGTCTCGCACGCCACGCGCCCGAACGGATCGTCGGCAAGGATCTCATCCAGCACGGCGTCGGAGATCTGGTCGGCCATCTTGTCGGGATGGCCCTCCGTGACGGACTCGGACGTAAACGTGATCAGGTCTGCGGTCACGGCGAGCATCCTAATGCGGGAGTTCTCGGGTCCCCGACTCTCGGTCCCCGCGTCAAGGACACGCCGAGCCGCTGCAGCAACCGATGCGCCCGCCGCATTGGGAGAGTGGTTCGCACTAACCGATCAGCCTGGCGATCTCGTCCGCCACTGCCTTTGCCAGCTGCGTCTTGGTCACGAGCCCCACATCGGTGACGCCGCGGCGGTCCGCGATCACGGCCCGGTTCGTCGGGACGTCGAAGCCCGAATCCGGGCTCGAGACGTCGTTGGCCACGATGACGTCGGCTCCCTTCGACAGCAGCTTGGAACGCGCCAGATCGGCGAGCCTTTGGGGGTCGGGCTCGGTCTCGGCCGCGAAACCCACCAGCACTCCGCCGGCCTTGCGCAGCCCCGGGTCGGCTCCGAGCTCGGCGAGGATATCGGGGGTCGGCACGAGAGTGACGTTCGGAGGCCCTTCCGCCTTCTTCAGCTTCTGGTCCGCGCGCGCTTCGGGCCGGAAGTCGGCCACCGCCGCCGCCTTCACGATGGCATCGGCCACCGGCGCCTCGGCCAGGACGGCGTCCCTCATCTCCTCGGCGGTCTTCACCCTGACCACGTTCACTCCCGCCGGCTGCACGAGGTTGTTGGGCCCGGCCACGAGGGTCACCTTCGCTCCCCGGCGCGCGGCCTCATCCGCGATCTTGAAGCCCATCATGCCGGAGGAGCGATTCCCGATGAACCTCACAGGGTCGATCGGCTCCTGTGTGCCGCCCGCCGTCACGAGGATCCTTCTGCCGGCGAGCTGGGCGCCGCGCTCGAGCAGCTCCGCCACCGCGGTGACGATGCAGTCCGGCTCGGACATGCGCCCCGGTCCCTCGTCGCCCGAGGACAGAGGCCCCGACTCCGGGCCGATCAGCACCACCCCTCGTTCCATGAGCGCGCGGACGTTGACCTGGGTTGCCGGGTGCTCCCACATCTCCGTGTGCATCGCCGGGGCGATCAAGACCCGGCATCGGGCGGTCAGCACGGTCGCGGAGAAGAGATCGTCGGCCAACCCGAGAGCCATCTTGGCGACGGCGTTCGCCGTTGCAGGAGCGACGACCAGGAGGTCCGCCCCGCGCGCGAGCTCGACGTGCGAGGCGTCGGCACCCTCACCGAAGAGCTCCGTGGACACGGGGTTGCCCGTGAGAGCGGCGAAAGTCTGGGGGCCGACGAAGTGCTGCGCGCTTCGGGTCATCACGACCCTGACGTCCGCCCCCATCAGGGCGAGGTCCCTGGCGACGTGGGCGACCTTGTATGCCGCGATCCCGCCGGTGACGCACAGCACGATCCTGCGACCCTGGACGAGCTCGGGCGCCTCTGCTGGGGGCGGGTGGCCGGCCTCCTCCACGGGGCTCCTACTTGGTCGGTTCGGAGGTCCGCTCGTAGCCGACCTTGTCCTCCGCGATCTCCTGGAGGGAGATGGAGAGCGCCTTGGGGGCCTGGTCGGGGGACATCGGGACCTGGGGTGGCGTGAACTCGGCGATGCCCTCCCCCAGCTGACTGAAGTAGGAGTTGATCTGACGGCTGCGTTTGGCGGCCAGGATCACAAGCGTGTATTTGGAGTCGACGTCCTCGAGCAACTTTTCGATCTTTGGCTCGATCATTGGAGGGAATCATCCTTTCTCGTCCCTGCCCGCGCGTCATGCGAAGGACATCATCGGGGTTGAGCCCTTAGGTGCTCTCCACAATTATACGGACAAGCTCGTCTGCGGCTCGTCCGACCTCGTCGTTGATCACGATGTGGTCGTAGATGGCCTTCTTCTTGATCTCGTCGTAGGCGGCGTTGATGCGCTCCGCCATGTCGTCTGGATCCTCGGTCCCGCGCCCCCTGAGGCGGCGCGAGAGGGCCTCCAGCGAGGGAGGCTCGATGAAGACGAGGATGGCGTCGGGCTTGGCCCGCTTGCACGATTGGGCCCCCTGGATGTCGAGCTCGCAGATGACGTCCCTGCCCGACGCGAGCGCCGCCTCCACCGGGGCCCTGGGGGTGCCGTAGAGGTGGCCGTAAACCAGCGCGGACTCGAGGAACTCACCCCGGTCTCGCATCCCCAGGAACTCGGGCCGGGTCACGAAGTGGTAGTCGATCCCATTGCGCTCCCCCCGGCGCGCGGGCCGTGTGGTTGCGGAGATGGACAGGACCACGTCTGGTCGCTTCCGTAGCACCTCCCGCACCACAGTGCCCTTTCCGGCCCCGGACGGCCCCGAGACGACGAAGAGCCGGCCCTTCGTGGGTGACATCGGCTCAGGCTGGGGCCGTGTGGGTGCAGTTTGGTGAGAGGGGGCTCTGCCTCACCTCGCGGCGAGCTCGTCGAGCAGGTGCTGCTTCTGCTTGGCGCCCAGCCCCCTCATTCGCCTGGACTCGGAGACGTCCACCTTCTCCATGATCTTGCGTGCGCGCACCCGGCCCACCCCGGGGAGCGACTCGAGAACGGTCGAGACCTTCATCTTGCCGACGATGTCGTCGGTGGTGCGGTCGAGGAGCTCCTTGAAGGAGGTGCTGCCGTTCTTGAGCTGTTCCTTCAGCTCCGCCCTCTTGCGCCGGGCGATGGCGGCTTTCTCGAGAGCCTGGCGCCTCTGTTCTTCGGTGAGGGGTGGGGGCAGCGGCATCGGGGCGTCCTCCTTCGGCCTAGCGCAGGGTGGGGGTGCTCCTTTGGCCCCGGCCGCCGCCGGTCGCTGCGCCGAACCCGAGACCGCAGCGGATTATAGGCAGGGGCAGCGGCCGTCGCAATCGCTCCACCGACGATTTCCGCAGCTAGATGGCGCTTTTTGTGCCCGCGGGCCTCACGCCGAGAGATGGTGGGACCCCGGTTCCTGGATAGGTTGGTCCGCCTCGCACAACGGGCACTCGCTCGGATCCCATGAGGAGACGTCGACGGTCACGAGCGCCCGCAAAGGGACCCCGAGCGAGGGGGGCCGCGCGGGGTCGGGACGGTCGATCAGCGCCCCCAGACCGATCGGCTCGGCTCCCGCCTTGCGGGCGAGGTCGATGACCTCGGCGGCGGATCCACCTGTCGTTACCACGTCCTCCACCACGAGCACCTTTTCGTGAGGATGCAGACGGAATCCGCGACGTAATGTCAGCCTGCCTTCCGCCCGCTCCGCGATCACCAGGCGCACGTCCCCGGCAAGGGCGACTGCGAAGCCGAGCACGATGGCGCCGACCGCCGGGCAAGCCACGACCTCGAACCTCCGGTCGAACGACTGCGCGATGGATTCTCCGAAACGCTGAGCGAGTCGCGGGTGCTCGAGCACCCGGAACTTCTGGACGTACACGTCCGAGTGCCGACCCGACGCGAGGCGGAAGTGGCCGCTCATGACCGCGCCGTGTCGTTCCAGCACGTCCATGACCTCGACCGGGTTCACGAGATCTCCTCCACGATCCCCCTCGCCACGGCGCCGGGGTCGCGCGCGGTCGTGATGGGCCGGCCGACGACGATGTGATCCGCCCCCGCGCCGAGAGCCGCCATCGGGGTATGGATGCGCCGATGGCCCCCGAGTTCCGCTCCCTCCGGGCGGATCCCCGGCACGACCAGCACCGGGCCTCCGGACTCACTCGGCCCGAACCGGGCGCGGACGACCCCGACCTCACGCGGCGAGCACACCAACCCGGAGGCTCCTGCATCGAGGGCCATCTCGGCGAGCCGCAAGACCGCGGTCTCGCTCGGGCCCGTCAGCCCGATGGCCTCGAGGTCCGAGTCGTCGAGACTGGTTAGGACCGTCACCGCGAGAACCTCGATCTCCTCCCCACCTCCGGCTACGGCCGCCTTGATCATGCGAGAGCCGCCGGCCGCATGAACGTTGGTATAGGCGACTCCGAGCCGGGCGACGTTGCGCACCGCTCCCTCGACCTGAGCCGGGATGTCGTGGAACTTCAGATCGAGGAACAAAGGGGCACGCCCGACGAGTCGCCGCACCAGCTCTGGTCCTCCTGTGACGAACCCGGTCAACCCCAGCTTGAGCATCCCCACGACATCGGCCAACCTGTCTGCCATCGCTTCGTTGGCGTCCGGCTCGAGCTCGTCCAGGGCCACGCAGAGAGGGTTCGAGGTTTGGATCACCCCTCGATCTTCACCGCCCCGATGAGATCCGTGACGCCTGCCACCTGATGCCTCTCCAGGTAGGAGGCGATGCCCGAGAGCACGTCCAAGGACGCGCGCGGGTTGACGAAGTTGGCCGTGCCTACTGCGACCGCAGACGCGCCGGCGAGGATGAGCTGCACCGCGTCGGTGGCCGACGCGACGCCGCCCTGCCCGATGATCGGGACGGTTGGGAACGCCCTGTGCACCTCGTGCACCGCGCGCACCGCCACGGGGTGGATCGCGGGGCCCGACAGGCCTCCCACGACACCAGCCAGCTTGGGGCGGCGCGTCTCGACGTCTATCGCCATCCCGAACACGGTGTTTACCAGAGAGAGCCCATCGGCTCCGGCGTCGATTGCCGCGCCGGCGATTTCTACGAGAGAGGTCACGTTGGGAGACAGCTTGGGGAATACCGGCACGCGCGACAGCGACTTCCTCACCTCGGCTACAACCTCCGAGGTTGCCTTGACGGAGTGGGAGAACATGTTGTTCTTGTCCTCAAGGTTGGGACACGAGATGTTGACCTCGACCGCGACTATCCCCCGCCCGCCGGTTCGGAGCTTGTCCGCGACGCGTACGAACTCCTCGACGGTGTTTCCGGCGATCGAAGC
Organism: Actinomycetota bacterium; assembly: GCA_050694215.1. Lineage (GTDB taxonomy): Bacteria > Actinomycetota > CADDZG01 > CADDZG01 > WHSQ01 > JBOGXB01. Next base: position 6,312 of record JBOGXB010000023.1, read on the forward strand.
GACGACGGCAGCCCTGCGCTTGATGAGCCACGGAAGGTCCTCCGCGATGAAGTGATCGACCCCCTTGTTCTGGATGCCGATCGCGTTCAACATCCCCGAGGGCGTCTCGCACATGCGAGGTGTGGGCTTGCCTCTCCACGGAGCCGCGGTCATGGACTTCACGATGATTCCCCCGAGCTTGTGCAGGTCGAGGAATTGAGAGCCTTCGCGACCCGCCCCGAACGTTCCCGAAGCGACGAGCACCGGGTTGTTCAGCTCGAGCGGGCCGAGCTGCACGGACAGATCTGCGTGCGAGCGCCTCGTCATTCGCTCTCCAGTAGCCGAATCACCCAGTTGACCACTAGTTGCCGGGAGGCGGGAACTCATCATCGGCGATGAGAGTGGCGGACTGACGCCTGGGCACGCCTGTGGGCGAAAGCTCCGACTGATCCGCGGCAACGACATCGGCCCCACCATCCCAGACGACCGTCGCCCCATTGAGGATGGGGCCTTCGGTGCAAGATCGCGCGTAGACGATCCCATCCTCGGGAGCCTCTTCCTTCTTGAGCTTGCGACGCAGCGGTATCACGCAGCTCATGCAGACGCCAAATCCGCACGCCATCAGCTCCTCGACCGCGACCTGGACGGGAACCTGTTGTTCGACACAGATGCCGGACACGGCGGCAAGCATCGGATGAGGGCCGCAGGAGTAGACGACCTCCGTCTCGCAGCGTTCCATCGTCTCGACCAGCACGTCGGTGACCTTGCCCTCGTCCCCAACGCTGCCATCCTCGGTCGTCGTACGGCACACGGATGCGAGGCGGCGTACCTCGATCGCGTTCAAGAGCATTCCGACGGTTCTCGCTCCGAGGATCACGTCGACGCGGTGGCCCTCGTTGCGGAGCTCATCGGCGAGAAAGAACAGAGGTGCTGCGCCGATCCCCCCTCCTACAAGCAGGCAGTGGGCACGCCGCTTGGGCAGCACGAACCCCCGCCCGAGGGGACCGACGAGATCGACGCTGGCGTGACCCCGCAACATCGACAGGTGGTGGGTGCCCGGTCCCCTGATGTCGAAGACGATCTCCACGGTCGACGCCCATCCCCCTCGCTTGTGGACGCGATACACGGAGAACGGTCGGCGAAGGATGTTCGACCTGCCTTCCCCACAGGCGATGTTGACGAACTGGCCGGGCTTCACGCGTTCGCCGATGTCGGGAGCGACGATCGTGAGCGAGTGGTAATGCTCGCCGTACTTCTTGTGCGAGAGGACCTCGCCCGTCGACATCAGCATTTCGGACACCCTACTCAGTCGGGGACCTGCTCCAGATACTCCTGGAGGGGCCTCACCGTCACCTCACCCGCCAGTGATGCCTCGATCGCCTGGACCGCCGCGGCCATGCCGGCCATGGTCGTGATACATGGAACGCCTGCCTCGACCGCCGCCGTGCGGATGAAATAGCCGTCCGACCGCGCCCCGCGCCCAAATGGCGTGTTGAAGATCATGTCGATCTCTCCGGCGAGGATGCGCTCGACGACGTTCGGCTCGCCGTCGGCGGCGACGCTGGAGACTTTCCGCACCAGCTCGACCCGGCACCCGGCTCTCTCCAGCAGGTGTGCCGTGCCCCTCGTCGCACAGAGCCCGAACCCGAGGTCGTAGAGACGCTTGGCCGGGAAGATCGCGGCCCTCTTGTCCCGGTTCGCCACCGATACGAACACCCTCCCTCCGGTCGGCAGCCGGACGCCCGCACCGGACTCCGCCTTCGCGAACGCGAGCCCGAAATCGGAGTCGATCCCCATGACCTCACCCGTCGAACGCATCTCGGGGCCGAGCACGGTGTCCACACCGCTGAAGCGCTCGAATGGGAGCACCGCCTCCTTGACGGCGACGTGAGAGATGCCGTCGTGCCCGACCGACCGCTTGGGGACGACGCCCTCGGAGCGGAGCTGGTCGATCGTGGCGCCCGCCATCACCCGCGCCGCCACCTTAGCGAGAGGCACGCCCGTCGCCTTCGACACGAACGGGACGGTACGCGACGCGCGCGGGTTGGCCTCGAGCACCGCCACCTCGTCGTCCTTGATGGCGAACTGGATGTTGATCAAGCCGCGCACCCCGAGGCTGCGGGCGATCGCTTCGCTGTGCTCGATCACCTTCGCGATCTGGTCATCGGCGAGGGTGAACGGTGGCAGGGCACACGCGGAGTCACCGGAGTGGATCCCGGCCTCCTCGATGTGCTCGAGGACCCCTCCGACGTAGAGCTCGACTCCGTCGAATATCGCGTCGCAGTCGACCTCGACCGCGCCCTCCAGGAACCTGTCGACCAATACCGGATGGAGCGGCGACACCTCCGCGGCGGTGTTCATGTAACGCTCGAGCGAGGACTCCTCGTAGACGATCTCCATCGCGCGGCCCCCCAAAACGTAGCTCGGGCGCACCAGCACCGGGTAGCCGATGGAGCTCGCCACGGCGCGCGCCTCAGGGACCGACCGCGCGAGCCCGTTCGGCGGATGGGGAAGTCGGAGGTCGGCAAGCAGGTCGCCGAAGCGCTCGCGATCCTCCGCTCGATCGATCGCGTCGGGCGACGTCCCGAGTATCGGTACGCCGGCGCGCGCCAGAGCGGTAGCGAGCTTGAGCGGTGTCTGTCCTCCCAGCTGGACGACCACGCCCTCCGGACGCTCGCGTTCGATGACGTTCATCACGTCCTCGAACGTGAGGGGCTCGAAGTAGAGGCGATCCGAGGTGTCGTAGTCGGTCGACACCGTCTCGGGGTTGCAATTGACCATGATCGTCTCGTAGCCCGCGTCGCTTAGCGCAAATGCGGCGTGCACGCAGCAGTAGTCGAACTCGATCCCTTGGCCGATGCGATTGGGGCCGGAACCGAGGATCAGCACCTTGGGGGTGGCCGAGGGTTCGACCTCGTCCTCCTCCTCGTAGGTCGAGTAGTGATACGGCGTGTGTGCCTCGAACTCCGCCGCACACGTATCGACCGTCTTGTAAACGGGCCGGACCCCGAGCGAGATGCGCCGGTCACGAACCTCGGCCTCGGGCGCGTGCAACAGATTAGCGAGCTGAGCATCCGAGAACCCGAGTCGTTTCGCTCTCAGCAAGGCCCGACCGTCCAGGGCGCCCAACGATTCAAACGCGGCGAGCTCGCGCCGCATCTCGGCCAGCCGCGCCACCTGGTCGATGAACCAGGGATCGATATGAGTGAGCTCGTGGGCCTCGCTCGAGCTCATCCCCTGATAGATCGCCTGCTCCAGCAGGACCAGGCGATGCTCGGTGGGTGCCCGGAGACGCTCCGCCAGCTCCTCGAGGGGACGCTCGGCAGCGGCGCCCGACGAGATCCCCACGAGGCCTTTCTCCAACGAGCGGAATCCCTTCTGCAGTGCCTCGCAGAAAGTCCGGCCGATCGCCATGGCCTCGCCCACCGACTTCATCTTCGTGCCGAGGGTCTCGTCTGCGCCGGCGAACTTCTCGAACGTCCACCGAGGGATCTTGACGACGACGTAGTCGATCGAAGGCTCGAAGCATGCCGGCGTCTTCTTCGTGATGTCGTTCGGGATCTCGTCGAGCGCGTAGCCGACCGCAAGCTTGGCGGCAATCTTGGCGATCGGGAATCCCGTTGCCTTGGATGCCAGTGCGGAGGAGCGGGAGACCCGGGGATTCATCTCGATGACGACCCTGCGCCCGGTATCCGGCTGCACGGCGAACTGCACGTTGGAGCCCCCGGTCTCCACGCCAATCGCGCGCATGACACGGATGCCGTCGTCGCGCATCCCCTGATACTCGACGTCTGTCAGCGTCATGGCCGGAGCGACGGTGATCGAGTCCCCGGTATGAACGCCCATCGGATCGAGGTTCTCGATCGAGCACACGACCACGACGTTGTCGTGTCGGTCGCGCATGAGCTCGAGCTCGAATTCCTTCCATCCTTCGACCGACTCCTCGATGAGGATCTCGCCGATGGTGGACATCCTCAGCCCCTCGGACGCGACGGCAGCGAGCTCCTCGCTCGAGCGAACCAGGCCCGAGCCACCTCCGCCGAGCACGTAGCTCGGACGCACGACGACCGGGTATCCGATTCCCTCTGCTGCCAGAAGCGCCTCGTCGAGCGAGTAGGCGAAGGCCGAACGCGGGATATCGAGCCCCGCGTCGATCATGGCCTGCTTGAACGCGCTGCGGTCCTCGGCGCGCCGGATCGATTCCCGGTCCGCTCCGATCATCTCGACGCCGTACTCCTCGAAGACCTCACGGCGCGCTAGCTCCATCGCGACGTTCAGCCCCGTCTGACCTCCCAACGTCGGCAAGCACGCGTCCGGACGTTCGCGCTCGATGATCCCTGCGACGTGCTCCGGCGTGATGGGCTCGACGTACGTCGCATCTGCGAACTCCGGGTCCGTCATGATCGTGGCCGGGTTCGAGTTCACGAGCACGACTGCGTAGCCCTCGGCTCTAAGCACCTTGCACGCCTGCACGCCGGAGTAATCGAACTCGCAGGCCTGCCCGATAACGATCGGGCCGGAGCCGATCACGAGGACCTTGTGGAGATCGTCCCGCCTAGGCATCCGGCCCCCCCGCGGCATCGACTGAGTACAGCGTTGGCTTATTCGGAACGTGGTACTCCCTCGATGCCGGAGGACGGGTCATTGGGGCTCCCCTTCGTTGATGCGGGCGATCTCGACACGGTTGCCGGCGGGATCGCGCGTGTAGAAGCGCTCGCGGCCGGGGACCGCCTTCGCCTGCTCGATGTGGCAACCCGCCTCGCGCAGGCGCGCTATGACCCCCTCGAAGGCGTCGACCACGAGCCCGAAGTGAGCGGCCCTCGGAGGGTTGTGCGCATCGATGCTGATGTGTAGCTCCGCCCAGCCCGTCTGGAACCACGCGCCCGCGGGACGGGTACCCTCCGGCTTGGTGATCTCGGTCAGGCCGAGCACGTCCCGATACCACGCGACGACGTCGGCCTCGAACTCCTCCGGCGTCGTGATCTGGACGTGATCCAGGCCGAGGATCCTGAAACCCATGCCGGTCACGCTCTTCTCTCTGGCCCGCCCCCCTCGTCGAGTGAGTACTCCGTTGGCCAATTCCGAACGTGGTACTCACTCGCCGGGGGCTGGATCTCGAAGCTCACTTCTTGGCCGCTCCCTTCGCCTCGGCCTTGCGGTTGTCGCGCGCTCGTTTCTTCCTTTGCCGGTCCTTCTTCCACCGCGTCCTCTTCCGGTCGCCTCTGCCCAATGGATGTCTCCTTTCTAGTCGACGTGTAGTGACAGCTCAGCGGGCTCGAACCTTTCGATCAGCTCCCTGAATTGCGCGAACAAGTAGCGCGAGTCGTGGGGGCCGGGCCCCGCCTCCGGGTGGTACTGAACGCTGTAGCAGAGGCCGTCCACCGAGAACCCCTCGACGGTGTGATCGTTGAGGTTGACGTGCGTGAGCCTCGCCGGCGTGTCCTCGAGCGACGCGGTATCGACCGCGAAGCCATGGTTCTGGCAGGTGATCTCGACGTGGTCCTGGCCGATGCGCCGGACCGGATGATTCGACCCTCGATGCCCGAACGGCAGCTTGAACGTGCGCCCGCCGAGGGCGAGCCCGAGGATCTGGTGTCCGAGACAGATACCGAAGATCGGGACGCGTCCGAGCAGCTCTCGCATGCCGGCTACCGCATACGTCACCGGCTCGGGGTCGCCGGGCCCGTTGGACAGGAACACGCCGGCGTAGCCGCGCTCGATGATCTCGTCCGCGCCGGTCGTGCCCGGCACGACCGTGACGTCGTAGCCGCTCGCAACCAGGAGGTCGAGGATGTTTCGCTTCAGGCCGAAGTCGAACGCTGCGATCCTGTACCGCGGCTCCGGTGCCGCCTCCACCAGCGCCGCCGTTGACGCGGTACTTTCCCTGCCGGCCGCGTAACCCGATCGAGCCCGTCGCTCCAGCTCCTCGATCGTCCAGTCGTAGGCCCGCTCCGTAGTGACCTCGATCGCGAGATCGCGGCCGACGTAGGAGCGCGACGATCTCACCACGTCGACGAGCTCGTCTGGATCCGTGATCTCGGTCGAGATCGCTCCGCGCATCGCGCCCGCACTCCGTAGATGACGCGTCAGGCGGCGCGTGTCGATCTCCGCGACGGCCGGCACGCCGTGCCGCACGAGGTAGTCGTCGAGGCTCTCGTCGCTGCGCCACGAAGAGGCAAGCCGCGCCGAGTCCCGTACGACGAACCCCGCGACCCAGGGCCGGTGCGATTGATCGTCGTGGGCGTTGGTCCCCGTGTTGCCGATCTGGGGCGCGGTCATGGTCACAATCTGGCCGTGGTAGCTGGGATCGGTGAGCACTTCCTGGTACCCCGCCATGCCGGTGTTGAAGCACACCTCCCCCATCCCCGTGCCGTGCGCGCCGAAGCCCTCACCGCTCAGGACCGTCCCATCCTCGAGCGCGAGCAGCGCCGGCGGATGACTCATACGAGCGTCCCGGCCAGAGGCACACCGTCCGCGACCGTCCGTCTTCCGTTGAAGAACGTGTGCAGCACCTTGCCGGTGAGCACACGGCCCGAGAACGGTGTGTTGCGCGACAACGAATGGAACCCTTGCGGGTCGACCGTCCAGGACGCCTCCGGGTCGATGACGACGACGTTCGCGGGACTCCCCGGCTCGATCGAGCCCTGAGCCTCGAGCCCGAGGATGCGGGCGGGGTTCACCGTCATCAGCTCGATCGCCTTCGACATCGAGATGTGCCCCGGCTGCACGAGCTCGATGATCGTCAAGCCGAGCGCGGTCTCCAGTCCCACCAAGCCGGGCGGCGCGTAGGTGAGCTCCTGGTCCTTCTCCTCGGTCGCATGCGGAGCATGATCCGTCGCAATGGCATCGATCGTCCCATCCCCGAGGCCATCGATCACGGCCGCCCTGTCTGCCTCGGTCCGAAGCGGTGGGTTGACCTTGGCCATGGGGTCGTAGCCGGACAGCGCGTCGTCGGTGAGCGTGAAATGATGCGGAGTCGCCTCGGCCGTAATGCGAACGCCGTCGGCCTTCGCCCGTCTCACGATCTCGATCGTCCCTGCGGTGGATACATGGAGCAGATGCAACCGGCAGCCGGTCAGCTTTGCGAGCGCAACGTCTCTTGCCGCCATCAGCTCCTCGGCCTCCGCTGGGATGCCCCGCAGGCCGAGAGCCATAGACCTCTGCCCCTCGTTCATCTGACCACCGCGCGCGAGCGCGTCGACCTCGCAATGCTCCGCATAGATCGCGTCGAACGCGACGAGGTACTCCATCGTGCGCCGGACGAGCAACGCGTCCTGAAGGCCGCGACCATCGTCGGTGAACAGCCGCACCTTCGCAGGGCTGCGTGACATCTCACCGATGTCGGCCATCTGCTCGCCGGCGAGCCCGCGGCTCAACGCGCCGGCGGGGGCGATCTCGACCAGGCCCGTCTCGCGCCCGAGCGCCCACACCTTCTCGACCACCGCTGCAGTGTCGGCCACGGGGTCCGTGTTCGGCATGGCGCAAAGGGCCGTGTATCCACCTGCGGCCGCGGCCGCGCTGGCGCTGGCGATGGTCTCCTCGTCCTCCCTGCCCGGCTCCCGTAGGTGCGTGTGCATGTCCACCAGGCCGGGAGCGACGATGGCTCCGGTGACGTCGACGACCTCGGCATCGGCCGCATCGATGCCCCCGCCGATCTCCTTGACGAGCCCGTCCGCGATCAGGACGTCGGTCCTCTCGTCCGTACCGGAGGCCGGATCGACAACGCGGCCGCCCTCGAGCAAGTAATCGGTCACGACGCCACCTCCTCGAGTGCCTCGGCCGGTCCTCCGAGCATCAGGTACAGCAGGCTCATGCGCACCGCGAGGCCGTTTGCGACCTGGTCGAGGATGATCGACCGGGGCGACTCGCTTACGTCGGCCGCGATCTCGACGCCCCGGTTCATCGGACCGGGGTGCATCACGAGTGAGTCCTTGGGCATCGCGGAGAGACGCTTCCCGTTGAGGCCCCAGAGTGCCGCGTACTCGCGCAGGCTGGGGAAGAGCTGCTCTCCGATCCGCTCCTTCTGCACCCGCAGCAGGTAACAGATGTCGACGTGCGGCAGCACCGCATCGAAATCGGAGGTCACCTTCGCCCCCCAGGCCCGCGTCAGAGACGGAACCAGCGTCGGCGGACCTACGAGCATGACGTCGGCCCCCATCGTCACGAGTCCCTTGACGTTAGACCGAGCGACGCGCGAGTGCACGATGTCGCCGACGATGGCGACGCGCAGCCCGTCGAAGTCCTTGAAGTGCTCGCGGATCGAAAACAGGTCGAGCAGGGCCTGGGTCGGGTGCTCATGCGCCCCGTCGCCCGCGTTGAGCACGCTCGCCTTCACCCAGCGCGAGAGTTGATGGGGGGCGCCGGACGAGCCGTGGCGCACGACGATGGCGTCGATCCCCATCGCCTCGAGTGTCCATGCAGTGTCCTTCAACGACTCGCCTTTGGCGACGCTCGATTTTGAATCGGCGGAGAAGTTGATGACGTCGGCCGAGAGTCTCTTGGCCGCGAGCTCGAACGATATGCGCGTCCGGGTAGAGGCCTCGTAAAAGAGGTTGCACACGGTGCGCCCCCGCAAGGTGGGGAGCTTCTTGATCGGCCGGGAGGTCACCTGACGCAGCGACTCGGCGGTGTCGAGGATCTTGGTGATGTCCACGGATGAGAGCTGGTCCATCGACAGCAGGTGTTTGATCATTGCAACTCTCCTATGAGAACGGCGTCCTCGCCGTCGATCTCGTCCACGTGCACCTTCACGACTTCGTCCGAGGAGGTTGGGAGGTTCTTTCCAACGTGGTCGGCCCGGATGGGCAGCTCGCGATGACCTCGATCGACGAGCACCGCCAACCGGATGGCCCGCGGGCGGCCGAGATCCAGCACCGCGTCGAAGGCGGCCCGGATCGTTCGCCCCGTATAGAGGACGTCGTCGACGATCACTACGACCCGGCCGTCGAGGTCGCTGGGGACGGTGGTGGCCTCGAGGCCGCGCGGGCTCCTGAGGGCTACGTCGTCCCGGTAGAGCGTCACGTCGAGGGCTCCGCTCGGGAGGTCGACCCCCTCGAACTCCGCTATGGCGGCTGCGAGGCGGTCGGCGAGTGGAGCGCCCCTGGTGCGGATCCCCACGATCACTAGGTCCTCGGTGCCCCGGTTCGCCTCGACGATCTCGTGGGCGATGCGGGTAAGCGCGCGGCGGATGTCGTCCGGGCCCATGACCTGGGCCTTGAGGTTGAAATCCTGTGTCTGCGTTCCGGCTCTACTGGCCCCGCCCGGTGCGGGAATCAAAAAACGCCTCCCCGAGCGGGGCAGGCGCATGCGTGCGCGTACGGCAACCTGGCCTCCTTCCCGGCCTCACGGGGCCGACTTAAAGGATTTCGTGCACCCTATACCGCCGAGCGACACGGCCACAAGCACCGCGGGCACGTCGATGCCCCGGTCAGTTCTCCTCCTCCTCCCGTGCGACCCTACCGAGTACCCCGTTGATGAAACGACCGGAGTCATCGGTCGAGAGGGCCTTGGCAAGCTCGACCGCCTCGTTGATGACCACCGCCACGGGGATGTCCTTCTCCCACAACAGCTCGAACACGCCGATGCGAAGCAGGTTGCGATCGATCACCGGCATCCGCTGGATGGCCCATCTGTCGACGTATTCCACGATCAACGAATCGATGGCCGCCGAACGCTCCTGAATCCCCTTCACCAACCTTGCCGCATAGGCAGCGGTCTCCTGTGAGGGCTCAACGAGAGCTTCCCCTTCCTCGCCCTCGTCGCCTTCGGGGAGCGACCACCCAACCCTCCGCCGCTCCTCGAGCGACTCCGTCGGCAGACGGCTCCTGATCTCCGAGTCGTACAGAACGTCGAGAGCGATCCGGCGAGCAAGACGACGCTCCTTCATCTATGGGGCACTAGCTTGCTCGAAGGGTTCCCATCAGGCTCGGGAGATGTACTCGCCCGTGCGGGTGTCGACCTTGATGCGCTCTCCCTTGTCGAGGAACAACGGGACCTGCACGATTGCTCCCGTCTCCACGGTCGCGGGTTTCAGCGCGCCCGCCACCCGGTCGCCCTTCATCCCGGGCTCCGTCTCGATAATCTCCAGCACGATGCCGGCCGGCAGGTCCGCGCCTACCGGCAACCCTTCGTACACGGGGATGAGGCAAACCGTTCCATCCTTAAGGAACCGGCGCGCGTCTCCCAGTAAGCCGGGTTCGATGTGAACCTGCTCATAGGTCTCATTGTCCATGAACACGAGTCCCGCGTCGTCTTCGTAGAGGTATTGCATCTCGCGTTTGTCGAGCACCGCGAGATTGACCTTCTCGTCCGCTCTGAACGTGCGATCGACAACCGCTCCGGTCTTGACGTTCTTGAGCTTCGTCTTGACGAAGGCCTGACCCTTACCAGGTTTGACATGTTGATAGTTCACGATCGTGAAGAGCGTTCCGTCCAGGTCGAGCGACTGACCCGGACGCATGTCGTTGGTCGAGATCATCCATATCCCTTCATCGGGGTCGAAACCACCGGCGCGCCCGATTCGGTTACTAGGACGCTATCTCCTTGAGGGCGCGTAACGCGGCCAGATAGGAACCTACCCCCAGGCCCGCGATAACCGCGCGCGCGGCCTCCGCAGTCACCGAGACACGCCGCCACTCCTCCCGCGCGTGGATATTCGAAAGGTGGACCTCGATCACGGGATAGGGAACCGCTCTGATCGCTTCCGCGATGGCGCGGGAAGTATGTGAGTACGCGGCGGGATTGAGGATCGCTCCGTCGACGCCGTCCAACCCCGCGTGAAGGAGCTCGACGATCTCGCCCTCGCGCGCGGTTTGCAGGATGTCCACCTCGATGTCCAGGGTGTCTGCCTCAGCTCGGATCCAGTTGTTCAGCTCCTCGAGAGTCTGCTCCCCGTAGATGGACGGCTCCCGTGTGCCCAGGAGGTCGAGGCCGGGGCCGTGGACGACGAGGACCTTCACGCCGCGAGCCTCTCGAGAGACCTGCCGATCGCCTCCCGAGGCGCCTCTACCCCTGCTTCCGGCTTGCCGAGATCGGAGAGCAGGACGAACCTCACGCCTCTCAGATGCTTCTTGTCCAGAGCCCAGCCACGCTCGAGCTCGTCCAGGCTCAGCGCGGCCGTCGTGGGCAGGTCCAGGGCCGACAGGACTCTGCGATGCACCTCCACGACGTGATCGTCGATGCGACCGAGCTCATGGGCCAGATACGCGGCGGTCATCATGCCGATGGAAACCGCCTCGCCATGACGGACGACCCCGAAGCCCGCGGCGTGCTCGATCGCATGAGCGAACGTGTGGCCGTAGTTGAGGATCGCGCGCTGGCCTGCCTCGCGCTCGTCCGCTGAGACGATCGAAGCCTTGATCGACACCGCCCGGGCTACCGTTTCCACCAGGATGCGGCCGTCTCCCTCGTACACGCCCCGTGCGTTCGCCTGGACGTAGTCGAGGAAATCGGGCTCGGCGATGAAACCGTACTTCGCCACCTCGGCCATCCCGCTCCGCATCTCCTCGATGGGACAGCCGGCCAGGAGGTCCACGTCACAGATCACCGCGCGTGGTTGATAGAAGGTGCCGATCAGGTTCTTGCCACGAGGCAGGTTCAGAGCAGTCTTCCCGCCGATGGCTGCATCCACCTGCCCCAAGAGCGTCGTCGCGACGAACACGAGAGGCATCCCACGCGCGTACGTCGACGCGATGAAACCCGCCAGGTCCGTTACGACACCGCCTCCGACACCGACGATGACGTCGTGGCGATGCGCCCCGGCCTCGGAGAGCTCCCGGTAGAGCCCGCTCGCAACCTCGATGGACTTGGCTCGCTCTCCCTCCGGGACGGTAAGAACGGTGGTGGACAACCCAGACGAAGCCAGCGCTTCCACTGCGTCGCGAGTCAGGGGCCGGAGACTCTCGTGCGTCACGACGAAGGCCTTCTCCGCCCCTCCGAGGGGAGGAAGCAGAGCGTTTAGCTGCTCGGCCAGCCCGCGTCCCACGACAACTTCGTACGAGCGCTCGGCCAGCGGCACGACGACTCTGTGCGCCTGATCTCCGGCCGCCGAAGCTTCCGCCACGCGCGTCGCGATGTCCACAGCGATGTCTTGTGGCGAGCGTCCGTCGGTTTCGACGCCGGCCTCGCTCGAGGTCTCGTATCCGGCTTTGCGGTCCTCGAACAGCGCTCGGGGGTCCGTAGCGGAAAGCATCGGCCGGTCGCCGTCGCTCCCCACACGTCTCATCGCCTCGTCGAACGCAACTCGGAGGTGGAACACGCGGCATCGTTGCAGCGCGGCCCGGATCGCGGGGTCGCCGATAGCCCCTCCACCCAGCGCTACCACGGCGTCGTCTCCGCGCAAGGCATCGAGAACGACGTCGCGCTCGATCTCGCGGAACCCGGCCTCGCCCCGCTGCTCGAACATCTCCTTGATGGAGATCCCGGTTCGGCCGACGATCACGGCATCTGTGTCGATGAAGGGCAGGCCCAGGCGCCCTGCGACCAACGTGCCGATAGTCGTCTTGCCCGATCCCATGAAGCCGACGAGAACGATCACGTCGGGCGTCTCCTCCCGACCCGCTCGAGATAGCGCGCTACCGAGTCCTTGAGGTCGTCGAGCGTGTCCCCGCCGAACATCTCGAGCACCGCGTCGGCCAGCACGAGGGCCGCCACCCCCTCGCACACGACTCCTGCCGCGGGAACGGCGCAGACGTCGGTTCGCTCCTGGAACGCATCGGCGGGCTCGCCCGACGCCAGATCCACGGTGCGCAGCCGCTTCTTGAGCGTCGACAAGGGCTTCATCGCGACGCGGATCCGCACCGTTCCGCCGATGGTCATCCCACCTTCGGTGCCGCCCGCCCGCGTCGTCGCCCGGGACAGGTCCGGCTCTATCTCATCGTGAGTCCGCGAGCCGGGCCGGGCCGCGCCGGCGAATCCGTCTCCAAGCTCGACACCCTTGATGGCCGGGATCGCCATGAGCGCGCCGGCCAGGCGACCGTCCAGCTTGCGATCCCAATGCACGTGAGAGCCGAGCCCCACGGGAAGGTCGAACGCGAGCACCTCGATGACGCCGCCGAGCGAATCCCCCTCCCCAGCCGCCCGGTCGATCTCATCCACCATCGCGTCCGAAGCGCCGGAGTCGAAGCAGCGCACCGGAGATGCATCCACGGCCTCGAGATCGCCCGGACCGGGAGCAGGCGCCGAGTCCGGAACGGCTGCGTTGCCGATCCTGACGACGTGGGAGATGACGGTGATCCCGAGGGAGCCCAGAAGGGCCTTCGCAACCGCTCCAAGCGCGACGCGGGCGGCCGTCTCGCGTGCGCTCGCACGCTCCAGCACATTACGCGCGTCCTCGAAGCCGTACTTGAGCATCCCCGGGAGGTCCGCGTGGCCGGGGCGGGGCCGCGTGAGCTCCCTTCCCCCCGGCGATCCCTCGATCGGCATCACGTGCGCCCACTTCTCCCACTCCGTGTTGCGGATCAGGACCGAAACTGGGCTGCCCAGCGTGAGCCCGCCTCTCACCCCGGAGAGGATCTCGAGCGCGTCGGCCTCCACCTTCATGCGGGGGCCGCGCCCGTAGCCGTGCCGGCGACGCGTCAGCTCGTCCGAGACCTGCTTGGAGGAGACCGGAAGTCCGGCGGGAAGTCCCTCGAGGATCCCGACCAGCCCGGGCCCGTGTGATTCACCTGCAGTGAGATATCGAAGGCGCCCCACGGTAACGAATCCTCCCATCGAGTCGATGGGTCAGAGGCTACTTGAGGATCTCGTCACCCTCGCAGAGAGTGAACTCTTGGTCGCCGAACAGCATCGCGACGCAATCGCTGGATGCTGCCAGGAGCTTGAAATTCTCCGCGAACGTCTCGCCGCGGGAGACCGCGTATGCGACCCCGTTCACCTGGACCTCCGCCCCGCCGCCTCTGCGGGAGGAAGCAGCCACGAGGAGGACCTTGTGTTCGCCCACGCCGGTCCCGCCCTTGGACGCCCTCGAGGAGGCACCTGCGGCGCGTCCGCCTGCCGCCGAGCTCGTCGAGATCAGCGAGTCGAAGGGATCCTTCGGTGCGAAGAGCTCAGAGGTCTCGACCGCGCCCCCCACCACGTTGTCCGCGGGTTGTTCGATCGTCTGGGGGGGTTGCTCGAAGGCTCCCGGCTGCCTCGTCGAGGACTCAGAGGTCCGGGATCGATCTTGGTCACCGGCAATCAGCCAAAAGGCGATGGCGGCGGCCCCCAGGGCGATCACCAATCCCACGACCCACGGTCGAACGCTGCGGCGATCTCCGCCGAGGTAGAGCTGCTCCGTGGCCATGCGCCTAGCCTTCCGGAGTTGTCGTTTCGGTCGTTGCCTCTGTGGTGGAGTCCGTGGCAGTAGCCCCGGCAGCCCCGGCCACCCCTCCAGGAGGCTCGAAGAACACACGAGAGATCATGTCCAACGTGATGGTTGTCTCCCCGGTCTCCTCATCTTCCTGTCCCGCCATGGTCACGCTGTCGACGCGAAGCGCCCTATCGAGGTCGTACAACCGGCGCAGGAAGTCCTGAACCGAGAAGTAGCCGCCTCCGGCACCGATGGTGGCGCGGACCTCCGCGACCGGCGCGCCCTCAGGAGGCGCCCCGGGCAACTCGGGGGTGATGTTTACGAAATCCACGCCCGCTTCATCTGCAGCTTCTTGCACGAGGAAGATGAAGGCGGGCACATCGTGGTTGCGGGGAACGAGCTCCCGGAACCGCGCCAGCTCGGCCTCGAGCTGGGGGGCGTTCTCCTGCAAGGCCTGTAGACGCCGCAGCTCAGAACGAAGCTGCACCGTACGCGTCTGTTCCGCCTCGACCTCGTCTCTCACCTCACCAAGCTCGGTCTGACGAGGCTTGATGAAGAGGAAGAAGAAGGCCACGAGGACGAGCACCGACGCAACGGCGGTGAGGATCATGCGGACTCGAGCGCTCATTTCACACCTCTCTGGAAGCGACCGCTGGCGGCCCTATCGGACAACTCCAGGGTGTTATCGAAGGTCACGATCTCCGCGGCGGTATCCTCGCCACCCTCGGCCTTAGTTGCCGAGCTAAGGTAGACGGCGAAGAACTCCCTCACGGATTCCAGGCGCAGCATCCACCGGGCAACGCCCGGCATCGACAGAGACTGTCCCTGGAACTGGATCCGGCCGAACGGCTGCCTGTTGGCGACGCGAATCTCCGCCGTTTCCGTTCCGACCGGGGAGGCTCCTTCCGTCTGGCCTGCCGAGGCGGTCAGGTTGGTCAGCCATACCTCGCCCGGCACGACCATGGCGACCTCGGTGAGGATGGCCGGCCAATCGACGTCACCTGCGAAAACGGTTCGAAGCGCCTGTCTCTTCGCCTGGACCTCTGCCTCGAGCTCGGCGAACCTCTGCAGCTCGGCGATCTGGGACTCCAATTGGGCGTTCGTTGCTTGGACGTCGGCGAGTTCGTTCTCCGCGTTGCCGATCTGCTGGCCCAGCAGGAACCACCAGCCGACGAGCAGGAGGAGAGCGACGAGGCCGGCAACCACCACCATGCCCAGGTTGCGGCGCTGACGGCGCTGCTCGGCATATCGCTGCGGGAGTAGGTCGATGCGCCTCATGACCGCAACGCTCCCAGGGCGAGACCGACGGCGGCCGCGGCGACCGGCTCGATCTGTTCGACTTGCTCTTCGGTCAAACCTGACTTGGACACGGAAACCTCCGATAGCGGCGTTGCGGTACGCACCTGTGTCTTGAGGGCCTCCTCGAGCTTCTGGACCAAACCGGCAGTGAGGGACCCTCCGCCGGTTACCAGCACGGAGGCGACCGGCTCACTGTCTTCCTGCGAGAGGTAGTAGTCCAGAGACCCCTGGATCTCGTCCACGAGGCCGTCCACGTGACGGTCGAGGACCCTGCGGGCCTCGTCCGAACCCACGTCCCGTCCCAGATCGAGCTTCACGGCTTCCGCTTCCTCGCTCGACACTCCGAGAGCGTCGGCCAAGGCGGCGGTCACGTCGTCTCCCCCCACGACGAGGATCCGCACGAACCGAGGCTCGCCGTTGTGGTGGACGAAGATGTTCGTGATCCCGGCGCCCACGTCGATCACTGCCTCGGAGCCGGCGATTCCGGTCTCACCTCTGGCGGCCGAGCTGACCGCGCGTGCCACCGCGAAGGGAACGAGGTCGACGCCGGCCGCGCTCACGCCGCCCGCGGACGCCGACGACACGAACGAGTCGACCATGTCCGTGGCCGCGGCGATCAGCAACACGCGCATCATGCGATCCCCCGCATCGGTCGTGTAGTCCTCGAGCACGATGAAGTCCAGCTCCGCGTCCTCGGTAGACATGGGGATGTGATCGGCCGCCTGATATCTCAGCGACGCCCGGAACTCCTTCTCGTCCAGATAGGGAAGGTCGACCTGGCGGACGACGACCCTTTGGTTGGCGATCCCGAGAATGGCTTTCCTCGAGCGCACCTTCGTTCGCTTCATCAGCTGTGCGACCGTTTCCGAGACGTGGCCCGCATCGACGATCTCGCCATCGACGACGGCACCTTCCGGCAGCGCCGCTTGGCCGAAGCGAACGAGCGACGCGCCTCCGCGGCCGCTTGTGACCTCGGCGACACGGATCGCGCTCGTGCCTATATCCATGCCCACTGCGGATCCCGACCCCAATGCCATCACGCCTCACCTCCGGTGCGCACTGCGCGCTCGTCGAGGTAGCGGGAAACATCGGAGCGCCGGATGCGGTAGTTCTTGCCGACGCGGATAGCCGCGAGCTGGCCCGACTTGATCAGGCGGTAGACGGTCATGTTCGATACACGCATCAGCTCTGCAACCTCCCCAACGGTGAGCAGCGGCTCACCGAACCGGCTGTCTGGCATCTCTCGCCTTTCACGATCGCCTGCTTCACGCTTCCCAGCGGGGACCGCTCCGGCCTGCAAATTCAACAGTCCGGTACACAAGCAATCCAGCATTTACTTCGGCCTCCCGTGGACACACCTTTAGGGATTTCGTCCGGGCGCCTCAGGCGCTCAGCGGTCGATCTCGGACCAGCTGACGGGCGTGATGTCGAGGATGACCGTCGGCGGGTTGTTGACCCAGCAATCGTCCAGGGTCACGTTCGCGCCGCTGATGATCTCGACACGATTGGCCAGAACCGTGCCGTTGAATGTGTAGTTTCCGTTCGAATCAACCATGCCGTCCTCCGCGAAGAGTGCCCCATTGGCGGTGGCGCCCCCCCCGAACTGAAGGCTGCCGTTGCGAATGGCTATGACCACCGTCCGGTTCAGCTCGACATCGTTGTTGCAGGCACCCATCTTCGCCTTCCATTGAACGAAGTTGTCGTTGTATTGCTCGGGATCACTCCCTAGGGGGAAGTCAAAGTACGTCACGAGGTCCCTGGGTAGGTCGGGATTCGCGAACACGCCTGTGCCGGCATTGGCGTCGCCGTTGACCTGGAGGGCCCCGGTCGAGAGGGCCGAGTTGAATTGCCCGGCGACCGTGCACTGCCGGGTGCCGGTGGCGTAGTCGCAATAGATGCCGCTCGTCTGTGCCATCGACTTGATCGCGGCGTAATCCTCCTCCGCGAGCTCCGGCTGCGGCGCAAGCCGGCGGGCCTCGGCAAGAGTGAACAGCGACGTCGGGGGATGACCGTTGGCAGCCTGACCCGAACAAACATCAGAATCGGTGACTACCGCATCCGAGGGGTTCGTCGTCCAGTTGCTACCGTCCCATCCAGACTGACCCAGCGTTCCCGCATTGTCGTTGGCCTGGCAGTTGGGGCTGAAGGCGACGGAGTGCTCCTCGAGGGTTGGATTCCCATTCGGGCACTTGGGCTGACAGAAGATGCGCCCCGCCGCGTGCGCAGACGCGGGCATGTCTCCCGAGTCGTTGGGGTTCCCATCGTCTGGGAAGCAACCGACCGGGTTTCCCGGAACGGTCGGAGGATCACAGGGGAAGAAGTCGCTTCGGTCGTACCAGGGGTCGTTGCCGACGAACCCGATCTTGTTACGGCCCACGATGTCGCCCTCCGAGATGAGATTGGTCCGGCGGAGCTGACCCGAGCCGTTGATCTGCACGCCGGATGTGGCGTAGAGCCCGATGGGCAGTGGCTTCGGAGCGACATCGATCACCTGCCTCACGACCCTCTTGGCGGTGGGCTGTTCACCGATGCCGGTGATGATGAACCGGTGTGTGCCTCTGGGTCGCGGCAGCGGGGTCGTGCATTGGGCGCCCGGATCGAAGACGGACAGCTCCGCCCTGTAGACGCCCCGGGAGGCGATGTTCCCACCGGTGTCGCGCACCAGCGAGCCGCCGGCCTCGTCGGCACCGGTCGAGAACTGCGGCCGGCCGGTGCACCCCGAACCCGCGACTTGCTGCCAGCTCGTCGCCTGGATCTCCAGGATCATCCGATCGACCCCGGCCTCGGCGAAGGAAAGCGCCTGGGAGCCTCGACGGTCGTCGTTCTGCGCACGGAATTCACGCACAGTCACGAACGCAGCCGTCGAAGCAACGACGGTGAGAACCGCTGCTACGAAGAGCACCGTCACCATCGCGATTCCATTTTCGTTGCCAAGTCTGTTCATCGTCCCCTCCATCACCGCCGATTGCGCAACTGGGCTTCGGCGAAGAACTCAGTCGCTCGTACGCCGCTTCGAGCATCACCGCTGCTTACCCGCAGCGCATAACTAACGTTCGTAACGAACGGCAGCTCCTCCGCCCCGCAGACGTTGTCACCATTCCCGCCAGTGACGCCGAATGGAGGATCGTCGATCTCGGCACAGGAGGCGACGCCATCCTCGGGGTCGTAGTCGTACTCCAGCTGGTTGCTCGAGTACGAGAACATGTTGGTCCCCGCAAGATCGGAGACGCCCAAGACGAGTGGCTCCGTGGTCGTGGGGTTGGCGCCGTCCGGGATGTTTGCCGTCAGGAGGATGCGCTCGGTATCGGAGTCGAAGGTGAAGGTCTCCTGCTCCGCCTCGTCGTCCGTGTCTCCATCGAGGTTGAAGTCGATGCCGATCTCATAGGAGTCCGCGTCGGCGGCCACCAGGTCCTTGGCCTCTCGCGTGTCGCGGATCATCCGGTTGAGTCCGAGCCTCGCCTCCTCGGATATCTGAACCACGTTCCGAGCGGTCTTGCCGCCTCGAACCCCCGAGAAGACGGCGAGGTAGAGGCTCGTCGATATGACGCCGAAGATCATGATGACGACCAGCAGCTCTACGAGCGTGAAGCCTTCCTCCGAGGCGAATCTGTCTCTCATCGTTGGTCCAGTGCCTGGCAACTCAGGGACCCGACCGAGATGTTGACGGGGGCGGGATCCAACGAGGAGGAGGCCTCCATGGGAAAGGCGACGGAGTCGATCGTGAGCGCGCCGCCGATGCTGGCGCGCGCGGGGCGAGTGGCGCTGCCCTCCGCCGTCGTCGGCGCGAAGAGGCTGCCCCAAGACCCGATGAAACCTGGATGGTTGTGGGGGATGCCACCACTGTGGGTTTCCGTCTTCGGGAACAAGAAAACGTCACCCGGGGCGCTGTTGTTTACCTGTCCCGCATTCGTTGGGTCCTCGTACACCATCGGATTGGTCTGCCCGACGTTGGGCCCGAAGGCCGCCAGGGGATCGGTGGCAGCGGTTCCGCTCACGCTAATGCCTGTCGCAGGCCAGTAGCCGCCGGCCTGAAAACCGTCCGTGGTTGAGGTCTCCCGCCAGATCTTGACGGTTGCCGACCAGGTCGCCACAGGAGGCCCCTCGAGCGCCTGAGACGCCGATTGGCAGCTCACGTCGGCCACGAAGTCCTCGACCAGGATCACGCCCTCGGGCGCGAAGGTCGTCGGGAACAGGTGAAGCGTGTCGAACTCGGCGTGGGCCTGCATCGTCAAGCCGCTGCCGTTGGGCGCCTGCGTGTCGGCGGTCGTGTACCCGGCCAGCGTCACGGAGCCCGCGGGGCGCAGGAACACCATCTTCGGGTGGTCGGGGTCGGGGTCGAACTTGTGGACGGACGTCGCGCCCCGAGCGACGTGCGGGTTATCCACCCACAGGTTCAGTTGTCCTGTGCCGTTGCCGTAGGAGAAGCCTCCACCTGCCTTGGGCAGCTCGCCCGCGATTGAGGCCGTGAGAGCTCCCTCCGGGCTGGGCCGCCCAGCGTACGTATCGTCGAGACCCGCAACCTCCTCATCCACCCCGTCTCCGTCTAGATCCGATGCGAGCACATCGGGGTCCAAGCTCGGGTCGTCGGGCACCTCAAATTGGGGGCCGTCCGCGGGCGGCGCGCTCACCACCACCGACGCGCCGTCGACGGGGTCCACGATGTCCGCGTCCGCCGCCGCCGGATCCACCAGGCTCAGACTTCCGGCATCAACCGACTGGTCGGCGATCGAGGTTGTCTTCGTCTCGACCCGCGTCGCGGCGTTTCCGCCGATGGCGCCGAGGCTCCGTGCCTGCACCGCGTCGTCGAAAGCGGTCAGGACGCGCACCGCGTAGTCGATCGTCGCCTTTCCGTCAAGCTTGGCACGAGCGGACTTGCGCCTCCCGATCAGGGAGTCGATCTCGTAGGTTCTGCTACGTCCCCCCACTACCGTCCAGGTACCGATGATCGACATATGCACTATCTGTCGAGGCGGATTGTCGAGGTCGTCGTCGTTCGAGTCGTAGTTGGCCACGGTCACGCACCCAGTGGGAGCCAATGGCGACGTGCAATCTCCCGTGGTCGTGTCGCCAGGATTGACGAAAGCAGTCCTGAACGTGAGGGAGTAGTCGTCTGGGATGTCGCCGGGACAGGCAGGATCGGTGGTCCCGGAGGGGCAGTTCACGGTGTAAACGCCACCGGAAGCGTCTCCTGAACTCGGGTAGTAGAAGTCGAGCAAGTCGACGTCGCTGTCATCGGCGGCATGCGACACGTAGAACGGAAGCCCGCGAGCGCGCTCCATCGCCTCGACGACGATGTTCTTACCCACCGTCCCCGCCCTCGACGTGTTCGACCCCCTGATGGAGGAAGCAAGAAGAGGGATGACGCCCAGAGTTACGATCGTGAAGACCAGGAGGGCCACGAGCACCTCAACCAGCGACATACCTTTGCTCGATCGAAGGATCCTCATGAACATGCTCCTTCGTCGACTCGGGCCGTTAGCCCGGTCACGCAGACGTCCTTGCGCCGGTCCAGAGTCGGGTGGACGAGCGTCAGCTGTCCGGGCGTAGCCGTTCCCCGCGCGAAGAAAAAGACGACCGACGCGCCCGAGAGCCCGCTCGTGCACCCGTCGGACGCGTTGTTGCCACCCGTGATGTACTCCTCGAATACTCCGGATTCGACGACCACACCACCACTGAACTCACCGCCGTCGAGATCCCCCTCGCGGACGGCCGAACAGCTGTTCGCGACCGGGTCGTACCTGACGTTCTGCCACCGGGAGCTGCCCACCGTGAAGCGGGCGCCGTAGACGACCGGGAAAGTCTCCGAGGACACCCTCTGCTGAAGTCCTCGGAGGTCGGTGACGATGCCGTCCTGACCGCCCTCGAGCGACTGGACCCACCAGTAATGGCGAAGGGCTGTGGCAACCAGGGCCAGCAACACGGTCATGAGCAGCAGCGTCACGAGGAGCTCCACGAGTGTGAAGCCCTCGGTGCCTTTAAGTGCTCGCGTGGGAGTTCTTTGTGTGGTCATCGGTGTCCTCTACATCGGCTGGACTGACCCCAGGCTTGATCGAACCGAATTCGGCTCCAGGGGGCCACCAGAACCACGGATTCAGGGTCACTCATGGACACGGACCATCCGTCGCCCGTCCCTCTTCGCTGCTGATGTGTAGAACCAAGTCGAACTGGCTGTGGGTGGCCTCGATGCAATACGTGGTCGCGGTGGAGGTGAGGCCAAGCGTCACCGAGTCGGCGTAGTTGAGCCCCTGGTCATGAGCCCCACCCGGCTCCAGCTCATCCAGCGCCGTAATGCCCGAATAGCTCCCGTCGTTCTCGGCCGCCCATGATTCCATTGAAGTGCTCGCGTCCCTGAGAGCAGATTGCATCTGAGCTTTCCAGCCCCTCTCGCGGAGCTGGACGAAGACCGGGATGGCGATCGCCGCCAGGATTGAGATGATGAGGATGACGAGCAGGAGCTCGATGAGTGTGAAACCATCCTCTAGCCGCCTGCCGGAAGGCAGGCGGGTATGCCTACGGAGAGCTGCTCGGCGCGCCATGGTCCTCATCTCGGCCCATTCGTGATCAACCTGAATAGGCAGTAGTGCCTAGGGCGGGGCCCATCGAGCCTGAAGTTCAAGAGGAGCGGAGAGCCAAGGCTCTCCGCTCCTCCTTCACAGCTTCGAAGGCTCGTTCTTACGAACCGTCGTATGAGTCAGCCGCAGCCAAAGTGCCCGTAGCACCTTCAGATGTGTGGAGCTGTGCGCACGTCTGGTCCCGCACCGGCTTGCCCGACGCCGAGTGGAAGCTAATCGGCTCGACGTCGGCGTTCTTCAGCCGAGTGTGGTCGGCCTCGAAGCAGTACGAGTTGAAGTCGGTGGCCACGAACAGATCGACCGCCACTTCCTGCGTCTTGTTCCAACCCTCGTCCTCGAGGCTTTCTGCGCCCGTGGTGAGGGTCATGCCCTCGTAGTTACCGTTCCCAGGGCCTGTGGCGAACGACTCGGCCGCGATCGACGCGTCCTTCGTTGAGGACTCCGCTGCACCGATCCAACCCTTCTCCCGCTGCTTCAGGAACACCGGGATGGCGATCGCCGCCAGGATGGCGATGATCAAGATGACTACCAGGAGCTCGATGAGGGTGAAACCGCCCTCACGCTCCTCACGCATTGCGTGGAACCTCTGGAACATCCAGAACCTCCTTCCGTCCCTGCAAGCCGTTCAGGGACCTACGACGAGACAACTTCCAAACGAAATCGCCTGCATCGAGGTCGGGCCACATCGGCCGTCCCTGGTGCAGGTAGCCCGGCTGGCCTCGAGGGTCCCGTGGCTTTGCGTCCCCGCCTCGCGGCGGGTTTGCCTTTCGCTGTGCTGCTTGTTTCGGCTTGCAGTCTCACTATCGGCCTCGCCGGAGAGGGCCTTGAGTACGTAAATGGACCCTGATTCCCGCCAAATCGGCCCAAAGGAAAGAGGCGGCCGAAGCGGCCGCCTCTTTCAGTCTCAGGGTGAGGACTATCTACTTGACGAGCTCGAAGATCTTGAACATCGGCATGTACAGGGCGATGATCATCGCTCCCACTATGCCGCCCAGGACCGCGATCATTATCGGCTCGATCAAAGAGGTCAGGGACTCCGTCGTCGACTCGACCTCCTGGTCGTAGAAGTCCGAGACCTTGTCCAGCATCGCATCGATAGCGCCGGTGTCCTCCCCGACCGAGATCATCTGCACGACCATCGGGGGGAAGACCCCATGCCGCTCGAGTGGGCCGGCCATGGTCTCTCCGCTCCTCACGCTGTCCTTGACGTCGTGCGTCGCTCGGGTGAGGACCTCGTTCCCCGTCGTCTCGGCCACGATGTCCAGTGCCTGCAGCACCGGGACGCCGGCCCTGAGC
>JBOGXB010000024.1:0-27853 GCA_050694215.1 Actinomycetota bacterium
CACCTATTACTTCAACGTCTCGCCCGTGATGCTCCCCCACTTGATCGACCGGCCACTCACCATGAAGAGGATGCCGAATGGGATCACCGGCGATTACTTCTACGAGAAGAACGCTCCCTCCCACGCGCCCGACTGGATGCCGACGATCCCCGTGCGAGCCGCGGGAGAATCCAAGACGATCAACTTCCTCACCGTTACCGATGTCACGCACGTGGTGTGGATGGCGAACCTGGGGTGCATCGAGTTCCATCCATTGCACGGACGGGGGCCGGACCAGAGCAAGCCCAGCTATGCGTTCTTCGATCTCGATCCTATGGGTGGCGCGGGTTGGGAGGAGGTACAGCATGCTGCATCGCTCGTGAAGGTGGTACTCGACGAGCTCGGCATCGAGTCGTATCCGAAGACGTCGGGTGCGACCGGAATGCAGATCATGATCCCGCTCGACGGAAGGCACAGCTACGACGAAGTGCGCGGCTTCGTCGGCGCGGTCTCGGATCTCGTGCACCAGGCCGACCCGGAGAACACCACAGTCGAGTGGGAGGTCCGCAAGAGAGGCCGGAAGGTGTTCCTCGACGTGAACATGAATCGCGGAGGGGCCAACATCGCGGCCGCTTATTCCGTGCGTCCCGAGCCCGGAGCGACCGTGTCGACCCCGTTCGAGTGGGACGAGCTCGACGACATCAACCCCGGCGACTTCACCATGGCGACGATCTGGGACCGTATCGGCGAGGCCGACGATCCCTTCCTGCCCGTCGCGGAGGGCCCGGGGCAGTCCCTTGCCCCGGCGATCGAGGTCCTCGGCGCCACGCCTCGCAAAGCCCGCGTGATCCGGCGTCGCTAACCCAAGGGCTTAGCCTTTCCCGTGGGAGATGAGGTGAGCTGGTGGGGCGAATAATCGTGGACGTCCAATCGCAGGATCCGTCGGGCCTCAAGTCGACCATCACTGAGGATGCACGGACTCATTCCATCTATGTGAGATCCGATGGGGTCGCAAATGCTCGGATGCCGGGCGATGCATGGCTTTGCGCTGCGCTACTGCCGGCGATGCGGCTGCGCGCTGCTCTCGAACTCAATTCGGTGGTGTCGGAAACGGTCATGAGCGGGTGCCAGGACATCCAGAGAACGTTGTCGCAATGGGAATGGGATCTCGATGTGATCCCGATAAAGGCCGAGTCGATCACTTCCGGCAACTCTGGGAGAGCCGGGGGCGTGGGTTGCTTCTTCAGTGGTGGTGTCGATTCCAGCTGGAGTGCGATTCGGCGACCCGATATCACACACCTGATCACGGTGCTGGGATTCGACATCTCCCTCGATAGCAAGTGGCTGGCGGAAAGAGTCATTCACCAACACCAAAAGGCAGCCGGCGAGCTCGGGAAAGAGCTGATCGTAGTCGAGACCAATCTCAGGGAATGGTCAAACGGGCACGTCGGGTGGGAGCAATACCACGGGGGCGCCCTGGCATGCATTGCTCACGCCCTGAGCGGCACTGTGGGGCGCGTATACGTACCGTCCAGCCACTACATGGATTACAGGATCAAGTGGGGATCGCATCCATTCATAGATCCACTTTGGAGCTCGGAGGCTCTGCAGATCGTCCACGATGGAGCGACCTATACACGTGTGGAGAAGATCATCGCGTTGGCTCGGGATCAGCGAGCGCTGGGGTGGCTCCGGGTCTGTTTTGAAAATCCAGGCGATGCATACAACTGCGGGCGCTGTGGCAAGTGCACGAGGGCCATGATCGTCCTTCATGCGCTCGGAGTCCTGGGGGAGTGCCCCACTTTACCCAACGAGCTCGATACCGAGAGGGTGGCAGGGCTCCGATTGACCCATGCAGACACTTTAGATGTCTCCAAACTGATTCTTTCATTCCTCGAGGAGACCGGCTCCGACCCCGAAGTAAAGAGGGCCCTCCGCACCGCCGTTCGGCGCGGCGACCGGTGGTTCCGTCTCTTACCGCTAAGGCGGCGTGGCTACTATGCCAAGCGCAGGCTTCGTCAGGTGGGTAGCAGGATGAATCGGCTGCTCGGCGAGTCGAATGATCGGGAGCGCCAGCCTTAAGCTGCGTGGGTGACGCTTTACATAGGGACCTCGGGCTGGGCATACAAGCAGTGGAAGCCGGATTTCTATCCCGAGGGTCTTCCCCAAACTCGTTTCCTCGAGCACTACGCGACGGCCCTCAACTCGTGCGAGATCAACGCTACGTTCTATCGCCGCCAGGCGGACAGCACCTTTGAGAAGTGGGCTCGTGCGGTCGGCGATGACTTCCGCTTCACGACCAAGGCGCATCGCGCCATCACTCACGCGCGCTCGATAGAGATGGACGACTTCCGCGCCTCGTTGATCGCGGACTTCGTCGCCTCGACGAAGCCGCTCGGGCACCGCCTCGGAGCGATCTTCTTCCAGCTCGCCGCGCATCAGCAGCGCAACGACCGAGCCCTTTCCGACCTCCTCGCCGCGCTGCCGGAGGAGATGCCCTGCGCGTTCGAGTTCCTCAACGAGTCCTGGCATGCGCCCGACATGGCGCAAACCGTCGCGGGGCGCGGGACCATCTGCCTCACCGACTGGGACGGCGATCCTCCCGATCGGCTTCCGGCCGGACGGATCGCCTACGTCCGGCTTCGCTCCCAGACCTACTCGCCCGAACGGCGACAGGGTTGGCTGCGCCTGCTCGAACGCGAGGCCGAGAGCCGTGACGTGTACGCCTTCGCGAAGCACGAGGGAACGGCCCCCACCGATCCCGCGGGAGGTGTCGGACTCGCCGTCTGGCTCGACTCCGCCGCTGGTCGCTCCGCCGCCCATTTACCCTGACTCCCATGTCCAGAACAGACGAGCAATCGGGTGAGGCCCGCGACTACGCGGACAAGCGAAGCTTCGACAAGACCCCCGAGCCGCCTCCGCAGGTACCCGGCGACGTCGACCCCGGCGCGGCGCCGCCGGGCAAGACCTTCGTGATCCAACAGCACCATGCACGCCGGCTGCACTTCGACCTCCGTCTCGAGATGCTCAACGGCGGCACCCCCGTTCTCGTCTCGTGGGCCGTCCCCAAGAACCTCCCCCTGAGGACCGGCAAGGTGAACCTCGCCGTTCACGTCGAGGATCATCCGTTCGAGTACGGGTCGTTCTCAGGCACGATCCCGAAGGGCGAGTACGGGGGCGGCGAGGTGCGGATCTTCGATCACGGCACCTACGAGCTGCTGGAGCAGGAGGCCGGCAAGCTGTCGTTCCGTCTCACGGGCGAACGGATGCAAGGTGTCTGGCATTTGTTCCGGACCAAGGATGAAGACGAAAAGAACTGGCTCGTCCGGCTGCGCGCCTGGGAGGGCCCAGAGCGCGACCCTCTCCCGTCACTGGCTCCCATGATGGCGACGCTCGTGGCGGACGCTTTCGACGACAACCGCTTCATCTTCGAGCCCAAGTGGGACGGCGTGCGCGCGCTCGCTGTGTGCGATCCCGACAAGACCGCGCTCTTCTCGCGCACGAAGCGAGAGATCACGGCCACGTACCCAGAGCTCGCCAGGCTGAACGATCGTCTGGTGTGCCGGGACGCGATCGTGGACGGGGAAGTCGTCGCAATGCGGAACGGCCGTCCATCATTCGAGCGTCTGCAGAACCGGATCAACGTACAGAAGGCCCGCGACGTGGCGCGCATGACGCAGGAGATCCCCGTGACCTACCTCGCGTTCGACCTTCTCTACCTGGACGGCAAGTCCTTGATCGAGAGGCCGATCGAGGAGCGCAAGCAGATGCTGGAGGAGCTCGTCGTGCCGTCGCAATCGGTGCAGATCTCACCCTTCGTGGCCGGCGAAGGCACTGCGTTATTCAACGCGGCTGGGCAGCAGCAGCTCGAAGGGATCGTCGCGAAGAAGCTCGGCTCTCCTTACCGGCCGGGAAAGCGGACCCGCGACTGGCTGAAGATAAAGACCCTTCACGATGCGGACGTGGTTATCGGGGGATGGACCCAGGGAGAGGGGTCGCGGTCGGGCTCTTTCGGAGCGCTCCTCGTTGGCGCGTACACCGACGACGGCCTGCGATTCCTCGGCGCGGTGGGGACGGGCTTCTCGCAGAGGACTCTCGATGATCTCGTGCCGCGGCTGAAGGCCGTTGAGACGGACGAGCCTCCTTTCATCTCCGACCCGACCGGGACGAAGCCGGCCAACTTCGGCAAGCCGATACGCGCCCCGCACTGGGCGAGGCCGGAGCTCGTTGCGAAGGTCGAGTTCCGCGAGCTCACGTCCGGCGGACGCCTGCGGGCTCCCTCGTTCAAGGGGCTGCGGGAAGACAAGGAGGCGGATGACGTCATGTTCTCCGACGTCTGGCCGCCGGGGTGGGAGGAGCCGCCGGCGGGATGAGCCAGCACGGCAGCATGAAGAGGCTCATCGCAGGGATCTACTCGGTTACGGCCAAGCGGCTCTACGAGCCGATTGTCGTGAGGGGCGCGTTCCCATTGTTCGGCGGAGACCTCAACGACGCGGTGATCTCGCAGGGGCAGCGCGCTGCCGAGATCGCCGCCGGCCGCCCCATCCTGGACATGCCCGTCGGCACGGCCTTCTTCGCGATCGAGACCGCGAGGGAGCACCACGGCCTGGTCGTGGGAGCCGACATCGCGCGCGGGATGGTGGCCGAGACGAAGGCGCGTGCCGGCAGCGGTGGCGTCGGCAACCTGGCGGCCGTGCAAGCGGATGCCCACGACCTCCCCTTCAAGAAGGGGACCTTCGCTGCGATCCTCTGCACCAACGGGCTTCATGCAATGCCGGGTCTCGGGAGGGCCCTGGGCGAGATCGCCAGAGTGCTTGCTCCGAACGGAGTCGTGTACGCGTCCGTCGTGCACCTGCCTGTCGGCGCGCTGCTCCCGAGTCTTGCAGCGGCCCGTCTCCCCACGCTGCTCGCGGCGCGGCGCTCTCTGGCCGGCGCCTTCGAGGAAGCCGGACTTCAGGTGACCTCCGTTCGCAGGCAGCGACTCGCTACGCTGGTCGAGGCACGCAAGCCCGAGTAACCGCCCGGCTGCCGCGCTCAGGTCAGCGCGGAGCCGACCATTCGGACCCTCACCCTGCAGTCGAGCAGAAAGTTGCGAACCCGATCCCAGTCCTCGTACGCCTCGCCGGTCGAAACGACCTCGCTGATCCCCGAGTTGGCGATCAGCTTCGCGCAGGTGAAGCAGGGGACGCCGGTGATGTAGATGGTGGAGCCCTCGCGCTCCTCGGGCGAGGAGTAGAGGATGGCGTTCGCCTCCGCGTGTATCGCGATGCAGTTGTCGTGCCCCCATCCGCTCACGGCGTCCTGGTCGGCGCGCGGGCACGCGCCGTCGTCGCAGTGCGGGTGCCCTGAGGGGGGCCCGTTGTATCCGGTTGACCGGATGCGGCGATTCTTGACGATCACGGACCCATGCCGGCGGCGGACGCAGTTCGACCGCGTCGCGGTCTCCCGCGCGATGTTCAGGAAATAGAGGTCCCAGTCGGTGGTGCGCTGAATCTCGTTGATCCGATGAGCGATGCTCACGTGCCTTCCCCCTTTGGCCTTGCGCGCGCGGTCAGACGATGTTGCTGGGGAAGTGATCCGATTGTGCCCGCCAACCGGCCCGAACGCAAGGTTTTCGGCGTCACCCCGGCGAGGGGAATGACTGGAACGAAGGTGACGGGACCCCAACTATCCTCTCGCGGCATGGACGACGAACGGATGAACCCCGATCTGGTAGTCGACCTGCTCCGGTCCGCGTGGATCATCGAGTCGGCCCGCGCCGACGTGTACCGTCGCTGGGGAGACGCCTCGGAAGCATCCGCCCGGAGAGCGGAGCAACGGGCCGGGATCATCGCCGGTGGACTCAGCGGATCCGGGGCCAACACCGACCCCGATCTGGTCGAGCCGCACTCGCGGTGGGTCCGCAGCCTCATCGGCGACCGGGGCGGAGAGGTGCCGCTGGGAGACCTCTTCCTCGCCCGCGTCGCGGACTGGGTCGATGCCCATGCGGGACCCTACAGCGCCGACCCGGACGGTTTGCGGGGACTGGGAGCCGAGGAGAAGCAAACCCTGGCGTTCCCCGAACAGCTCCCCCCGCCTCCTCCCTTCGAGCCCGTTCCCGCCCTCCCCTGCGAGCCCCCCGGGGAGGTGGTATTCCGTCTCGGGATACTCAGCGACCTTCACTTCGGGAGCGCCATCGGCGACGCCCTCGCGCACGCCGCCATCGCCGACCTGAACCGGTCGGGAGCGGAGCTCGTGATCCAGCTCGGGGACATCACCGACCATGGAGACCCCGAGGAGTTCGAGCTCGCGAACAAAGCCCTGGCACGGCTGGAGATGCCGGTGACGACGATGCTCGGCAACCACGACATCTTCTCGATCAAGGAGCAGAGACTTATGGGGCGGGAGATCTATCGCGCGTCCTTCGGACGTGTGCCCGACGGCACGATTCTCGAA
The DNA here is from genome assembly GCA_050694215.1 of Actinomycetota bacterium. Taxonomy (GTDB): domain Bacteria; phylum Actinomycetota; class CADDZG01; order CADDZG01; family WHSQ01; genus JBOGXB01. The sequence goes on from JBOGXB010000024.1 coordinate 6,415, forward strand.
CACAAGGGGTGGAGGCTCGCGGTGCTGGACTCGGCGACGGACGCAGCTTCTCCATTCCCCGCCTACAACTTGGTGACGGGCTCCTTCGACGAAGGCCCTGGAGGGGCGGTCGTGCAGGGTTCGCTAACCCACGTCCAGCACGACATCCTGGCCGATCTGGCGGCGCCGGGTGCCGGGCCTGCGTTCGTCTTCCTTCATCATCCGCCGCAACCGTTCACGGCCTTCCCGCCGGTCCTGTTCGGGCTCCGGGATGCGGACTCCGGGCGTCTCCATGCGGCCGTCGACTCCGGAAACGTTTGGGGGGTGTTCGCGGGTCATACGCACCGCAACGCTCGAACCCGAGATTTCGACGGCGTTCCTGCCCATGAGGTCGCCATCCCCCGCGATTTCCCTTTCGGGTACGCGCTTGTCGAAGTGACCCGGCGCGGCTACGGGTACAGGTTCGTGCAGATCTCCGACGAGGAGTTGCTGAGGGAAGCCTACGCTCGGGCGGGGGCGATCCACCGCCGCTATGCCCTCGGAACCACCTCAGAGCGATCCTTCGTCTGGACGGTCTCCTGAGGTCTTTGCCCGAGCCGTACCGGTAGCCATCACCCTGCCGGCGACCAGGCGATAGACCCTGGGCGTGAGCAGCCTCGGCACCTGGAAGAGGTAATACCAGCGCGGCACGACGCGCTGGGGCTTGCGGCCCCGGATCGCGTCCCGGATCGCGCGGGATACCTCCTCCTCCGAGCCCAGAAGGTGCCGCATGACGCGGTCGTTCATGAACTCCGTCTGCGGGAAGCCCTCGGTCGGGATGAAACCCGGCTCGATCGAGCTTACGAAGACTCCCTTCGCGACGAGCTCCTGCTGCAGGGACTCCGACCAGCCCACCAGAGCGAACTTCGAGGCGCAATACGCGGACACGCCCGGAATCGCGATGCGGCCGGCCATGGACGCGACGTTCACCACGTGGGACGGTGCGGACGAGACCAGCAGCTCGAGCAGCTCGGCCGTGCAGTACGCGGCGCCGAAGAAATTCGTTGCCATCACCCGGTGGAGCTCGGTGAGCGCCCGTGGCCCGTCGAAGCCACCCCGGCCCGAGAAACCCGCGTTGTTCACCAGCACATCACAACGTCCGTACGTCTCACGCACGTGCACTCCGAGCTTGGAGACCTGGTCCCTCTCGGAGACGTCGGTTGCGACATGCGAGTGGGGGCTGCCGCCCATCTCTTCCACCAGATTCCGTAGGCGCTCCTCGCGGCGCGCCGCGACGCACACCGATGCGCCCTCGCGGGCGAGGTCGAGAGCCGTCCGTCGTCCGATGCCACTCGAGGCTCCCGTGACCACGCAGACCTTTCCGCTCATTTCCATTTCAGTCCTCCCATTCATGCTGGGGCGGCTCGCGGGCTGGGTTTACCTGGGGTGGTGCGGGGTATTGAAGCTACGGCAACGAAGCCGTCAATACTGAAGGGGGAACCAACGCCGTGGAGATAATCGTCTTCATCCTCGTCGGAGCCGTCGTCGGGGTTCTGGCCCGGCTGGTCATGCCCGGCCCCGACCCGATTGGCATCCTCGGCACCATCGTCGTCGGCATCGTGGGAGCGATCGTCGGCGGGTACTTGTGGCGAGCCATCTTCGGACAAACCGAGGGTGTCGAGTGGATCGGTGCGATCCTCGTTGCGATGGCGCTCTTGTGGATCTACCGTCGCATGACCTTGGGTCGCCGCGGGCGCGGCGTGATCTAACTCATACCTGAAGCGCACCCGGTTGGACCCGCGACCGACCGGAGTGCCTCCGAAACGAAACGGCCCCCCTCCACCCGGGGGCCGTTTCGCGTGCGCCCCTAGGCGGCGCGCGAGCGCCGCAGCACCCGGTCCATCAGCCTCTCGCCGAGCCCCACCGAGCGTCCGGCCCCTACGACGGGAGCCCTGGCAGCCGCCTGGACCGGAGGGTCCCCCGGCGGAGCGAAGAGATCGTTGAACTTGCGGCCCAGCTCGACATCGCCCCTGATGCGCAGCTTCCCCAGGAGCATCGCCTCGTCACCCGTCGCCTTACCCGCGCTCATAGCGAGCCACGTCGCGGCATCCATCTCATAGACGACGTCGGGATCGCGTTCGATCCTGCCGACGTGGATGCGGCAGTCGCCGTCGAGGATCGCGATAGTGAAGATCCCCCCACCCTTTCCCCTGAGATCGAACTCGTAGACCGCCTCGAGATCCTTTGCCGCCTCGGGCGAGAAAGCGAGGTAGAGCATCATGAGCGAAAGGCCAGGACCGAGACCAGGCGCCGCACGTCCCAGCGCGCTCACGAACGACATGGTCACGCGCTGGCGAAGGTCAGATGCGATCAGGCCCCCTCCCGGAGGTGGCCACTCCGCCTCGATGGCGGGCACCGAGATGTCAACCGATGGCATCGGCGCGCCTATCGCACGCATCTTCTTCTCGAGCTGGATGCCGCCGTATCTGAACAGGTCGCCGAGCGAGTACCCGAACGCGCTCGTATAGGTGACGTCCCCGTTGGGGGGCTGGTACAGCCATGTCCCGAGCCTGAGCGTCTCGCGGATGCCCTCATGGATCGGACCGATCAAGCTCGCATCCTGGTCGAGAAGGTCCCTCACGACCCGCGCGCCGAAGGTGACGTGCCTCGATTCGTCTCGGGCCACCGCCGTGAACCCCGCCCTGAACCCGGGCAGGAGGTGGTTGTTGCGCGCCCAATCCAGGATGAACTTCTGTCCCGTGAGAGCGAGAACACCCTCGATCACGATGTGGTACACGGCGATGGCTTTCGCAAACAGCCCGATGTCGCCGGGCCGGTCGCGCAGCTCTGAAGTCACTTTCTCGAGGTAATCGTCGAACAGCGGACCGAACCCGGGCCCGATCCACTGCCGCGATGAGCTGAGCCGCCGCGAGATGTCGCCGTCCCCGGCCGCTATGACCTCCTGGAACCAGCGGTCGAAGAAGACCGCATGGCGCGTCTCGTCGACGCACTGGGTGGCGAGAAAGATCCTCTGCTCGAGCTTGGGGGCCGCGGTCACGTAGGGCGTGAGGGTCGCCGCGACGCGCTGCTCGGCGACGTAGAAGGCCGCCAAGGTCCACAGCAGCCTCTCCTGGTGCCGAGCGTCGAGAGCGAGCCAATCCTCTCGGTCGCGCGAGAAGTCGAGATCGGAGACACGCCAGTTAAGGCGCTCCCACCGTAGGTACAGCTCGCGATACGTGGGCATGCGGCGGGAGATCGATTCGTTCAGGCCTTCCAGGATGGAGTCGGGATCGACGTCCGCGAGCTCGCGGAGATCCATCGAGTCCCGCATGACCGCCACCAGCCTCCTCCTCCCGGTCGAGGGTCAATACTGACCGGGGCGGACCGTGCAGGCAAACGGAGGCGGTCAGTGATAGACGAGGACGCGCGTGCCCAGCTTCGCCTTTCCGTAGATCCATTGAGCCGCCCACATCGGTACCCGGGCACAACCGTGGCTCGCAGGATAGGTAGGCACCTCGCGCCAGCCGTGGATGGCCCTCAGCCCATCGAAGTAGCTCGGGTAGTAGAGCCCCCCGCCGCTATAGCCGTTGACCTTCCGGAACACGCGGTACGAGCCGTCGCGGGTAGCGCCGCCGGCTCCGGTCGACGTGTGTAGCACGTTCGCGACCCGTCCTCTCCAAACGGTGTACACGACCTGTTTGGTCTGGTCGATCTCGATATGGAAACCTCCGGCGCGCGAACGTGCACGTGGCCGGCGCGGATCGGCGAGAGCTTTCCAAGTCGACTCCACCACGTTGCCCGAACGGAGACGGCGCTGGACCTTGTTGAACGCAATCACCGCGTCGTAGGTCTTTGAATCGTAGGTACGGTCGGCCCGCGGCAGGTAGTAGCCGAGCGAACGCAATCTCCTCTCCAGCAGCGTCACGTAGGCACTCCTGGAGCCTCTGCTCAACGCCGGCAAGGGCGTGGCCCTGGAGGCGCTCGTCGCGCCGGCCCCCGCGTGGTCGGCGTCGTTAAATCGAACCACGGCCGCATAGCTCCCGGGGTGGCGGATATGGAAGCGTGTCGAAAACGACAAGCCCGAGAGACGGACCGCGCGGCGCCTGATCACTTTCCCGTTGCGGCGCAGCGCCACGTTCACGCGGTCTCCCTTGTGGATGGGCCGGAGCGTCCCCCGGACGCGGGTGCGACCGAAGAGCCTGACCGGGCCGAGAGAGACGTGGAGAATGGGCCGAACCTTCAACCGCACGGGGTCGCTGACAGCCGCGACCCACTGCGCCCTCAAGACCATGTTGCGATGCGGCTCTATAGAGACGCGGTAACGACCTCTCTCATCCGTGGTCGCCGACGCGACCCTCCTTCCGCCTTCCTTGACTATGTTCACCGTCTCGCCCGCGGCCCTGGGCCGGATGCGACCGAACAGGGTGACGCTTCGGCCGAACACGATCACCGTTCGGTTAGCCCCGAGCGTCACCGTGGGAGCGCCCTGGGCCACCGCGTTCGGGCCGATGGCCAGGGTTCCAGCCACGACGGCCCCCAGAAGGAAAAGGGTTGCGCTTCGCATCGGCTCCGTTGTCATTCCCGAATTCTGTAGCAAGAAGCTACCGAAGTAAGTGCTTTCCGTAGGAAAGGTGATCGGTCTTCCGACCGGAGCGGGACGGCATCATGTTCGAGGCGCCAGTCATGGTCGCTTCCCCGCGAGCGGCTTGACTGGCTTCACGTCCCCGCGCACCCTGGTTACCGGCAGCTCGGTCACGGCCGTCAGCGACACTGCATACGGTCCGGTGCGGGGGATGTCGTACTGGGTCGAGCCGGTCGTTACCTCCAGCAGCAGCTTGTGCCCGGGCTTCAACAGCCAGCTCACGCCGTGCAAAGCGAGAGTCTCCTTCACCTCTCCGGACGCGAGCCGGATGGGCATGGTCTGATCGTCGACGGTCGTGAGCGTCCCATCCGGGGCCTCGTCCACCAGCTCGAGGAACGCGAACGCGGTCACACCGGTCACCTCACCCGTCAACCTCACCTTTCCTTCGGCAGGCCGACAATGGGGGTCTCCAACTTGCGCGCCTTCAAGATCACCTCGCGGGCGGCGCTCCCACCCAGCTCGAAGGCGGGGGCGGGGTTGCCGTCGGCCGGTCCGTCCCCTCCAGTGGATCCCGGCCCGATCAGGGTCCCGGTCTCCACCGCGTTGGTCTCAACTATGCGCGTACCGCGAAGCGGATAGCGCCCCGCGCCGTAGTAGAAGCCGTCCTGGGCCTGCCACTCGATCTCGGGCCCGGTCCCGACGCGCAACCCCTTCACGTAGCGGTCGAGCCACGCCAGCATCCGGTCCTGGTAGATCGGTGGCTTCTCGGAGCCCTCGGCCTCCGGGTATCCGCTGGCGCCGCCCGGATAGGAGCACCCGAGCGTGTGCCCGGCGCAGTACGTCACCAGCTTCACGGGGACGCCCTTGCGCTTGAGAATCGCGTAGTGCGCGAACGCATCCTCGAGCGGGAACAGGGTATCGACGGTTCCCTGGATGATCATGGTGGGAGCGGTGATCTTCGGTGTGTTGATTATCGTGGACCTCGCCGCGAACCACGTCTGGAGATCCTCGGGGAACTCGCCGGTCGCGGTGCCCATCGCCTCAGCCTGGTGGATCTCCTGTGCGTACACGCCGGTCTGCGGTCCCGCCGGCGAGTCGAGCCCGTCCCCCGTCGCCGCAGCGGCCCCGGCCGCGTAGAGCAACTGATCCCACGTCTTCTTGATTACCTGGTTGGGATACAGGTCCTGCACGAGGTCGGCCCAGGCGATCTCCGGGATGATCGCGTCTGGACGAGCGTCGACCGCAGCCGTGTTGAGCTGGATCCCCCCGGCATACGAACCGCCGATCCACCCCATCCGGGGATCGCCGGGTGCATCGGTGAGTATCTCGGGGCGTTTGGCGACGAAGTCGATAAGGGCCTGTGCGTCGCGGACCTCGAACTCGGGTGAGTCGACGTTCGCCTCACCGCCGGAGTCACCGAACCCGCGTGAGTCCCACGTGAGCACCGCGTATCCGTTCCCGAGCAGGCGTTCGGTGAAGCCGCTGGGACTCTCCTCGCGAGTGCCGCCCCAACCATGCGTCTGGAAAACCACCGGGACCCGGTTCCTCGCGGACGCCTCCGCCGGCAGCATCAAGGTGGCGACGATGGGAGTCCCGTCGAACGACTCCACGACGATGGGATTGATGATCTTAGGTTCGGCCTCGGCCCCCGCGGCCGCAGTTATGGAGGACGCGAGACAAACGGCAATGAAGGCAGCGAGGATCGACCGCAGCAACAGGTCGGAACACCTCCCGATCTAGGGGCTGCCGGGAGGTTTTCTCCGGGGGGCGCGGGATACCTGCCGCTTGCTCTGCCGGTCAGGCGACGAGCGCGACGACACCCCTCGTGCCGGGAGTCATGACTCGAGGCCGATTAGCCCTCGGGGACCTTGAAGCGGGCGAAGGCGAAATATCGGCGTGGGTCCAGATCGAACCGGAACCTGATGATCTCGCGGCGATCGCCGGGACGGAGCGTGAAGCTGCGAGTGGTCGTCAGGCGAAGGGCCCTCGAGCCGTTCATGTTCCTGACGAGGAAGGCGAACCTGCCCTCGTAGCGGACCGCACGCGGGCCCGTGAGCCTGAGGTCGAGGACGCCTGCCAGCCGTCGGCCTTCGGGAGCCTTGGGACGCGCTCGCACGTAGGCGAAGAAGCTCACCTTGTCGCTGCGCCGGAAAATTGCGCTTGAAGCGGCCTCTGGGATACTGCCATCGCCCGTGTATGTGAAGAGGAAGTCGTTGTCGGCTCGGTCGAACGCCTCGACCACAGGACCGGCAAGAGCTGGGGATGCAGCAAGCACGACTATCAGGACCGCCGTCCCGAGCAAGGCTCTCCAGGGAGAGCCGGCTGAGCTCCTTCTCATTGGATTCCGTCCGCCTCGCGTCGCGCCTCAACCTCGAAGGGGTTGTCGCGGTAAGGATGTCCGCCCCTAACCCACTCACGCAGTGAAGCAGAAAGGTAGAGCGGGATCAATAGTGGTCCCCACTTTTCGTACTGGGATACGTGAACGGATTCGTGCCGAAAGGTCTCGTCGTCGAGATTATCGACACACATCACCACATGCCCGAAGGTGATCGCGCGGTAGCGCCATCCAAGGCGGCGAGGCCACGACGCCCCTTCGCACAGGAGGACACCTCCGACTACCGAGCGCCGGGTAAAGAACGGGGCCAGCAGGAGGCCGAGCAACGACGCGGGCCCTGCCCACACGTGGACGAGCAACGTCCTAAAGCCGCGCATCCGCGAAGGCGGGCGCCGGCCCCCGTGCCCCCGGGCTCCAATTCGCTCTCGAGACGCCCTACGGGACGCGTCGCCCGGGGCGCTCATGGCTACAGCGGAACGTCGGAAAGGACCAGGACTCGCCGCTCGGTCATCTCCTCCATCGCGTAGCGCAGGCCCTCACGGCCTGTGCCCGAGTCCTTGCTCCCCCCATAGGGCATCTGATCCGCCCGGAACGACGACACGTCGTTCACGATCACCCCACCGACCTCCAGGTCCCGGTGGGCGAGCATTATGCGACCGACGTCGCGGGTGAAGACACCGGCTTGAAGCCCGTAGTCCGTCTCGTTGGCCAGCGCGAGCGCCTCCTCGAAGCTCCCATAGCTCTCGAGCGTTACCACCGGGCCAAAGATCTCCTGCCGGCGCACTTTCATGCCGGCGCTGGTCTTGCTCAGCACCGTGGGCGCGTAGAAGGGGTCCTCGCGCTTCCCGCCGATCAGGATGTCCGCGCCGCCCTGGACGGCCTCGTCGACCCACGACGAGACCTTCTCGAGCGAGTCGTGGTCGATAAGAGGACCGACGTCGACCTCCGGATCCAGCGGGTCGCCCGTCTTGAGCTTGCCGACCTCAGCGACCAGCTTCTCCTCGAGCTCGTCGCGCACGGTGGCCTGCGCGAACACACGCTGCACCGAGATGCACGACTGTCCCGCTTGGTAGTAACCGCCGAAGGCTATTCGCTGAGCGGCTCGGTCGAGGTCGGCGTCGTCGTGCACGATCACTCCCGCGTTCCCTCCGAGCTCGAGGGTGACCGCCTTCTTCGGGTCCGCTGCCTTGAGCTTCCAGCCCACCTGTGAGGACCCGGTGAAGGAGATCTTCTTGAACCGTTCGTCCTTGGCGAGCTTTCCCGCCCGGCTCCCCCCGATGGGCAGCACGGAGCACATCCCGGTAGGCAGGTCCGTCTCGGCGAACAGCTCGCCGAGGAGCAGCGCTCCGAGCGGCGTCTTGGTGGCGGGCTTCATCACGATCGGCGCGCCGACCGCGAGGGCCGGCGCCATCTTATGCGCCACCAGGTTGACCGGGAAGTTGAAGGGCGAGATCGCGAGAACGGGTCCTAGGGGAAAGCGCCTGACCAAGGCGGCTCTGGACCCGAGACTCGCCTCGGTGTCCAGACGCATGATCTCGCCTTCGAAGCGGCGGCACTCCTCCGCGGCCCACCGGAAGGTGGAAACGGCGCGCGCGGCCTCGACCTTCGCCCACTTGAGGGGCTTGCCCCCCTCGCGGGCGATCAGCTCTCCGACCTCATCGGCGCGCTCGTCGAGACGCTCCGAGATGTGCATGAGTGCCTCGGCGCGCGCGTGAGTGGGGAGCTTCCGAGCTTCCTCGAGGGAATCGGCAGCAGCCTGCACCGCGTCCTCGACATCGGCTTCTGCCGGAGAGGCGACGGTGGCGACCAGCGACCCGTCATAAGGGTTGGTGACCTCGAGCGTCTCGCCGCTCTCCTTCCAGTCGCCTGCGACGAGGTACTTCTTGACGTCTGCCATGAGTCCCCTCCTGGGCGTCGTCTAGACGTCGATGTTCGACATCACATGCTTGATGCGTGTGTAGTCCTCGAGCCCGTACATGGATAGGTCCTTCCCATAGCCTGAGTGCTTGAAGCCACCGTGGGGCATCTCGGCTACGAGGGGGATGTGAGTGTTGATCCAGACGCACCCGAAGTCGAGCTTCCGCGCCATTCGCAGCGCGCGTCCATGGTCCTTGGTCCAGACACTCGATGCCAGGCCGTACTCGACCTCGTTAGCCCACTTCAGCGCGATCTCCTCGTCGTCGAACCGCTGAACGGTTATGACCGGCCCGAAGACCTCTCGCTGGATCATCTCGTCGGTCTGCTGGAGGTCGGCGACCACGGTCGGTTCCCAGAAGTAGCCGGGACGGTCGACCACCCGGCTGCCCCCGATGACGACCTGAGCGTGGTCGGGCGTGCGCTCGAGGAACCCCTTTACCCGTGCCAGTTGGTTCTCATTGTTCAAAGGCCCGTAAGCAACGTCAGGGTCGCTTGGATCACCGGTCTGAGTGTTCTTGGCCTGATTGGTCACCTCGGTGAGGAAGTCGTCGTAGATGCGCGGACCGGCGATCACCCTCGTGGCCGCGGTGCAGTCCTGGCCCGCGTTGAAGTAACCGGCCATCGCGATCATCTCCGCTGCGGCCTCTGCGTCCGCATCGTCGAACACGATTACCGGCGCCTTACCTCCGAGCTCGAGATGAACCTTCTTGAGATCGTCCGACGCGGCCCTGGCCACCTCCTTGCCGGCCTGCACGCTTCCGGTCAGGGAAGCCATGTCCGGCTCGGGGTGCGAGATCAACCGCGCACCCGTGGTTCGATCGCCACAGATCACGTTGAACACTCCGGGTGGAAGGAACTCCCCCATCACCTCGGCCATCTTCAGAGTTGTCACCGGGGTCGTCTCCGCCGGCTTGAGTACCACGGTGTTGCCGGCCGCGATCGCCGGTGCCCACTTCCAGACGGCCATCATCATGGGGTAGTTCCAAGGCGTCACCTGCGCACAGACCCCGACCGGCTCCCGCCTGACGAAAGAGGTGTGGCCGGTCATGTATTCACCTGCCGACTTACCCTCCAGGATCCGCGCCGCCCCCGCGAGGAAGCGGATCTGGTCCACCATCGGTGGTATCTCCTCGTCCTTGGTGAGCTGCAGCGGCTTCCCTGTGTTCTCGCTCTCGAGTCCCACGAGCTCGTCGGCCCTGTCCTCGATGGCATCGGCGATCCTCAGGAGCGCCAGCTGCCGCTCGGAGGGAGTCGTCTCGCGCCACGACTCGAACGCCCTGCGGGCTGCAGCGCACGCGGAGTCGATGTCCGCCTGCGACGAAACGGGTGCCTCCGCAAACACCTGTGCCGTTGCGGGGTTGACGAGAGAGAGAGTCTCGCCGTCGGCAGAGTCCAGGTACCGACCGTCGACGAAGTTCTGCAGTCTTCTAACGGACATCGCGCCCCCCTTGGCCGGTTGACATTCGCATCCCTTGCGATGGTATTGGCAACGGCGGACAGTGGAACCTCCTGCGCGGCCCATCTGCTCGATCCGGTTTGTACAGAGTGGCTAGTCCTGGAGCAGGTCGAGTGCTCTGCACGCCAGCCACACTTCCATCCTGTCCTCCGGCGAGTTGAGATCGCGTTCGATCAGCTCTTGAGCCTGGTTGATCCGGTAGCGGAGGGTGTGCCGGTGAACCCCGAGCTCCCTCGCGCCCTCCTCCCACCGGCCCCCGCTCGAGACGAAAGCTCGGACCGACTCGACGAGATGAGAGGAGCGCTGTGCGTCGCGATCAATCAGGGGGCCGAGGATCGAGTGCACGAATCCCTCGAGCACCGGTCGGGGCTGAGAGCCCAGGAGCAACCCGTACGAGCCGAGATCGCGAGGGGAGGCGACCCTGACCTGAGAGGGCGCAGATCGCAGCGCGAGCAACGCCGTCAGGTAGGAACGCCTCAGCTCTCGCGCCGGTGCGCTCTCGCCGATCCCGATGCGCGCTGAGCTCCCTTGACCGGCCGCTATGTCTTCGAGCAGGGCCTGGGCGAGCTCTCCCGACCGTGTCTCGTCGACGACGATCGCTATCCGGCCGCCCACGACGGCCGATCGGGCGCGTCCGCTCCTGGCCCTCGCGGCCGACTCGAGGTCCACCGCCAGCTCGTAAAGACCCGCCCCCTGTCCGTCCGACGGCTGGACCACCATGACGGTGAGGTCCGTCTGCCGCCCGAAGCCGATCAGCTCGAGCCTGCGTTCCAGGAACTCACCGACGAGCTCTCCCTCGACCGCGTCTGCAAGAAGGTCGCCGGCTATCCGACGCTCCGCCTCGACGACGGCGCGCCGGGCTGCGAGAGAGAGGCCGAGGACGGTGGCACCGTGCCGCACAGCGATGCGATCCCGCGCATCGAGCCTCGAGCTCTTGCCGAGCACGAGAACGCCCTCCAGTTGCTTGCCCGCGGTCACCGCCACCGCTACGGATGATCCCTCCGCTCCCAGCGTCGAGCTCGTCACCGGCCCGCGCGTGTGGAGCACGCCCGGGGGAAGGGCCGCCCACACGTCACCCGCGGCCGGAGCTCGCGCGTTCCCAGACGAAGCCCTGGCGACGGTCTCGCCGCGGACGCCGAATAGGTAGGCCCACCCGGAGGTCAAGGCCGCCATCTCCTCGAGGAGGTCCGCCGGGCCCGCGCCGTCGGCGGCGAGATGAGAGAGCTTCTCGTGCACCTCGACGGAGAGTTGGAGCTCACCGAGTCGATCTTCCGCGAGCTTCGCTGCGATGGCTTTCGTGATCGCAATGAAAGGCACCGGGTAGGCCACCTCGAGGACCGGGAAACCTTCGCGGTCGGCAGCTCGCACGACGGGCGCCGGCACCTCCTCGAAGCCGAACCCAACACCGAAACCCAGCCCCGCGACGTCCGCCTTCACCAGGCGCCGGATGTAGGCACGCTGATGCGCCGGGGTTCCCTTCAGGGCGATACCCGTCGTCAGCAAGAGCTCGCCACCCGACAGCCACCGCGTGGGGTCGGGAAGCTCGGAGGTATGGGCCCAACGGATCGGACGGTCCAGGCCGGATTCGCCGGCGACCGCGACGAGGCCGAGGCCGGGCAGGGCGATGAGGTCCCTCACCGTGATAGCCATCCATCTCTCCTTCGAGCTTCTCCAGAGTGTACAAAGCGGGAAAGGCGATACGCCTACGTGCACCTAAGGGGTCCGCGAGGCCGGTGCTAGCGTCGATTCCATGCAGGCGGTGGTCCTGGGAGGAGGGGGAGCCATGGGCCGTGTGTGCGTTATGGACCTCGCCGCCTCGGGGGCCGAAGACGTGGTCGTCGCCGACCTGAACGAGCGAGCGGCCACGGAGGTCGCGGAGGCCGCTTCTTCCTCTGCAACCGTCCGGGCGGCCTCGGTCGACGTCACCGATCACGAAGCTCTCGTCGAGGTCCTCGGGCCGGCAGACGTCGTCTGCAACTGCGTCAACTACCGGCTGAACGTGCCCGTTATGCACGCGGCCGCGGCCGCGGGAACCCACTACGTCGACCTCGGGGGGCTCTACCACGGCACCCTCGAGCAGCTTCAGCTAGCGGCCGAGGTCGAGGCGGCAGGCATCCTGGCACTGCTGGGCGTGGGGTCCACCCCCGGGACGACGAACGTGATGGCCGCGCTCGGAGCCGAGCGCCTGGATCGCATCGACGAAATCCACATCCGCTGTGGAGGATGGGACCCCCACCCGACCGAGGCGGCCCTCCCCGCCCCGTTCGCGATCGACACGATCCTCGACGAGTTCTCGCTTCCCGCGATCGCGGTGCGGGACGGACGCATAGTCGAGGTCGATCCCGCCGCCACCGAGGAGCAGTTCGACTTCCCCGAGCCCGTCGGGCGCCAGGCCGTCATGGCCGCCGTGCACTCCGAGCTCGCGACCCTCCCCGGCGCCTTCCCGGAAGCGCGCGAGATCTCGTTCAAGCTCGCCTACGGTGCGGAGATGGCCCGCCGGTACCGATTCGTGACCGAGCTCGGGCTTGCTCGCACGGACCCGATCGAGCTTCCGGGCGGGACTCGGGTGTCGCCACGCGAGGTGCTGAAGGTGCTGGCCCTCGAGAGGCCCCAGCGGTTCTCTGGCGAGGACGTCGAGACCCTGGTCGTCGAGATGAGGGGAGAGCGCGACGGGGCTCGGTACGAGGTACGGGTCGAGGAGACCTGTCCTCCCGCCGACTCCTACCGAGTGGGAGGCGCCGATGCCAATACCGGCATCCCCCCCTCGGTCACCGCTCAGATGGTCGCCCGCGGAGACATCGGGGTCGCCGGGGTGAAGGCTCCTGAGGAGGTGGTGCCTCCCCGCGAGTACTTCGCCGAGCTTGCCAAGCGAGGCATAGAGGTGCACATCAAGGAACGGCCGGTGGGCGTAGAGGAGGCGAGATGAGCGACCGATCCAGGTATGTCGACGGCGGTTTGCCCGGGCCCAGGTCCGCCGAGCTCATCAAGCGCAGGGAGGAGGCAGTTCCGCGCGCCGTGTTCAACACGGTTCCGATATTCGTGTCCGGGGGCGAGGGAGCCCGCGTCACCGACGTCGACGGGAATCGTTATATCGACCTCGCAGGAGGGCTGGGCGTTCTCAACGTGGGCCGCGGCAACCGGCGCGTCCTCGAGGCCGTCCGCCGGCAGACGGAGGAGTTCCTCCACGAGTGCTTCCACGTCTCGATGTACGAGGGCTACGTGGAGCTCGCGGAGGCGCTGAACCGCGTCGTCCCCGGAGATCATCCGAAGAAGACGATGCTTGCGAACTCGGGAAGCGAGGCCGTCGAGAACGCGGTCAAGATCGCTCGCTACGCGACCGGGCGGGACGCGGTGGTCTGTTTCTCCAATGCGTTCCACGGGCGGACCTTGATGAGCCTGACGCTCACGGCCAAGTCGACGCCCTACAAGAAGGGTTTCGGTCCGTTCGCCCCCGAGGTCTACAGGCTTCCCTTTCCCTACGAGTACCGGCCGCCTTTCCCCACCGACGGACTGACCTCAGTCGGCATGGCTTGCGCGGAGCACCTCGCCGACGTCGTCGACCACGAGCTCGGAGCCGACCGCGTCGCCTGCATCGTGATCGAGCCGGTGCAGGGCGAAGGTGGCTTCGTCGTTGCACCGCAGGACTTCATGACGGCGCTCCGGGACATCTGCTCCGAGCGCGGCATCATGTTCATCGATGACGAGATCCAATCGGGCATGGGACGGACCGGCAAGATGTTCGCGATCGAGCACTACGGCGTGGTTCCCGACATCGTCACGACGGCGAAGTCGCTGGGGGCCGGGCTCCCGATCTCGGCCGTTACCGGGCCGGACGACGTGATGGACGCTCCGCACATCGGTGGCCTCGGAGGCACCTACGGCGGCAACCCCGTCGCCTGCGCCGCGGCACTGGCCGTTATCAAAGAGCTCGGAGAGACCGACCTCCTCGACCGTGCGGACAAGCAGGGGCGCATCATCCGTGACCGCCTCGACCCACTCGTCGACGCGCTCGGCATCGTCGGCGAGGTGCGGGGGCTGGGACCCATGGTCGGCATCGAGCTGGTGGTCGACGAGCGAACCAAGGAGCCGAACAAGGTCGCGGCCGCGGCCGTCCTGAAGCGTTGCCACGACCACGGCGTGCTCATACTGAAGGCGGGCACCTACGACAACGTGGTTCGGCTCCTCGCTCCCCTCGTCATCTCGGAGGAAGACCTTCACGAGGGACTGGACGTGCTGATGGATGCCCTCGAATGGGCCAACGGAGGGATGAAAGAGTGACGGAATGCTCGTAGGCACGGCTGCCGGCTAAGGGAGAGCAGAGCCTTGTCGGAAGTGCGCCTCCAGGACGTGACGAAACACTTCAAGGACGTCGTTGCCGTCGACGGCATGTCCTTGACGATCGCGGACGGGGAGTTCTTCTCCTTGCTCGGGCCCTCCGGATGCGGCAAGACGACAACGCTTCGGATGATCGGGGGGTTCGAGGAACCCTCCGACGGGATCATCTATCTCGCCGGCCGCGACGTGACGGACCTTCCCCCTTACAAGCGCGACGTCAACACGGTCTTCCAGTCCTATGCACTGTTCCCTCATCTCAACGTCGCCGACAACATCGCCTACGGGCTGAAGCGAAAGAAGATCGCCAGGGCGGAGATCCACACTCGCGTGCAAGAGGTGCTTCGGCTGGTGGACCTCGAGGGCCTCGGCGAGAGGCGTCAGAACCAGCTCTCGGGAGGGCAGCAGCAGCGGGTGGCCCTCGCGCGCGCCCTCGTGAACCGCCCTCAGGTCCTGCTTCTAGACGAGCCCCTGGGGGCTCTGGACCTGAAACTGCGCAAGCAGATGCAGCTCGAGCTCAAGCGCATCCAAGCCGAGGTCGGCATCACATTCGTATACGTGACACACGACCAGGAAGAGGCAATGACCATGTCCGACCGCATCGCCGTGATGAACGACGGCCACATGGAGCAACTGGGCGAGCCTCAGAGCGTCTACGAGCTGCCGGCGACGGAGTTCGTCGCGGGCTTCCTGGGCGCGTCCAACCTCCTCGACGGAGAGATCGAGAGCGTCAACGGCCGCGAGGCCAAGGTGCGCCTCGCCGCCGGAGCAACGGTCGTGGTCCCCTCGGCGCGCCTGCCCGGTCGCTCCGGCCCGGTGCGTCTCGGCGTGCGGCCCGAGAAGCTCCACATCCAGCCGGTGGAGGGGGCGGAGAGGGACCTGGGCGGGAACACACTAGACGCGACCGTGAACGTCTCGACGTATATCGGCGTGAGCACGTCCTACGAATGCTCTACCTCGGATGGGGCGAGGGTAGTCGTCTACGTGCAGAATCTCGAGGGAGCGGCAAGCTCGATAGGGGCCGGGCAGCGCGTCCGGCTGTCGTGGGAACCGGAGCACACCTTCGCGGTGGCGAGGTCGGAGGTCGGGAAAGGAGACGGTCATGAGTGAGCACGAGGAGCTGCAGCGGCTCCTGGCACAGCAACCGCGCCGAGGAGTGATGAGCAGGCGAGACCTCCTGCGCCGTATGGGCATCGGCGCCGGAGCCCTGTCCCTCAGCGCTTTCCTCGCGGCGTGCGGGACGGAGGGCACCGCGCCTTCCGGAGGCGACGAAGAAGAAGAGAGGGACCCCCTGACCACGAATCAGATCCAGGGCGAGCTGGACTTCGCCAACTGGCCCCTCTACATCGACAAGGCAGGGGGCCAGCGGCCGACGCTGAACGATTTCACCGAGGCGACCGATATCGAGGTCAACTACAAGGAGGTCATCGACGACAACCAAAGTTTCTTCGGAACCATCCAGGAGCCCCTCGCTAGCGGTCAGGACACCGGCTGGGACCTGATCGTGGTGACGGACTGGTTGATCGCGAAGATGATCTCGCTCGGGTACCTGGAGCAGCTCGACCAGGACCGCATCCCCAATTTCTACGAGCATGCCGGGCAGATCTATCAGAACCGCACCTACGACCCGGGCAACAAGTACAGCGTCCCGTGGCAGTCCGGGATCACGGGGATCGGCTACAACCCGAAGCTCACGGGACGGGAGATCACGAGCACCGCCGATCTCTTCGACCCCGCGTTCGAGGGCCAGGTGGGCATGATGACCGAGATGCGCGACACGATGAACCTCGTCCTGCTCAACCTCGGGATCGAGCCGAAGGACGCGACGAATGCAGACGCGGAGACAGCCCAGGAGAAGCTTCTCGAGCAGCGCGACGCGGGCATAGTGAGGCAGTACTACGGCAACGGTTACGCGGACGCGCTCGCGCGCGGCGACCTCGCCCTCACGATGGCGTGGTCGGGCGACATCTTCATCCTCCAGCTCGATAACCCCGAGCTCGAGTTCGTCGTTCCGGAGGAGGGCGGCATCCTGTGGACAGACAACATGGCCATCCCCCAGAACGCACCGCATCCGGTCGACGCGATGGAGATGATGAACTTCGTTTATCAGCCCGATATCGCGGCGCAGATGGCCGCGTACATCAACTACATCACGCCGGTGCCAGACGCCCAGCCGATCCTGGCGGACGCGAAGGACGCGTACTCGCGCCAGGTGTCCAAGAGCCCGCTCGTGTTCACGACGCCCGAGATGGAGTCGAGGCTGCATAGCTACAAGGTCCTGAACGAGGAGCAGGAGGGGGTCTGGAACGACCTCTTCAGCGAGGTGATCCAGGGGTGAGGAAACGGGGCGGCGCCCCCTACCTTCTCGCGCTGCCGGGCGGGGTGTGGTTGGCGCTGTTCTTCGTCGTCCCGATGGGGGCGATGCTCTCGATGTCCCTGCAGGAGGGGTCCCTGGCCGAAGGATTCCGCTTCACCGGCCATTGGCCCACCTACGTCGAGGCCCTCGGCAAGTACGACACGCAGCTCGTCCGCTCTCTCGTCTACGGACTCATCGTGACCGCCGCGACCCTGGCCGTCAGCTACCCGATGGCGTACTGGATTGCGTTTCGCGGAGGGCGGAGGAAGAACCTCTATCTGCTGCTGATACTGCTCCCCTTCTTCACGCCCTTCTTGATACGGACGCTCGAGTGGAAGCTGATGCTGGCCGACAGCGGCATCTTTCTCGGCACGTTGAAGGACGCGGGGTGGCTGTCGGAGGACTTCCGCCTGCTCGCCACCCCGATCGCAGTGATGGGGGGCATCTTCTACAACTTCCTGCCGTTCATGGCCCTACCCCTCTACGTGGCGCTCGAGAGGCTCGACCCGGCTCTCTTAGACGCAGCATCGGACCTCTACTCGAGCAGGCGAGAGGCGTTCGTCCACGTGACGCTCCCGCTGTCGCTGCCCGGCGTGTTCGCGGGATCGCTGCTGACGTTCATCCCCGCAGTGGGTGACTTCATCAACGCCGAGCTCCTCGGCGGGGTCGGGACCACCATGATCGGCAACGTCATCCAGCGCGAGTACCTCACCCACAACGACTACCCGGAGGGCGCGGCGCTGTCCTTCCTGCTCATAGCAGGGATCCTGGTGGGAGTGTTCGTCTACGCGCGCCTCCTCGGGACCGAGGAGCTGTCGGGCTGATGCGCAAGGGCCGGTTCCTGCCGATCTACACCGGCGGCGTCATCGCATATCTCTTCCTGCCCATCATCGTGATGATCCTGTTCGGCTTCAACGACTACAGGGGGCGCTTCAACTTCACCTGGGAAGGCTTCACGCTTCACTGGTACCGGGACATCTTCGACTTCCCCGAGCTCACGCTCGCCCTCAAGAACTCGTTGACCATCGCGGCCATCAGCACCTTGATCGCCACCATCCTCGGCACGCTGGTGGCGCTCGCCCTCACTCGCTACCGCTTCCGCGGCCGGTCGGCGATGAACCTGTTCATTTTTCTGCCCATGGCCTCGCCCGAGATCGTTCTCGGCGCCGCGTTGCTATCGCTGTTCGTGACGCTGAATCTCGCTCGCGGATTCACGACGATAGTCATCGCTCACATCATGTTCTCGATCTCGTACGTTGTGGTGACGGTGAAGGCGCGCACGTCGAACTTCGATCTCAACCTCGAGGACGCGGCCCAGGACCTCGGCGCAAGTCCCTGGATCACGTTCTGGACGGTCACCTTCCCGCTGATCTTTCCGGGCATCCTGGCGGCAGGGATGCTCGCTGCGGTGCTCTCGATCGACGACTACGTGATCACGAGCTTCAACGCGGGAGGCACGACGACGCTACCTCTGTGGATCTTCGGTGCATCTCGCATCGGCGTGCCCGCGCAGGTGAACGTGATGGGGACCCTCATCTTCATGATCGGAGTCGTCTACGTCCTGGTGACCCTGGCGAGGGCAGCTCGCGCGGAAAGGCCGGCACCCTCCGTTGCCAATAGGCCGTCGAGGTCAGGACTTCGTCAGGAGGTGACGGTCCGGCAGTAGTCGGCGAACAGGTCGACGAACAGATCGACGTCCTCCTCCGAGTGCTGCACGGAGATCGTCCACTGCTCTTCCTTCCCCGGCGTCTGGAACACCCCACGGTTGATCACCCAGTACCAGAACGCGTCGAACAGCGAGTCGTCTACCTCCTGAAAGTCCCGGTAACGCTCGAGCGGCCTATCGCGGAACGTGATCGATCCCTTGCAGCCCAGATCGGTCGTAACGGCCGGGATCCCGGTCCCGTCGGCGGCGGACTGCAGTCCCCGCGCGAGACGGGTTCCGAGCTTTGCCAGGTATTCGTACGCGTCGCCGGTCAGGATCTCAGTCATAGTCACGAGGCCCGCCGACATGGAGAGGGGGTTGCCGTTGAACGTTCCGAGCGCGGCAACCCCGTTCTCGATCTCGTCCATGACGACCGCCTTGCCCGCGTAGGCGCCGACGGGCGTGCCGCCCCCGATCGCCTTGGCCAGGCAAACCAGATCGGGCTGGACCCCAAACATCTCGGTCGCCCCGCCGGGAGCGATAGTGATGCCGGTCTTCACCTCGTCGAAGATCAGGACGACGCCGTGTTTGCTACACAGGTCGCGCACCTTCTCCAAGTAGCCGGGTTGAGGCATCACGATCCCTATATTCATCATCACCGGCTCCATGATCATGGCGCCGATCCGGTCACCGTTCTCGGCGAGCGTCTTCTCGAGAGCGGGGATGTCGTTGAAAGGAACGATCATGGTGTAATCGGCCGCATCGGGCGGGATGCCGCGAGAGAAGGGCACGGACCATGGACGCTCCGTCGGACCGCTCGAGTCCATCGAGGGAACGACGGAGAACATCACGGCGTCGTGATGCCCGTGGTACGAACCCTCGATCTTCAGCAGGACGTCCTTGCCTGAAGCCGCCCGCGCCAGACGCACCGCGTCCATAGTGGCCTCAGTCCCGGAATTGACGAACCGGACCTTCTCCGTGCCGAACCTGCGATTGATCTCTTCCGCAAGCTCGACTGCAGTCGAGGTCGTCGCCGCGAAATGGGTGCCCGTGGCGGCCGCTTTGTTTACGGCCTCCTGGATCTTGGGATGGGCGTGGCCGACGACCATCGTTCCGAATCCGTTGTGGTAGTCGGCATAGGTATTGCCGTCGAGGTCGGTGACACGGCTCCCCCTCCCCTCGACCAGATAGATGGGATAGGGGTCTCCTGCCTGGAACGAGGACGTGACGCCGAACGGCATCACGACCTCGGCGCGCTCGAACATCGCGGCCGACTTCGGAGTCCGCTCCTCGAATCGCCGAAGCTCCGACTCGAGCAATCGTTCGGCGCGGCGGTCCATCTCTCGGGTCGTGCCGCCCGAAGGCGTTGTGTTCTCCTCGACCGTCATGTCCGCAGGCTATTCCACGACCGGACGGCAAGAGCTAGACAATTCGGCGTGCTCGTTCGGGCAGGGTGCTCCATCGAGCACAGGTGTAGCTGCCGGGCTCCCGGCGTGGGTGGGAGGATGCCGGGCATGCAAGTGAACCGACCGGACGAGACCTCCTACGCCGGGCTCTCGACCTTCATGAAGGTGCCGCACGTCCTCGACCCCGAAGGATTGCGCGGCTCGGACGTCGCGATCCTGGGCGCCCCGATGGACGACTTGGTCACCTACCGGCCCGGTGCCCGCTTCGGCCCACGAGCAATCCGTGCCGCTCACGACGACTCGCGTCCGAGCGCATGGCACATGGACCTCGGCATCGATCCCTTTGCCGAGCTGGAGATCGTGGATGCAGGTGATGCGCCGGTCACGCCGGGTGACGCGCACCGCAGCCATCGGGCCATTCGCGCCGCGGTCTCGGGCATCGTCGAGTCCGGCGTGGTGCCCGTCGTCCTGGGCGGGGATCACTCGATCGCCTACCCTGACATCGCAGCCGTTGCAGCAGGTGCGGCGTCCGGTTCGCTCGCGCTCGTGCACCTCGACGCCCACGCCGACACCGCTACCGAGATCTACGGCGTCGAGTGGTCGCACGGCACGCCCTTCCGGCACCTCGTGGACGAGGGCATCGTGCCCGGCCCTCGCCTGGTCCAGGTCGGCCTGCGTGGCTACTGGCCGGAACCCACCGAGTTCTCGTGGGCTCGACAGATGGGGGTTCGCTGGCATCGCATGCAGGAGATCACCGAACGCGGGGTCGACGCCGTCGTCGAATCGGTCCTGGACGAGATCCGTGATGCGGAGCGCCTGTTCCTGTCGGTGGACATCGACGTGCTCGATCCCGCCTTCGCTCCGGGGACCGGCACGCCCGAGCCGGGGGGCATGACGACCCGTGAGCTGTTGCGCATCGTGCGCCGCGTGGTGCTGGCCCACGATCTCGCCGGGATGGAGGTCGTCGAGGTGTCGCCGCCGTACGACCACGCCGAGCTCACCGCGATGGCCGCGCACAGGGTCGTGCTGGAGGGACTGTCGGCGCTGGCCGTTCGACGCTCGGGGCGGGCGCCGGCTCCGGAGGAACCGGCCTAGGGCGGCTGAGCAGGGGCTTCCGGTCGCCGTTTGGCGCCGTAAGCTACTTGGTGTCGCGGGAGCTTGCCTCCCTTTACATGCGGCCGGAGGAAGAGCTCGTCACGAGCGTTCCATAGAGGAAGGGATCCAGAGTTGGACAGACTGACTTCAGGAGAGAAGCTCCTGGGCGTCTCCGCCCTGGGGTTGTACATCATCTCCTTCATCCCCTTCTGGGCCAAGCTCGAGTTTGAAGCTCCAGGAACCCGTTCCATGGATCGCGTCAGCGCGTGGGACGGCTACGGCTTAGGGGTCAAGCTGGCGCTCATCCTCGCTCCCGTCGCCGTCGGCCTCGTAGCAGCGCGCGCCGCCGGCGCGCGC
>JBOGXB010000025.1:0-27085 GCA_050694215.1 Actinomycetota bacterium
GTCCGAGTCGACTGATTGGGGCTCGACGTCCCAATCGGACGGATAGTCGATCGACCACCCAGCCGGGTCGGTATAAGACTGCAGCCCTTGCTGCGGCTCGCCCTGATCATCGTTCCCGCCCTCATCTCCCGCGCCGGCCCCTCCGGCGCCATCGCGTTGCCCCCGGTTCCTCGACGGCTCTCGATCACTCTCGAAGAGGTTCGGGAGGATCAGCACAGCCAGCAGAGCCAGAAGGGCGAGCACCCCCAAAGAGATCAACCAGCCGCTGAGGTTTCGGCCGCGCCGAGGTAACTCTCGCTCCTGCGTCGGCCGAGGGCCCGGCGGGGGGGCCGCGCTCGGCTCGGCATACGTTTCCGTCTCGGACCGTCCCGCCGGGACGGTATCGGTCCCGCCCCCATCCACGGCGGCCGTCGTGAGGTCGCGAGCGACTGGCCCAGTTCCCGACACGATCGCCTGGAGCATGCTCCTGACTCTTTCCTCGCTCGGCCGGTCGCCGGGCTCCTTCGAGAGCAGGCCCTCGATCACGGGTGAGAGCGCCCCGCCGCGTTCGGCCGGCGGAGGGTCTTCCTGCAGCACCGCCGTCAGCACGGGGATGGGCCCCCCCTCCTTCTCGAACGGGGGCTTGCCCTCGACCGCGAAGTAAAGCGTCGCCCCGAGGCCCCATAGGTCCGCGGGCGGGCCTGCCGTCCCGTGCCTCGCCTGCTCGGGCGCCATGAACTGCGGGGAGCCCAGGACCATCCCGGTGGCCGTGATCTTGGGATCGTCCTTAACGGAGGCGATCCCGAAGTCCGCGAGCTTGACGGCCCCGTCCTCCGGAAGCATCACGTTGGCCGGCTTGACATCACGGTGGGTGATGCCTCGCGCATGGGCGGCGCCCAGTGCATCGAGGATCCCCAGCCCCACGCGCGCCGCCTCCTGGGGGGGCATGGGTCCGCCCGAGTCGACGAGCTCCTTCATCGTGGGAGCCCGAACGAGCTCCATAACGATGTAGGTGCGGTCGTCGTCTTCCAGGACGTCGAACACGGTGACGGCGTTCGCGTGGTTCAGAGCTGCAGCGGCACGGGCCTCGCGGAGCACTCGCCTTCGCACCGCACTGATCTCGGGACCGGGCATAGCCACGGGTACCTCGACCTGCTTGATGGCGACCTGACGCTCGAGGAGGGTGTCACGAGCGCGCCAGACCACGCCCATACCGCCCCTTCCGAGGGGCTTTTCGAGGACGTAGCGATCCGCGATGCGACGCTCGGTTTCCGTGGACATGGCTTTTGTTGTTACCCCCAGTCGGGAGGGGATACTCGCTTCGCCCCGGTCCTGGTATAGAGAAGCCGATGGAGCTGCACGAGCTCGGCGTGCTTGATCTCCGCGCTGCGATCTCTTCTGGAGAGGCAGATGCCTCGGAGGCCGTCGCGGCGAGCCTAGATCGTATCGATGCGTCCCGCTCCCTCAACGCGATCGTGGAGGCAAGGCACCAGGCCGGCGATGAATCGAGACAGGCCAAAGGGTCCCTTGCAGGTGTTCCCGTCATCGTTAAGGACATGTTCGTCGACGGCGGCAGAACCCCCACGGTTGGTTCGAGGATCTGCGGTCACTGGCTGACCGGTACCGCAGAGGTGATCGAGAGGCTCCGGCGTGCCGGAGCGGTCGTGGTCGCCTACTCCAATCTGCACGAGTGGGGTGTCGGCACCACCTCGGCCATCACCGCGACAGGTCCGATCCGAAACCCCTGGGCCCCGGATCGGGTCCCCGGCGGCTCGAGTGGTGGCTCGGCCGCTGCGCTCGCGGCAGGCCTTGCCCCGGCGGCTATAGGCACCGACGCGGGCGGATCAATCCGTATCCCCGCATCGTGTTGCGGCGTGGTGGGACTCAAGCCGACCTGGGGGGTCGTACCCACGAGCGGATGGGTCGAAGGCGAGGGCGCGCCGATCGATCACATCGGTCCGATGGCGAGAACCGTCCCGGACGTCCGAGCCTTGTTCGAGGTTCTCGTCGACGGCAAGGTCGAAACAGTAGACCCCGCGCAGCTCAGGGTCGGTATCGCGCGGAAACATTTCTTCGAAGACCTGGATCCGACTTTCGCGCGGACGATCGAAGATGCCATCGAATATCTCGACGATGTGGTAGCGGATGTGCGAGAGATCGAGGTCGACGCGGTTGAGAATGGGGGGCACGCGATAGCGCTGTTGCTGCTGCCTCACACGGCGAATCTCCTGAGGGAGGACCTGGAGAGGCGGCCCCACGATCTTCAGCCAGAGACCCTGAACGTCCTGATGCTGGGTGCGGCGATGCAGGAGGCCGATATCGAGCAAGGACGGGCCGTCATGGAGGCGATAACAGTCGGATGGGAGAAGGCGTTTACCGAGGTCGACATAGTGATCACCCCCACGACGCCTGCGCCTCCTCCGCTGATAGCCGAACAGACCTACCAGTTGAGGGGCGGAGCGACTAACGCGGAGCTACCCAACATCGCCCTCAATGGACCGATGAATCTCGGCGGCGTTCCGTCCCTGTCGCTTCCGTGTGGCAAGGCGCCGGATGGCCTGACCGTGAACATGACACTCACGGCGGCGAGGGGGGGCGATGCGGTCTTGCTGTCACTCGGTGAAGCTCTCGAGGCTGCCTTCGACGGCGAATTCGCGAACCGCATTGCCGATCTCTAGAACAGCTTGTCGATGCCGTGGAGGATCGCTCGCTTGACCTCCCTGCGTTGGTCCTCGTCGAGCTTCGCTCCCCAGCTCGTTCTGACGTAGAAGACGTCGACGATACGCTCGCCCCGCGTGTCGATCTTCGCGACATGGATATCGAGATCGAGAGCGCTTATTGCGGAGGTAATCGCGTACAGCAACCCCAACGTGTCCGGGGCGCGCACTTCAATCACCGTCGAGGTCTCTGACGCGTCACCAAGCACCCTGACCTCTGCATCAACTCTGCTTGCGGGCTTGTAGTCCGCGATCTTCCGTTCGAGCCGTGCATCCAGTGCAAGACGACCCGAGTAGGCCGCCTCGAGGTCGCTTACAAAGCGGTCCCAGGCGGGCTCGGTCTCCGGATGCGCGAGAAATCTCTCGAGAGCAACCCCGTCATCGGTGGAGTAGCCCTGCGCTCTGCGCACCGAGACGCGGTGGAGCGCCAGTACGCCGGCGGCGCGGGCCAACGTCCCCGGCCTGTCGAGCGCGCACACCGTCACCGCCAGCTCGCCGGCCTCGGTGCTTGGCTCGACGCGACAGCGGACCTCGCCGGGCCCCGGCCGCTGCAACAAGAGGCGCAGTTCGTCCACCATGTCGGGGACGGGCACCGAATCGAGGTATGAGGGTGGGAGCGAGGACAGGATGGATTCCACCTGCCCCGCGAGCGTGGGCTCATAGGACTCGATCTCCCGGGCGCGCGTCGCGACGTCGTTGCGTGCCGGGAGCTCTCCAGTTTCGATCGCGATCAAGACCTTGCGATAGAGATCGCGGACGAGCGTCGCCTTCCACTCGCTCCAGGCCTCCGGACCGGTGCCAAGCCCGTCGGCCGCAGACAAGATGTAAAGGAGCCGCAAGGTCCTTCCGTCGCCGATGGTCCGGGCGACTGAATCGATGACCGCCCCGTCGTCGAGGTCTCTTCGTGTCGCCGTGTCGGACAGCAAGAGATGATGACGGACGAGCGTCCCAACCTGTTCCGTCGTCTCTGGATCGCAGCCCATCCGCTCGCACGCAGCGCGAGCTATCCTCTCGCCGGCTACCGAATGATCCTCGCCGGAACCCTTCCCGATGTCGTGAAGTAGTGCGGCGAGCAGCAATGCCTCCAGGTCGACGGTCTCCTCCGCGGCGCGGCGGGCGACCTCGTCGGATTGGAGCACGTGATCAATCCCGGTGACGGTTACAAAGAGATGACCGTCGACCGTGTAGCGGTGATAGGGATCATGCTGCGGCCGGCCTCGCACATCGGACCAACCCTCCAACAGGGCAGAGAGTGCCCCGATGTGATCGAGCAGCTCGAGTGCCGTAAGAGCGTGGCGTCCTCGTAACAGGTCGAGGAACGCGCCGCGAGCGGCTGCCGGCCACTCCACCGGCGCGCCGGGGGTAAACGCCTCTCGCATCCAGCCCAACGTGCCTGCCGCGATGGGTCGCCCGGTCTGTGAGACGGCGCCCGCGACCTCGATCGCAAGCGACACGACTTCGGTTGGTGCCATCGGGTCGGCGGCCAGCTCGCCGTCCACGATCCTGACCCCACCCTCGAACCGGATCACATCGCCCGATCTCTTCGGCCCCCCCAACACAGAGCGGGACAGCCTCAGGATCGCGTCGTTGGATAGATGCTCGATCGCACGGGCCGCGGAATGGACCTCCTTCATGAGAACGTCGGCGGCGTACTCCTCGTCGATGCCAAGGTGGCTCGCCAGCCAAGGCTGGAGATCGATCCGCACACGATCGAGCTTGCGCTTGGACCGGGCGTGCAGCCCTTCCCTCACGGCGAGGAGGACGTCGCCGGCCTCGAGAAGAGCTTGGTCGGGGGCCGGGCCGTCGAGCGCCGCGCGTAGCCATAGCACTGAATGCAGATCTCGTAGGCCTCCTATGTCCTCCTTGATGTCCGGCGCGAGCATCCATCCGGCGCGATCCCCTCTGCGGTGACGTTCCAGTCGTGCATCGGTCACGCGTCGGAGAAAGGCGCGCGTGTGCTTTCGGAGCCATCGAGAGCGCCGGTCCATCAGCTCCTCCAGCAACCCGGCTTCACCGGCGATCAGCCGCGCGCTCAACTGCGAGGTGGCAGCGTCCAGATCGGTCGCAGCACGTTCATCGGCTTCCTTCGGAGTTCGTACGGCATGGCCGACCTGGAACCCGGCATCCCACAAGGGGTAGAGAAGGCCTCGCAGCGTTGCAGTCGACGTGTCGGCTTTGGATCCGGCGAGGAACAGGAGATCGATATCCGAGTGAGGCGAGAGCTCACCTCTGCCGTACCCGCCGACGGCAACCAGCGTGAGGTTAGAAGATCCGCCGAGCTGTGTTTCCCACAAGTCGAGCAGCGCGCGGTCGACATCGACCGCGCGCTGCCTGGCTACCCTGGCTCCGTCGGACAGAGTCGCTTCCCGCGGCGCCCTGATGCTTGCGAGCGTCAGACAGCGTCCCCGCCTTTCTCGCCCGTGCGGATACGGATGACCTGATCGGCCGGAATGACCCAGACCTTCCCATCGCCGATCGAGTCCGTCCGCGCCGTCGTCACGATCGCCTTGACTATCTCGTCTACCTGATCGTCGTCCGTGACTACCTCGATGCGGGTCTTGGGCACGAAATCGACCTGGTACTCGGCCCCCCTGTACACCTCCGTATGACCCCGCTGGCGCCCGAACCCACGCGCGTCGGTGATGGTCATGCCTTGCACTCCGATGCCCTCGAGGGCTTCCTTGACCTCGTCCAGCTTGAAGGGCTTTATGACCGCGACCACGAGCTTCATGCCAATGTCCACCACCTACGCCTCACCTCCCCTCGGCACCGGAACCGCGGCGGGCGAGTGTGCCTGGACGGGAGGCGGCACGGAACCGAGAGCCGACCCACCACCCTCGGCAAAGGCATAACCGGCCTCGGCGTGCTGAGTGAGGTCCAGACCCGCGATCTCCTCTTCCTCGGTGACTCGCAGTCCGATCGTCGCGTCGACGACCTTGGCTATGAGCATGGTGACACCGAAGGCGAAGCCGAGGGTGACTACGACCGCGAGCGCCTGCTTCCCGAGCAGCGTGAGCCCTCCGCCCATGACCAGGCCGTCCGCTCCGAATTCGTTGATTGCTACGTCCGCGAACACACCCGTGAGCAGCGCTCCGACGATTCCTCCGACCATGTGAACGCCGACGACATCAAGCGAGTCGTCGTAGC
Organism: Actinomycetota bacterium; assembly: GCA_050694215.1. Classification (GTDB taxonomy): domain Bacteria; phylum Actinomycetota; class CADDZG01; order CADDZG01; family WHSQ01; genus JBOGXB01. The sequence goes on from JBOGXB010000025.1 coordinate 5,844, forward strand.
CGAACCGGAACTTCAAGCCGACCGCCCATGCACACACGACACCGCCGGCGAGGCCTATGCAGATCGCGCCGAGGGGGCCGACGTATCCGGAGGCCGGGGTGATCGCCACCAGACCGGCGACGGCGCCCGACGCGATTCCGAGCGAAGTCGCCTTGCGCCCCTTGGCGGCGTCGACCAAGGCCCATCCGCAGGCGCCCGTTGCGGCCCCCAGATTGGTCGCGAGGAAGGCCGATGCGGCAAGGCCGTTGGCCCCCAGCGCGCTTCCCGCATTGAACCCGAACCAACCGAACCAGAGGATCCCCGCGCCGAGGATGGTCATCGTCAGGTTGTGTGGGACGAAAGCCTCCTTTCCGAAGCCACGCCTCTTGCCGACGACGAGGATCGCCGCGAGAGCCGCCACACCGGCGTTGATGTGAACAACGGTGCCACCGGCGAAGTCGAGGGCTCCCAGCTCGAAGAGCCATCCCTCCGGATGCCACACCCAGTGCGCCAAGGGTGCGTACACGAGAAGGAGCCACGCTCCCATGAAGGCGACGTAACCGGAGAACTTCATGCGCTCGGCGAACGCTCCCGTGATCAGCGCGGGGGTGATGATGGCGAACATCATCTGGAAGATCGCGAACGCAGTGTGCGGGATCGTGGCGCCGAGACCGTCCGGGTGAGCCTCAGCTCCGACCCCCGAGAAACCGATGAAGTCGAGGCCGCCGATCAGGCCGCCATGGTCGGGACCGAACGCCAGCGTGTAGCCGACGAGGACCCACAACACCGAGATCAAACCCATAGCGAAGATGCTGTGCATCAGCGTACCGAGGACGTTCTTGGCCCTCACCATGCCTCCGTAGAAGAGCGCGAGCCCCGGAGTCATGAACAGCACCAGGGCGGACGAGGCCAGGACCCATGCGGTATCTCCTGTATTCATGTACCGCTTCCCCTTTCACTCGAGCGTGCACTCATGAAAGGGGAACCAGGTTTCGGGCTTGTTACTCGAGGGTTTCCCGGCCGTAAAAGGTGGATCAGGCAGCCTAGGGGGGCGACGATTCCGGCGAGACCCTCGGGTTTTCGCGCAGGACATGCCGGATCACCTCGCGCATCTCTCCGCTCGTCGGCACGTCGAAGCGCTCCTCACCGGCGACCATCCGGACGTAGCGTCCTCCCTCGACCGGCTCCAAGGCTTCGAAGTCCTCGGGAGCCAGGCGAGCAACCTTGAAGGCGCACGTGAGCTCGACCGCGCCGTCCGGGTGGATCACAGCGCCGTGGACGACATCCCTCGCCCGGTAGAAGAAGAAGGCTTGGAGCGCCCCGAAGGCGCCAAGCGCGATGCCGCTCGTGGCGTCCAGGGTTCCGACCAGCGCGGATCCGATCGCGAGGCCGATCGTGAGGACGAGAAGGAGGCTTCTCAACGACAGCACCAGCAACCGGCCGCGTCGCCCGAACCCGTAGGTTCTGCTCTGGCTCACAGCTGCGATGCCGCAGACCGGTCGAGGAGGAAGGTGGCGTCCGGATGGTCCCGGAGCAGCCGGACCGGGAGCGTCACGGGATCGTCGGCGCCGTGGACCGCCTTCGCGACCGTGGCTGCCTTGCCGTTGCTGGTGACGAGCAGCAGTATCCGGCGAGCGCTGAGGACGGCGGGCGGAGTCAGCGTGAGGCCCCTCAGCCCTTCGGGCCGATCGACGGCCGCGCACAGCCGATCCTTCTCCTCGAGGGCCGGCGAGCCGGGGAAGAGCGCGCAGATGTGGCCGTCTGCTCCCATGCCGATAAGCATGAGCTCGAGGCCGGCGTCCACGAGTGGGCGGATCTCGTCGGAGTAGCCGCGCGCCGCGGCCTCTGGCTCGTCCTCGCCGCGCATCCTGTGGACCCGCGCACGATCCAGCTGCACGAGGAGGCGAGCGACCATCCCGAAGTTGCTCGCATCATCTTGCGGGGGGACGCAGCGCTCGTCCGAGAACAGGACGTCGCTGTTGGGCCAGTCCACGCCGATGTCTCCCATTGGTTCATAGACCTTCTCGGCCGTCGTTCCACCGGTCAATACGACCGACCTCGCATGGGGAATCTCGCGTGCAACGAGCTGGGCAACCTCCTGCGCGTAACTCTTGTTCGCGAAGACCTCGACCTCGTAGCTCACGGCCTTTCGCCGGCAGAGGGCTCGCGCCACCTGCGGCCGTCGCGGGTCAGCATCTCCTCGGCAGAGTGCGGTCCCCACGAACCCGGGGGATAGACGCCGGGCCTCCCTCCCTGCGCCCAGTGCTGCAGGATTGGGTCGACGATCTGCCAGGCTTGCACGATCTCGTCTGAGCGCGTGAACAGGGTCGCTTCCCCGAGCATGCAGTCCAGCAGCAGCCGCTCGTAAGCCTCCGGGCTCCCAGATGGGAAGTCCTGCTCGTAGTAGAAGTCCATGTCCACCGTGCGCACGTTCACCTCGGGGCCCGGAACCTTGGTGCCGAACGTGAGAGAGATCCCTTCGTCGGGCTGGATCCGGATCACCAGTACGTTCGGCTGGATCTCTTCCACCGCGGTCCTTTCGAACAACAGATGCGGAACGCGCTGGAACTGGATCGCGATCTCGGTGGCCGTCGTAGCCATTCGCTTGCCCGTGCGCAGGTAGAAGGGGACACCCGCCCACCGCCAGTTGTCGATCAAGAGGCGCATCGCCACGAACGTCTCGGTGGAGGACCGAGGGGCGACGCCCTCGATCTCCCGGTATCCCTCGTACTGGCCGCGCGCGGTCAGAACTCCACACTCGCTCACGGACAGGCGACGCACTGCTCGCAGCACCTGGACCTTCTCGCTGCGGATCGAGTCCGCGTCCCACGACACGGGGGGCTCCATCGCGATCAACGTGAGGAGCTGAAGCAGGTGGTTCTGGCCCACGTCTCGGAGAGCTCCGACTCCCTCGTAGAACCCCGCTCGTTCCTCGACCCCGAGGTCCTCGGCCACCGTTATCTGAACGTGGTCGATATAGCGACGATTCCAGATCGGTTCGAATATGGCATTCGCAAACCTGAAGATCAACAGGTTCTGGACGGTTTCCTTTCCGAGGTAGTGGTCGATGCGAAAGATCTGGTCCTCGGAGAAGACCGAGCGCACCGTCTCGTTGAGCTCCATCGCAGAGGCCAGGTCGTGACCGAACGGCTTCTCGACGACGAGCCGGTGCCACCCGGGCGTGTCGAGCAGCCCGGACTTTCCGATCTGCTCCGTTATCTCCACGAAGAAGCGCGGCAGCGTCGCCAGGTACCAGACCCGATTGCCGCCGGTGCCGTTGGAGGAGTCGATCTGCTCGAGCTGCTCCTTCAACCGGGCATACAGATCGGGGTCGGTTACGTCGCCGGGGACGTAGTAGATGTCCTTACCGAACAGATCCCACGTGTCGTCGGTCGGCGCCAGCCTCGAGTACTTCTCGATGTCACGGCGCGCGTCGGTCGCATACTGGTCGTGGGTGAACGTCGTGCGCGACGTCCCGACCACCGCGGAGCTGTCCGGGAGGTGACCTTCCACCTGCAGGTTGTGGAGGGCGGGAAAGAGCTTTCTCCCCGCGAGGTCCCCAGATGCACCGAAGATCACGACGATGCAAGGATCGGGAAGCTTGTTCGGGCTCAGGACCAGGCCTCGTCGAGGAAGATCTTGTCGGACAGCCGGTTCGGTGGAAAGCGGAGCTCGAAGAAAGAGTTCGCCTGAACGAGCTCACAGTTCTGGAGCTCGCGCGCAAGCGCTTCGGAGTCGCTGAAGGGATGAAGGAAGTCGCGCTCGTGCCCCATGATCAGAGTGGGGATGTCGATCTTCTGACGGTCGTCGGGGTGGGGAGCCAGTCGCCCCGTCAATATCCCATGCAGGACGGCGGCCGAGGGGATGGGGTCACGCGCCAGGACATCCAGGATGACGTCGACGTAGAGGGAGGATCCCCGCGGGATGCGGGCGGCCAGCCTTGCGAACATCTCGAGGACCCCCGCCGCCTGTGCGTAGGCGATCGTCAGCGGAAGGAATATCACTCCTCCAGCCGGCGCGGCCCTCTCCAGCACCGGCATCTCGATGAACAACCCCCTGCACCTCTCCGGCGCGTGCGCGGCCACCTCGAGCGTCACGTTTGCGCCGAGGGACGTTCCGCCTATCACCGCTTCGCCGATGTCGAGGTAGTCGAGGAGACCCACGACCTGCCGACCGAAGATCTCCATCGAGTAATGGCGCGAGTGCTTGGGCTTGTCGCTCTCCCCGTGGCCCAAGAGATCGATGAGGATGACACGATTGCCTCGCTCGCCGAGAGCGTCCGCCAGCGGATAGTGATGGGTGCGGGGGAGGAGCAGCCCGTGGACCAGGACGATCGGCCGGGCGGCCATCCTCGGCCCGCGCTGTTCGAAGGCGATCTGGAACCCGTCGTAGGTGAACGAGGGCATGGTTAAAGCCTAGTCGTCAAGTTCCTCGGCCCCCTCGAGGCTCTTGATCAACTCTCTCTTCAACACCTTGCCCGTGCTCGTGCGCGGCAGCTCGTCGATCCTCTCGACCCTCTTGGGGACCTTGAACGAGGCGAGGTCGCGCGTGCACGTTCCAATTACGTCCTCCTCGGAGGCGTTCCCCACGACAAATGCCGCAAGCACCTCTCCATACTCTTCGTCCTTCACCCCGAGAACGGACGCTTCCGACACGCCGTCGATCGACTCGATGACCTCCTCGACTTCGATCGGGTAGACGTTCTCCCCACCGATCACGACCATGTCGTCGGCCCGGCCCTCGATGAACAGGAATCCCTTTTCGTCGAGTCTGCCGAGGTCGCCGATGGACATGTACCCATCTCGCTCCTCCTTCGATTCTCCCGACGTGTAGCCCTCGAAGTGGACATCCGACTTGATGAAGAGCTCGCCGACCTCACCTATTTGTGCCCTCTCGCCGTCCTTCGTGAAAACGGCTATCTCGGTGCCGGGAACCGGCTTGCCGACCGACTTTGGATTTGCATTTATGTCCTCGGGCCGTGCGATCGCAACCCAGCCGACCTCGGTGGACCCGTAGAGGTCGTAGAGAACATCCCCGAACAGGTCCATCGCAGCCTTGCGCAGATCGGAGGACATGGCCGAGCCGCTGGCCATGACGATCCTCAGGCTCGACAGGTCGTAACGGGACTTGACGTCGTCATCGAGGGACAGGATGCGCTTGATCATCACTGGGACGAAGCTGGCCGCGGTCGCGCCATGCTTTTCGATCATCTCGAGTGAGCCTTCAGCGTCGAACCTGTCCGGGAGCACGAGCGTCGACCCAAGCATCATCGTAACGATCGACGTGAACAGGCCGAACGAATGGAACAACGGAGCCGGGCAGTAGATGACGTCGTCGCGCCGGTATGGGACGACCGAGAGGACGTGAGTCAGTGGACCGATGCCGGTGGACGATGCGTCACGAGATGCCCCCTTCGGTTTCCCCGTGGTGCCGGAGGTGTGGATGATCACCTTGGCCGACCCTCGGTCGCGAGTGAAAGGGGACGGGGGGGCCGAGGAATGCTCTCGCACGTAATCCTCGTAGGGGTCGGACCCCGTCACGGCGTCGCCGTCGGCGCCGACATGGAGGAGATGGAGGCCTCCCGTGTCCGCCTTCTCCACCTGCTCGGAGTGGGCGGTGTCATAGACGACGAGGGCAAGCCCGGCGTCATCGAGTGTTGCCTCCAACTCCTTTGGCTTCGCCCAGGTATTCATCGGACAGGCGACGATCCCGAGCTTCTGAGCTCCGAGGATGAGCTCCAACATCTCCCTGCCGTTGCGAAGCAACATTCCGACCCTGTCGTTGCCGCGCAAGCCCGCGTCGTGCAGCGCGTTTGCAACCTGATTGGAGCGAAGATCGAGCTCCTCCCAAGTAAGGGTCCCGTCGCGGTCGTGGACGGCCGGCTTGTCCCCGACGACGATTGCGTTCATGCGACTGATGATCCCGAGCGACGGTCCCCGCCCGAGCAGCCAGGGTAGAGATCTGGCGATCGCGAGCGGGGCCATGGGGCTGAGCGCGCCGGCCCGCTGTAGCTGGAGCAGGGTAGAGGGGTGGGCGAACTCCGCGACCCGCCTGAGACCGTCGAGTGCGCTCCCCACTAGTGCCCCATCCCTAGCCGGCCCTTTCCTCGTCCGCCCCCGCTTTGAACGAAGCGAGGACGGGATGATCGACGTTCTCGCGCAGCAACCGCAATGTGCCCCGGCGCGCGTCCTCTGAAAAAACAGCTCGATCGAAGTGACGCATCGAATTCGTTCCATGTGAGCGCAGCTCGGTGAGCCACGGCCGTATCACAAAGACCTGGACACCTTTGGCGCGGGCCTCTTTCACCTCGCGGCTCAGAGCGCGCGCGAACAGTGAGCGGATGAGCATCGGCGCCCACAGCCTGGGCTCGCTCGCGGCAACCACGCCGTCGTTCAGATATCCAAGAGGGGCCACGCAGAGGATCACGTCGCACCCATCGTCGGTTGCCAGGTCCAACGAGGTCGCGCTGGCGACTCCTCCGTCTACGAACTGTCTGTCTCCTATCCGAACCGGTGGGAAGACTCCGGGGATCGCGGTCGAGGCGAGCACCGCGTCGGGCAGGGGTGCGGGAGGAGCGCTCGGATGCCCGAAGGCAACTCTCTCTCCCGTGTAGAGGTCGACCGTGCACAGATAGAGGCCGGGCCGCGGCCACTCCTGGGGGAGATCCTCGCTGAATCGGAGGCGCGTCTCCGTCGTTGAGTAGAGGCCGGACGGGAAGGCGCGCCTCAGCGCCGACGCCGGGATGCGACCGCCGGTAAGGGCGCGGCGTAGATAGCCTCGCGACGCCGCGGCGGCGAACAGCGAGCCGAGGCCCCGGCGGACGCGCTCTCCGCGCGTCCGAGACAGCGGAGTGAAGATGCTTCTGACCTCTCGGCGCTGCTCGTTTGGGTCCGGCTCGGCCTCGGGGTGTTGCCACTGCGCATAGGCGTAGAAGTCGCCCATGTCCCAGCCGGAGGCGAGGTAGGAGCCGATCACGGAGCCGGCGCTGGTGCCGACGATGACGTCGACGCCGGATAAATCGAGCCCCTGATCCTCGAGCGCCTTCAGGACGCCGGCGTGGTAGGCCATCCCGACCAGGCCTCCTCCACCGAGCACCAATCCCCGTTTCATGACAGAAGAGCCTATGTCGGCTCAAGCCTTCAGGCCGTCGGGCGGCTCGGCAGAGCCGAACCTGCATCGCATGATCTCGTCGAGGCGGCCCCCGGGGAAGGCAGCGGCAAGGACCGGCTCATCGCCTCTGTCCGCGTACGGCTCTGGGAGCTCACCGGGGGAGTTGTCCGCGATGGTGTAGTCGTTGAGGAACTCCGCGACCTCGCCGGGGGTCACCGCGAGGTCTTCCATCGCGTCCCGGCTGAGGAAGGGGCCGACCGCGCTCGTCTCATCGACCAGGGGGCGGTCTTTCGTCCCGAAGCGGGCGTCGATGTCGTCCTTCAGCTGGCCCTGCATAAGCGGCCAGGCTCCCGTCCGGCGCGCCGAAGGGGTGTGGCCGTGGTCGGCGGTAACTATCACGGTGTAGTTGCCGACCGCGCGATCGAGGTAATCGACCAGCTCGCCCAACGCTTCGTCCTGGGCCTCGAGCACCGCTCCCATCTCGGGCGAGTCGATCGAGTATTGGTGGCCCACTATGTCGGTGATCTTCAGGTTGGTGAACAGAAGGTCCGTGACTTCGTCGGCGCCGTACCCCTCTTGCTTCATCATCTTGAGCAACGCTCTCGTGTGGTAGCGGACCCATCCGGGATTGTCGTGGAGCTCTACCTCGTGCCCTCTCCAGGCGCCGTCGGATTTGCCATCGTCGAGGTCGGCGGCATCCAGGGCCTTGTCGAGGCCCGGAAAGCCACCCGTGAAGTACTGCGGGGTCGCGTAGAACGCGTCGTTTCCTCTGATCTTCTCCGTGCCCCCGATCAGAGCAAGGAGGTCGGCGTCCCCGCCCTCGAGCTGCGTGCCGTGGCTCATCATCCCCATCTGCCAGGACTTCCATGCGAGCATTCCCACGAGCGGTTCGTTGCCGAGGGCGCGGTCGATCTCGTCCGCGAATGTCGTGAGCTTCAAGTCTTTCGGATTCCTGTCCGCGAACGGCTGCCGCACCTCTCCAGTGGCGGTGCGATAAGCGATCGCAGTGACCCCGTGGTCTCGGGGGAACGCGCCGGTACCGAGGCTCGAATGGGTCGCGGGAGTGATCGACGGCGAGGAGCCCACCGTGGCTCGCAGGTACGAGGTGCCTTCCTGCTCCATGCGAGCAAGGTTCGGCCACCGGTTGGGCCATCGCTCGAGCACGTTGCGGCCGACGCCGTCCCACACCACGACGACGACGACCCTGGGGGGCTCGGCGGCATCCTCCAGGGCCTCTTCGAGCGTGCGTCCCGCGCGTCCCGGGAGGTCGACGCGGGCCATCTCGCCGACGGTGGGGTAGACGTCGGTGATGCTGGCGAACTCGTCCACAGGGCCGTTGGCCGAGATCTGCCCCGGTCCGTACAGAACGAGTGGGACCGTCTGTACGTAGTCCCACGGCCCGGAGTGGCTCGTCACCCCGAAGGAGCCCGAGTAGTTAGGCGGGAGGGGAACGGTCGTAACGTCCTCGGAATGGACCCGGTGGTAGCCGCGCCAGATCCGGACCAGCTCCCTATCATCGAGGCCGCAGCCGCGTTCGACGGGGTCGTTCGTGTCGAACGCCCTCTCCTCCTCGGCGAGCGCCCCTGCCGGCGAGGCCGCGTCGTCCCTCGAGTTCCACACGAGGATGATGGCTCCCGCGACGACGGCGGCTACGGGGACCGCGAGCCATCTCTTGAGCACCGCGGCAGGCTAGCAGGGCAGCCTAGTCTCGGCGCATGAGCCCTCGGCCTGATCTGTCCATGAGCATCGAGGACGTCGCCACCTTCCTCGAGGGACCACACGTCGGCATCCTCTCGACCATGGATCGGAAGGGTTTTCCGCACTCCGTCGGCATCTACTACCTACCTCGCGTCCACGAGGAGCCCTTCGAGTTCGACATGTGGGTCTACGCAAAGAGCCAGAAGGCGCGCAACGTCGTTAGGGACCCGCATGCGGCACTGCTCGTGGAGAAGGGTGAGCCGTACGAGGACCTCAGGGGCGTGCTCGTCAGGGGCATGGGGGTGGTGATCGACAATCGAGACGAGGTCTTCGATCTGGGACGCGAGATCTACGAGCGCTATTTCTTTCCTCGGACGGGCATCCCGATCGACGAGGGTGCGGCGCAACGCATAGTGCAGCAGTCCGCCAAGCGCGTGATCCTTCGACTCGTGTCCCGGCGAATCGCCTCCTGGGATCACTCGAAGGGCTGAGGTCCCCGGGGTTACGCGGTTCTTCAACCTCCATGGCCCCGGGGAACAACATGGGTTGGGTACGGTTCAGCCCGCAGGCAAAGTACCGACGGATGCAATTGGGAGGTTTGAGTGAGGACGCGGAAGCTCGGAAGCGGAGGCCCGGACATCTCGGTCGTGGGTTACGGGAGCTGGGAGGCCGGCGGCATGGCCTGGGGCGACAACCCGCCCGACGACGAGGTCCTCAGGGCGATGCGGGTAGCCATCGATGCGGGCGTCAACTGGATCGACACGGCCGAGGTCTACGGGGGCGGCCGTTCGGAGGAGCTCGTCGGCGAGGCCGTTACAGGGCACGACGAGGTGTTGGTGTTCACGAAGGTCGCCCCGAAGCCCGCGGGCAGTGGCCTGCACAGGGCGGGCGTGCGGTCGGCCGCGGAAGCCAGCCTTGGCAGGCTCGGGCGCGAGCGGATCGACCTCATGCAGCTTCACTGGCAGGATCGAAAGATCCCCATCGAGGAAACGTGGGAGGCGATGGCTTCCCTTGTGGAAGACGGTTTGGTCCGCTGGATCGGCGTCTCCAACTTCGGCCGGAAGCTCATAGAGAGGTGCGAGAGGATCCGGCACATCGACTCCCTGCAGCCGCAATTCTCGATGCTCATGCGAAGGGGCCGCGACGACCTCTTCCCGTTCTGCGAATCGAACGGTACGGGGGTCATCTGCTACGGCCCCCTCGCTTACGGCCTGCTTACGGGAAGGTTCACGAAGGACACGAAGTTCGGGAAGAACGACTGGCGTGGTGGAGGCCACGGCGTCGGTTACTACGAGGACCTCTTCGTGCCCGGCAAGTTCGAGGACAACGTCGACGTGGTGGAGGAGCTACGTCCCACCGCGAAACAGATCGGTGTGAGCTTGACTCAGCTTGCTCTCGCATGGGCGTTCCATCAGGACGGAGTAACCGGAGCGATCGCCGGATCGCGCTCCGCCGACCACGTGAGGGACAACGCCGCCGCCGGAGACGTCACGCTCGAGGAGAAGGACCTCGACGAGATCGAGTCGATCCTCGCGGTGCGCTCGCCTGGTTCCTGACGGCCGTTCCTGCAACCTCCCGTTCGGGCCGGTCTTCTCGAGGCAAATGCTGTTTGGATATGTGTGGCCCGGCCCTTGTCTGACAACTGTCTGACAACTGTCTGACAATCCCGGTTCGACAACCACTAACAACCTAAAGGCTGTCTGCCGCAGTCAGGGGCTCGGCTTTGCGCGTCAGCGCGAGTAGCGGCAGCGCGGCGATGATCAGTGTGGCTCCGATCAGGACTCGTACCGTCAGCCGTTCGCCCAAGAACATCGCCGCGAGCGCGATCGTCGTGACTGGCTCGAGCATCGTTGCAACCGAGGCTCTGGAGGAACCGATCCTTACGATCGCCTCGTAAACGGTTGCGAACGCAACGGCGGTAGCCACACCCAGCGCGAATGCGTGCGGCAAGGCATCGAATGGCAGCGAATCACCTGCCGCGAAGGCGGCGATCCCAAGGGCAAGCGCGGCCGAGATGGCAGTCCACATCGCGCTCGACACGGGGTCGACGTTGCCTATCACCAGCTGCGTCGCCAGGAAAAAGATGGCGACTGTGATGGCGGCGGCGAGGGCGAGGAGGGGGCCGAGCAATCCACCCGACGGCACCGAGAAGATCAGCACCACCCCTCCCGTTCCCAGTGCCAGAGCGATAACCAGCTGCTTGCGGAACGGCTCCAGCTTCGTCGCGAACCCGATGAGGACCGTCCAGATCGGGTAGCTGTAAAACACCAAGCTCACGACTGCCGCGGTTGCACGCTGCAATGCGGAAAAGTAGAAGACGGTTTCACCAGCGTAACCAAGAGCACCCAGAGCGCTGAGTTGGACCAGCTCTCGTCGCGGCAAGAGGAGACGCCGGCGCGTCACGAGGACGTACCCGGCTAGAAGCACGGAGGCGAAGGCAAAGCGGATTGCGAGCAACGGAAGCGGCTCGGCCCCCTCCCGGTACGCCAGTTTCCCGAAGATGGCGAGCGTGCCGAACGCGACCGCGGATACAAGGGCCAGCGCGATGCCCGCAAGCTCGCGTGGGATCGGAGGCCGGGTTGTCAGACTCAACCCCCTCCGGGTGCCGAGGGAGCGGCCCGACCGCAGTTCTTCATCCCGTAGTCGCGCGCGAGCCTGTTGGCCTCCGACGCGGCCGCCTGCAGTCGTGCGCCCAACTGCTGGATCGCCGCCACGTCTGAGAGCCGCGCCGCCCTCTCGATCCCCGGCAGGTAGCCGATGGCCTCCTCAATCTTGCCGATCATTTGCTCGATCGTGTCCTCGTCACCCCCCGGAGGCTCGAGCTCGCGCAGGCCGTCGACGAGTTGCCTTGTTATCCTCTCGGCGCGCTCGACGAACTCCCTCAGCGCCTGGGGATTCGTCGGGGGTTCGAGATCCTGCGACCTCTCGTCGGCCTCGGCGCAGATCTCATCCGCCGCCTCGATGAATTCTTCCTTAGAGAGGCCGCCGTCACACGCCTGTAGCGCGATCAACGGCAGGGCGGCGAGCACCACTATTCTTGATGCTCGAAGATGCATCCCTTGCCCTCCGTCGGTTGATTTGCGTTTAGGAACCCTACGGGAATGGAGGAACGTTGGTCCCCTGGTACCTGTACGTAGGTTTCATCGCCTTCGTCATCGCGATGCTCTTAATCGACCTTCGTTTCTTTCACGCGGAGGAGCACGAGCCCACCCCCAGGGAGTCGTCGATCTGGGTGGGCATCTGGGTGGCTTTGGCGCTCGTATTCGGAGTGATCGTCTTCTTCTGGAAGGGTACGGATAGCGGGACGGAGTTTGTCGCCGGCTATCTCCTCGAGTATTCGTTGTCCGTAGACAACATGTTCGTGTTCGTGCTGATCTTCACGTACTTCCAGGTGCCGTTCTCGTATCAGCACCAGGTCCTCTTCTACGGGATCCTCGGCGCCATGATCTTCCGAGGTCTCTTCATCGTCGCGGGAGTGAGCCTCATCAACACGTTCGAGTGGATCATCTACGTCTTCGGAGCCTTCCTGATCATCACAGCGGTGCGGCTGGCCATCAGTACCCAAGAGGTCCATCCCGACGAAAACCCAATCCTGAACATCGCCAAGAGGAGATTGCCGACGACGACGAGGTTCCACGGGCAGAAGCTGTTCACGATCGAGAACGGCAAGCGAGTCGCGACGCCTCTATTCATCGTCCTCATCTTCATCGAGATAACCGACATCGTCTTCGCCGTCGACTCGATACCTGCCATCTTCGGGATCACGGACGATCCGTTCATCATCCTGACCTCGAACGTCTTCGCGATCCTGGGTCTTCGGGCGTTGTACTTCCTTCTCGCGGACTTCATCGACCGATTCCACCTGCTGAAGTACGGACTTGCGATCGTGCTGGCCTTCGTCGGCACGAAGATGCTGCTCGAGGCGGTCCATGTCGAGATCCCCGTCCAGCTGTCGCTCCTTGTCATCGTGGTCGTCCTCGCGTCCACGACGGTCCTATCGCTGCTCATCACCGCTCCGGATGCTGACCGGCTCGAGGCCGAGGAGGGCGCCGGCATCGAGTCGTTCGCGGGCGGGACCAACGACCCTCCGAACGAAGCGAGCGAGGAGGACGCGCCGGAGGAGGAAAAAGCCGGTGGCTGAGGAGGACGTCGAGGGAACGAGGGAGGTAGCCATCCTCGGAGCCCCTCTCGATCTCGGGGCGGCGCGTCGCGGGGTCGACATGGGCCCCAGCGCGATCCGTCTGTCCGGGCTCTCCGAGCGTCTCGAGCGTCTCGGCGTCTCCGTCGAGGATTGGGGAAACGTCGCCGCCGAGATACCCGAGGTGGCGTCCGAGGAAGACGAGCGGGCTCGTTACCTGCAGGCGATCCTGGCTTCATGTGCGCAGATCGCCAAGAGCGTCGCCGACATAGCGCGCGCCGGGCGGATGCCCTTGGTGCTAGGCGGCGATCATTCGATCGCCATGGGAACTCTTGCGGGCATCGTGTCCGTCTCGGGGACCGGAGCCGTGCTCTGGCTCGACGCACACGGAGACCTGAACCGGCCGAGTACGTCGCCGACGGGAAACGTGCACGGGATGCCGCTGGCCGCCGCGCTCGGAGCGTGCGGGTTCGACTTCGGCGGCGGAATGCACGAGCCTCCGTGGGTCGATCCCGATCGTGTCGTCCTGATCGGCGTCAGGTCGCTCGATCCCGGCGAGAGGGAGCTCGTCCGGGACCTGGGACTGCGCGTCTTCACCATGTCCGACATCGACCGGCGCGGTGTCGCCGCCGTCATCCACCAGGCTCTCGACGTCGTCGAGGGAGCATCGTCGGTGCATCTGTCCCTGGACGTCGATGTATGCGATCCGGAGATCGCGCCGGGGGTCGGAACTCCCGTTCGAGGCGGTCTCTCCTACAGGGAAGCGCACCTTGCGATGGAGCTCATCGCCGAGTCCGGGCTCATGACGTCGATGGAGGTCGTGGAGGTCAACCCCGTGCTCGACCTCGCCGACGAGACGGGACTCCTCGCCGTCGACCTGGTAGCGAGCGCCCTCGGCGCCCGCATCCTGTAGCCGGTGTGTGACGCGCTTTAGCCAAATCCTCTGAGAAATTGATTTCCTGGCTCAATTTGTTGGAGGATTTGAGGGCCGGCTGTCCATCGGGCTGACGCTAACCTGCAACGAACATGCGAGACGTGGGTATCGTCGGGCTCCCGTATTCGGGGAAGACGACCCTGTTCACCGCGCTCACCCGCTCGGGAGCTGCCGGAGGTCGGTCGAACCAGGCGGTCGTCGAGGTTCCCGATCCACGTCTCGCAGTGCTCGCCCGGATCGAGTCCTCAAAGAAGATCGTTCCCGCGAAGGTGCGCTTCGTCGACGTCCCCGGCGGACTGACCGCTCAAGGGATCGCCGAGTACCGGCAGACCGATGCGCTGTGCATGGTCGTTCGAGCCTTCGGCCCGGACGCCGATCCTGCGGGAGATCTGGCGACGCTCGAGGCCGAGATGGTGATTGCCGACCTCACCAATATCGAGAGTGGTCTCGAGAAGGCCCGCAAGAGAGCCAGGGGGAAGGGCGAAGGCAAAGCAGAGGTCGAGGGGCTGGAGAAGGCTCATGAGCTGCTCGACTCCGAGCGACCATTGAGGGGGGCCGAGCTCGGCCAGGACGAACTAAGGCTGCTGCGCGGCTACGCCCCCCTCACCCTCAAGCCGTGGATCGTCGTCGCGAACATTCAGGAGGGCGGCGCAGTGCCGCCCGGGCTACCGGGCGCGATCGCGATCAGCGCGTCTCTCGAAGCAGAGGTCGCAGGCATGAGCTCGCAGGAAGCCGCGGAGCTGCTTGCCGGTTTCGGCGTCGAGGAGCCGGGGCTCGAGCGGGTGATCGCGGCCTGCTACCGTGCGCTGGATCTCATCACGTTTCTCACGACGGGAGAAGACGAGTCGCGCGCGTGGGAGGTTCCGCGCGGGGCGAAAGCTCCCGAGGCCGCGGGAACTATCCACACCGACCTGGAGCGCGGGTTCATCCGCGCCGAGGTGGTCGGTTACAACGCGCTCGTCGAGGCAGGGTCGTGGGACGCGGCCAAGGCCCGGGGGGCCATGCGCGTTGAGGGCAAGGACTACACAGTCCAGGAGGGCGACGTGATCAACATTCGCTTCGCCGTCTAGGAGCTAGAGACTGGAATTACTCCGCGGCTCCCGGGACTCGGTCGGTCTCGGACTCCTCGTAGGCATGGTCGAAGTCCTGCTCGACGTTGAACGCAAAGTCGTAGACCATCTGACCCCCATACAGCGCACCGAACGCCACCAGCCCCCCGGCGACGAGCGACAGGATCAAGACCGCGAGCTCCGCGTAGCCCGCCTCCCAGTTCGCGAGCCGCACGAGGATGTCGAGAGCGACGATGCCCGTCACCGTGAACATGACCGTCATGTGCCAGTTCGCAGTGCGCCGTGCCTGAGTGCGCTTTGGTGTCGACTTCAGCCAGTCCCAGAACCCCGTCAGGGCCGTGGGCACCGACACGATCAGACCAGCGACGAGGACGTGCGTGCCCGATATGAAGAAGTCCCTCGCAATGGTGCTCGTCTCGCTCACGAACCGGTACGAATAGTAGGAGATGAGGTCGAACGCTGCTGCGAGGACGTAGGCCGCCACCGGGATGTCGGTGAGGGGGGGATGAAAGGGCTTTCCGGCGAAACCCCTGATGCCCTTGAACTTACGACCCTTGAAGCTTAGTGCCGGCTTGATCGAGAAGAGCTTGGCCACTGTTTTTCCTTTCTCCGGTGGGCCCGTGCGCGGACACGAATCAGACTAGTGTGCTTCCTCCCGATCGACGAGGGTCGTGGGCCGCCTCGACCGACCCATCCGAGGTCACGGAAGCGGCCTGAACCCCTCCGAAGTACATGTGCAGCTCGTCATATGGACGCTGGATGTACGGGAGGCGGTCGCCGGGCAACCCCGGCTCGAAGCAGAGCGTCTCGCCTTCGGCCCGAGGGTCGATGTGGGCGCGAGGTGCGGCCACCGCGTCCTCGAGGCCGTCACCGTCGACCGCGATCCTGATGAATGTCTGGGCTATCGCTCCGACAATTCGATCCGCGCCCGGCGATCCAAGGGCAACCGTTCGATCGGGCCCAGAGGCAACCGTCGGCGCCATGTTGGAGTGGCACCTCGAGCCGGGCGGAAGCCGGTGGGGGCCGAGGGGATTCAGCTCTTCCTCTCCCAGCGTGTTGTTGAGCAGCACGCCGTGCACGTTTAGGCCCGCGCCGTAGCCGTTCGATTCCGTCAGCGAGCACGCGTAGCCGTCGGCGTCCGCCGAGGACGTATGCGTCGTCTCGGAGGAACGGCGCGAGAAATCGAGTTTGTCCAGCGCTTCCGCGAATGCCGCAGCGATTCCGGTCGGATCCTGGTAACGCTCGCGCCTGTATCCAACCGCGGCGCGCTGCGCTTCGACGATCGCGCGCAGACGCTCCACGGGATCGGTGAGATCGGTTTCGTCGAGCAGCGTCAACATATGGACGAGGACTGCGCCACCGACTGCGGGAGGCGCATTCGAGTCCACCGTCCATCCGAACGCGCGGGTCGAGATGGGCGAGCGGACCTCCGGCGTGTAGCCCTTGAGGTCCGGCAGGACGAGGAAACCGTCATCTCTCGCGATCGTGTCGACGATCTCTCGTCCCAGCTCCCCCCCATAGAAGACCTCCGGGCCCTCTCGTGCTATGAGATCGAGCGATTCGGCAAGCTCCGGCTGGACGAGCTTCTCTCCTTCTCGCATCGGTCTCCCGTCAACCGCGAAGGTGGCACGCGACTCCTCGTACTTGGACCAGATCTGTTGGTACGTGCAGGACAGGTAGTAGTCCGACACCTTGGGAAAGGGGAAACCGCCGCGCGCGGCGGCGATCGCGTCCTGAAAGAGCGCTTCCCACTCGATGTGACCGTGGCGTTCCCACGCCGCGCGCATGGCTGCAAGCACCCCAGGCACAGCGACCGACCCTCCGCCGATGCCCATGTAGATGCCGTCGGCGTAGTCGGTGAGGAAGATCCTCCGCATCCCCTGTCCAGGTTGGTCAGGCTGTGTGTACGGCATCGAGTTGTTGCCGTCGATGACCTCGACCGTGCCGTCTGGTGACCGTACGGCGATGAAACCGGACCCCCCGACCGAGGCGAAGAAAGGCTCTGCAACCCACCCCATGACGGCGGAGGCGAGGCACGCGTCGACTGCATTGCCGCCCAGACGCGCGACGTTGGCTGCGGCCTGGGTTCCGAGCAGATTGCCGGCCGCGATGGCCAGTCGGGGAGGGACCATGGGAAGAGATTAATAGGGTGCTCCGCCTACACTGCCCGGGTGAAGAGCCCCCCCGCACGCCGACGCACCTTCGTGACGGAGTCCCGTCGCGAGATCGCGAGCCCTCCCGAGATCCTCCTGAGCACGATCCTGGCTCCGGCAACCTGGCCTCGGTGGCAATCGGAGATCCTCACTACCGACGGACGGGAACGCATCTCCAGCGGGGACGTCGTGTCGGGGCAGGCTCGATTGCTGGGTTTCGAGGTCGACGGCGCCAGCACGGCGATCGAGGTCGAGGACTCTTCCTACGAGCAAGATGTCATCGTGGGCGTGAGGATGCGCGTGCGCTACGAGATAAGCCCGAGCTTGAACGGTGCAGTGGTGAAGCACAGCATCGTCTCCGAGTTACCGGCGGGTCTGTCCGGCCGGGTCCTCTCCTTCTTTCTGACGCGAAGGCTGAAGAGGATGCAGAGGGACCTGCTGGAGGGTCTAGCGGCTCAGACCGAGTCGGTTGAGGCGTCCTCTTCCTGAGCCAGCTCGACCATCGAGTCCATCAGGTCTCGAAGCGACACGATTCCAACGGGATCGTCCATCTCCATGACGAGAAGGTGGCGGAAACCGCCTTCGGTCATCGTCTTGACGGCCCTGACGATCTCCCATCCCGGAGCGCCGCTCACGACGTCGCGGGTCATCACGTCCTCGACCTTTGCGTCGTCCATGGTCTTGTCGTCGGCGACGGCGCGGAGTATGTCGCGCTCGGTCACTATGCCTGCGACCTTCTCCTTCTCCACGACCACTGCGCAACCCACACCTCGATCGGTCATGACCTTGGCGGCGCGACGGAGGCTCGCCGCGGGGTCGACGGTCAACAGATGACGGATCGCCACGTCTCTCAGGAGTTTCATGGGCCGCATCTTCTTCTAACGAGACGACCGGGGCAAGCACCCGACCGAGCCCTCGCCGCCCGGTGTGACTCGTGAGGGCTATCGTCAAGGCATGATTCTCGGAGCGCATGTCCCCGGCGACAAGCCCCTGCAGGAGGCCCAGGACGTGGGGGCCGAGTGCCTTCAGATGTTCGTCGGCCCCCCGCAGTCATGGAAGAAACCTCCTCCTCGACCAGACGAGGAGGAGCTAAAGGCGTCTCCGATCCCGATCTACGTCCACGCTCCCTACCTGATCAACGTCGCCTCACCCAACAATCGCGTGCGCATACCGTCACGCAAGATCCTCGCCAACACGCTCGATGCGGCAGCGGCCATCGGCGCTTCCGCCGTCATCGTCCACGGCGGACACTCTGAGGATGGGATCGAGCGTGGGTTCCGTCGCTGGTGGAAGGTCTTCGAGGAGATGGGAGAGCCGCCGGTCCCGATCCTTATCGAGAACACCGCCGGGGGAACCAACGCGATGACGCGTCACGTCGACGTCCTGGCCGAGCTGTGGGAGATGCTCGCCGAGTTCGAAGTCGGCTTCTGCTTCGACACCTGCCACGCTCACGCAGCGGGCGAGGATCTGACGGACGTCGTAAAGCGGATCCTAGATGCAACCGGAAGAATCGACCTCGTGCACGCGAACAGCTCGCGCGACGACCCCGGCACTGGTGCGGACCGCCATGCCAACTTTGGGTCGGGCAAGATGGAAGTCGACTCGATCGTCGAGATGGTGCGCGAGGCGGTGACTGGTGGAGCTCCCACCGTCATCTGCGAGACTCCCTGGTCGGGCTTGACGGAGGACCTCGACCATCTAAGAGCCAATCTGTAGCAGCTGCTTGAGCTCGTCGCGGTGCCCTCTCGCGTTCACGCCGTAAAGAGCGTGCTCGATCACTCCTTCTTCGTCGATCACGAAGGTCGAGCGGTTTACCCTTAGAGGGATACCCTCCCAATCACCGCGTTCCTTGTAGGCACCGTACCGACGCGTGATTTCGGTGTCTTCGTCGATGAGCAACGGGAAGTTAAGGCTGTACTTGTCGATGAATGCCCTCTTTGAGTCGGCGCCTTGGGGGCTCACGCCCAGTACGACATAGCCGGCTTTCGTCCGCTCATCGATGCCGTCACGGAAGTCGCACGCCTGGACCGTGCACCCCGGAGTGTCGTCTGCGGGGTAGAAGTAGAGAACGATCCTCTGGCCTTTCAGCTCCGAGAGACGCCATGTCTTTCCGTCCGCATCCTGCAGCTCAAGGTTTGGGGCCGTATCACCCGGTGAAAGCCTTGTCACGCAATCGCCTCCAGGATGGTTCCTTGCACCCACCCCAGCCAGTGGAGGACCGAGAGCGCTGCAGCATCCGGATCATCCGGATCGATGTCCTCGGACATCTTCTCCTCCGTCACGTCGAGCCTGGTCCCGATCGCGAGCCGCAGGTCGGTGAGCAAGGCCATCCAGGCGTCGGTTTCATCCTCCGACAATTCCCCTTCTGCCGCGCCCTCCGGGCCCAGCATCTCGCTGGCCGTTCGGAGGTTGGCTCGCTTGGCAGAGACGAGGTCATCGCCTACGAGGGCTCGATAGCTCGCTTCTTCCTCCTTCCCCTCGTAGGCGCGTGGGAGGAGCCTTTCGACCACCGGGTCGCTACTGGACTTTGCTTCCAGCAGCGTCCCCATCTCTGCCAGTAGTCCGCGAAGGAGCTCAGCCTCGTCGTCGGTGAAACGGACGGCGACGGAACCCCTGCCCGTCGAGGTGGCGTCCATCATTCGCTCTTGGAGATGGTTGCCCACAGTCCGTAAGCGTGGAGCCGGTAGCAGTCGAGCTCCGCCTTCTCCCGCTGACCGCTGGACACGACAGCTCTCCCTTTGTAGTGGACGTCGAGCATGAGCTTGGTGGCCTTCTCGTGCGAGTAGCCGAACAGCTTCTGGAAGACCCAGGTCACATAGGGCATCAGGTTGACCGGGTCGTTCCAGCAGATCACGAGCCAGGGCCGATCCGGTTCGGCGACCTCGTCTGCATCGGTTTCCTCGACCCGCGATGGGGCCGTGGTCGTCTCCGTCGCCGTGTCCATATGCATCGATGCTACTCACGGCGTACTCGCCTATTTGACTTGGCGTTCAAGTGCTGGGGTTTGACCCTTAAAGGTTCATTCGGCGGGCCGAAGTTGACCACCCGTTCTAGTTGACGCCGCTTACGTCCGCTTGGGTGAGGAGCTTTCTTGACCAGTCGTTCGGAGACTCGGCCGCAAATTGGCAATCTGTGAAAGAGATTGCGATTATCGGGTAACACGCGCGTATCTTCTCGTGTCTGTATATGGGAAGGCACGAATGGGTGCCAGCAGCAGTTCGCGTTCAGCTCTAGAGAGGGAGGTCCGGGAATTACATGACGTTGCCCGAGGTCGATCTCGACCCGCGCGTCGCCACCGACGAGGCGCTTGCGTCGAGAGCAGCGGATGATGTCGACGCGTTCACCGAGCTGTATCGACGATACGTCTGCCCCATCTACAGGTCCATACGATCGCAGGTTCCCAGCGACGCGGTAGCAGAGGACCTGACGGCACACGTGTTCTTCAAAGCGTTGTCTTCGGTTGAGTCGTTTAGGGGCGAAGGTTCCTTCTCATCGTGGATTTACAGAATCGCCCGCAACTCCGTCGTGACTTGGAGAGAACGAAGAGATATGTCGGTCCACCTCGAGGATGTACCCGAGGAGGAAGACCCTGCCCCTACTCCGGCCTCTCTCGTCCTCGTGCGCGAGGACCAGGATCTCGTGCGTCGCAGCGTCGCGAAGCTGCCGCCCGCGCAGAGGGAGGCGGTAACCCTTCGATATCTGCAAGAGCTATCGATCGGCGAAGTCGCCAAGCTCACCAAGCGCACGGCAGGTGCCGTCCGCATCCTGCTGCACAGAGGACGAGCCAAACTTCGGCGCGCGTTGGACAAGGAGAAGGTGCGATGAGGCGGGGTCGCGTCGCCCTCTTTCCCGGTCAAGGCATACCGGCTCGGACGGTCCTCGAGTCTCTGCCCGAGGATCACGAGCTCACGGGACGTGCGGAGGAGATCCTCGGCTATGAATTGCGAAAGCGGGTCGAGATCGCGGCACGCCGTAAGGGAGCCGTGATTCCAACCGCTCTCGCGCAGCCTGCGATCTTCGTCGCGAGCCTCATTGGCTATGAGAGGACCGTCGAAGCCGGTGTGCGCTTCGACGCGATCGCGGGCCACAGCCTCGGTGAGTACCCGGCATTAGTCGCCGGTGAGTCGATGTCCTTCGAGGCCGCGCTCACGGTCGTACAC
>JBOGXB010000026.1:0-26284 GCA_050694215.1 Actinomycetota bacterium
TCGTCACGACCGCTCGAAGGAGTTCGGAGCCCTGGCTCAGCCCCGTGGCAAACCTAGGAAGGTCCGCGATGGTGGGACATAGCTACCGAAGCCAAACCGGGACACGGGTACTGAGACCTCACACTGACCACTGAGGTTGGCGGAGCCTCGGTGACGAGTCCTTGCCGGTTCACGCGCCTCCTCCTGGACCCCGTGACTCCATCCCATACCGTTGCATTATCCCAGCGCTGGGCTTCATTGATTGAGTAGTGGATTTCGGGGTCGCGCTTCTCTAACTTTCCAGGGGTGTTGCGGGCCGATCCTGATTCCCTCATCCGTGGGTACCGCGCGCTCATAGCCGCGTTGGCTTGCCTAGTGTTGTTCGTGGTCGCGCCCCTGCCGATCAAAGCATCCCCCCGCCGGCACATGGAGGTGGTCGCGTGGTACGTACCGTCTTTCTCCCGCCCGACGCGGGACCTCAGGCGCTCGATTCGAGCCATCCGTTTCCGCAGGGGTGGTGAGCGTTTCGACGGCTTCGGTCTCGACATCGAGGCCACAAAGGTGAGCAACGTCTCGGTGCGTAACGAGAGGCTGCTCCGGCTATCGGATCGGATCAGAAGGAAGGCCGGGAATGCCCTCCCATTTGCGGCCATCACCCCTGATCCACTGGCGTCGCTCTATTGGCCCCGGTTTCCCTGGGGCCGTATCGCCCGGCGGTTCGACGTCCTGGTGCCGATGGGCTATTTCTCCTTCCACGCATCGGGCTACAAGGAGGTGCTCGGATACACGACCAGAGCGATCCGTAGGGTCCGCCGGGCAACCAGACACGTGAAGCGATCGATCCATCTCATAGGCGGCATCGGCGGGGATGCCGGTCGGTCCTCGACGCGTGCTTTCGTCAGGGCGGTCGACCGCAACAGGCTGATAGGGGCGAGCTTCTACGACGCACCGGTCACGTCCCGCGCCGAATGGGCCGAGCTCCGCGTTCTGGCGGGACGCAGGGCGCCGAAGCCAGATTCTTAGAGTCCTGAGGGTGTAGAACGCTCGCATGGGCTCACTCCGGGCGCGGCGAGCGACCGGTCGCGGGTGGCCTGGCCGATGAGACGCCGAGGAGCCGTCGTGGGAGTTTGCACCTTCCTGACGTTCGCGGTCTGGTCTCCTCTCGCGCCGGCAATGCCCGACGACGGTCCGACGACCCGGCTGCGTGAGTCCGCCGTGCTTGCGGCCCCCGACGAGCCCGCTGCCCCCCTTGCCCAACCGAGGAGGAAGAGGCGCGCCCGCCCCGGCAGTGTCTACGACGGGATCCCGTGGGACACAGCCGCCGTGGCTCTGCTCCTGTCTGCCGCGATCGGGGCGGCCGGAGCCAAGATCTACGTGGGGATAACGGGCCCCGACGACTAGACCCTGGGCAGGGCATCCCCCTCCTCCGTCGAACCAGGACATAGAGGACGGACGGAACTCGCAGGCTGGCCATCGGGGAGAGCTATGCATCGAATCCTGAAGATCGTCGTCGCAGCTTCCATGCTGGCGATTCCGGCAGCAGCTCATGCGACGACGGAGTCGATTCAGACGACCGTCGCCGTTGCGGCGCGGGCAAAGGGATCTTTCAAGCAGGTAGGTCACAACGCGCTCAATAACCGCGGCATGAACGCCGCCCTTGCGGTTCGAGGGCGCTACGCCTACGTGGGAAGTCGCACGGACGGTCCAGAGCCGGACCGGGGCGTGTACGTCGTCGACGTCTCGAAGCCGTCCGCTCCCGAGGTCGTTCACGAGATCGGGCCTCCTCAGGAAGGAAACGAGGGCGAGACGTCGCGTGAGATGCGCATCTGGCCGGAGAAGGACCTCCTGATCGTGATGAACCTGGGGTCCAACTGCAGCGAGCTGATCCACTGGTGCTCACCGCGCCGTGTCGCAGACAACATCCGGTTCTACGACATCTCGGGGAAGCGCGCGGCGAAGCCGAAGCTCGTCGCGGAGTACAAGCCCTCGCAGAACCCCCATGAGTTCTACTTGTGGGACGACCCCAGTCGAAGGGGTCGTGCGCTGATGTTCATGTCGACCCCCGGCTCGGACGCCACCTCCCTTCTCGTCACCGATATCTCCGGCGCGCGCAAGGGGAAGTTCAAGGAGCTCGGCAAGACCAGGTTCCCCATGAACGACGGGAGCCTCCACTCGCTGAGCCTCTCCCCGAACGGAAAGCGGGCCACCATGGCATACCTGACTGGTGGCTTCTTCATGATCGACACCTCCGACTTCGCCGAAGGGGCACGCAAGCCTCGCTTCCGGATGATGACTCCGGCGAAGAACCGGCCTAAGTGGCCGGGGCCGGGCGCCCACAGCGCGATCCCCCTGTTCGGTAAGCCTTATGCGCTCGTGACCGACGAGGTCTACGGCGAGGCACTCAAAGCGCTGGGCGGGCACGGCTGCCCGTGGGGCTGGGTGCGCATGCTCGACATCCGGAACCCGTCGCGTCCCAAGGTCAAGGCCGAGTACAAGCTGCCGCAGAACGATCCCGACTTCTGCACGACCGACGTGCCCCGGCCCTCATCGAGCTACGCTGCTCACAATCCCACGCTCACGCCGAACCTCGCCCTCCTCACCTGGCATGCAGGGGGACTTCAGGCGATCGACTTGAGCAACCCCGTGAAGCCCAAACAGGCGGCCGAATTCAGGCCCGAGCCCCTGCCCTTCGTCTTGCTCGAAGACCCAGCATTGAGCTTGGGACAGGACAAGGTCGTCATGTGGAGCTTCCCCGTCATTCAGGACGGCCTCATCTATGTTACGGACGTCCGTAACGGGTTGTACATCCTGAAGTACAGGGGTCCGCACGCTGCCGAGGTGAATGGAGTCGACTTCCTCGAGGGCAACTCGAACCTCGGCGACACAATGCGCTTCGCACGTCGTTAGCACACGGCGGAGTATTCGACAACAACGCAGCAACCAAGCGGTCGTTTGACGAATCGGTGATGCGAGGCTAACTTCGCGCCTCTTTGGAGCCCTTTGGGGCTCCTTTTTGTTGGCGGCGAACCGGGGAGGTCAAGGGGCATCAAGAAGGTAGTTGTGCTGGCATGTGCGCTTATCGTTGCGATCACTGCCGTCGCATACGCGCACCACCGTGTGATCAGAGGTAAGGCGGTCTATTACTCGAACATCTATGCGGGCGAGACTATGGCCTGCGGGGGCACCTACCAGCCGTGGAAGATGGTTGCAGCGCACAGACGGCTGCCTTGCGGCACGAGACTTCGGGTCGAGAACCGCGCGAATGGTCGAACGGTCACGGTCACAGTGCGAGACAGAGGACCCTACGACGGCGACTACGTGCTGGACCTGTCGCGACGCGCGGCCCGCAGGCTCCGGTATGTGAGTCGCGGCTGGACGCGCGTCCGCGCTGTAGTGCTCCACGACTGAGAAGCATTAAGACCCTCTAGATGAGGGGGCCGTGGACCGGACGCTTCGGTCAGTACTCGACGTCGACGTCCGAAACGGCTTTGGGCATAGCGTTGAAAACGCCCTGCAACTGCATGAGCTTCATCATGTTGCCGGAGATCTTGAGCTTGCCCTGCATGAATGCGTTCTGGGCGTTCAGCTCCTGCTTGTTGATCGCAACCGCGGTCTCGTAGTTCTGCGAGATGGTCGCCTCCGGGTCGGTGACCTCGCCGACGCCCACCTCGGCAGAGCCGCCCTCGAGAGTGAAGTAGTACTTCCCCTCTCCGCCCTCCGGCGTGTCCGTGACCACCTGCTGCAGCTTGACGCTCTGGCCGGACGAGGCCTGCTTGAACTCGTCGGAGGAGTTGAGTCTCTCGGTCATCGTGCTGGCCCATTCCTCCGTGAGGAACTTGACTCCCACGTGTGCCTCCCTCGATTTCGACTTACCTGGCCGCAGAACATACCGTCTCGAGCGTGACTACACCCACGGAAGCAGAGGCGCCACGGGACGCGGCCACCCTCGTCGTCCTGCGCGAGGGACGGGCGGGACCCGAGGTGCTTCTGACGGTCCGGCCGCAGCACCTGCGCTTCATGGGGGGCGCGACCGTGTTCCCGGGAGGTGCGGTCGCGTCCGCGGACCTCGACCCCCGATGGGCCGACGCGTCCGCGTTGAGCCCGGAGCGGGCTGCGGCCCAGCTCGGGATGGAGAGACGAGACCTCGCTCTCGCCCTGTTCGTCTGTGCCCTGAGGGAGGCGTTCGAGGAGGTCGGCTTCATCGCGGGGGACGGGCCCACCGACCGGCTTCGCCCCGAGGATGCCGGGGATCCGCAGCGATTTCTCGAACGCTGTCTCGACTTCGGCATAGTGCTGGCAACCGACCGGCTGGTCGCGGCCGGGAGCTGGGTGACGCCCCTCGGTTCTCCGGTCAGGTTCAACGCGCGTTTCTTCCTCACTCATGGCGATCCGCGTTGGGAGCCGGTTCCCGACCCCGACGAGGTTGAGAGTTGCCGCTGGGTGACTCCAGCTCTTGCGCTCGACGATCTCGGCGAAGGCCGTGCGTTGATGGCGCCCCCGACGATCGAGATGCTCCAGCGACTGCAGGCTCATTCGACGATCACGGAGATGGAAGCCGCGGTTGCGGGAGACGCACTGACGGGGGCCGGGGGCGTCGTGTCGGTGCGGACCTCTCCTTTGGTCCACGTTGTGCTCGCCCCTAACCCAAGTTTCATGACCGGCCCCGGCACGAACACCTACGTCGTGGGAACAGGCCCTACGGTCGTGATCACCCGGCAGTCGAGGATGCGCTCTATCTGGACGCCGTAACGGCCGCCGCGGGGGAGATGTCCGCGATCCTGGTCACCCATCGTCATCCCGATCATGTCGGTGGGGTCCGGGCTTTGTCCGGACGAACCAATGCGCCGGTCTGCGCCTACGGGAACGAACCCGCCGGCGGGGTGGACGTGCGACCCCTCGAGGACGGGGAGATGATCGACGTTCCCGGCGCGCCCCTTCGGGTTCTCCACACCCCCGGCCATGCCCCCGATCACGTCTGCTTCTTGCAGGAGGGCAGCGCCAGTTTGTTCGCGGGTGACAACATCCTCGGCGAGGGGACCGCGGTCATAGCCCCACCCGAGGGAGACATGGACGCTTATCTGTCGTCGCTCGCGAGACTGCTCGACTTCCACATCGACCGAATCTATCCGGGCCACTTCCGTTCCCTGGATGGGGGCCGCGAGGTCATCGAGGGCTATCTCGCCCATCGGGCAGAGCGCGAACGGCAGATCGTCTCGGCATTGGATTCCGGCCCCCGCACTGCCGAGGACATAGTCATGGATGTCTACACGGACACCCCCGAATCTCTGCTTCCGGTAGCGGTCCAGCAAGTGCTTGCGCACCTCACCAGCATGGAGAGGAAAGGCCGTGTTCGAAGCGAAAGTCCATACTGGGTGATCGATGTCGGTGATTGAGTTGGAGTGGTCATAACGGAAATGGATCTTCGAGTGGGGGGATGATCGGCTCGTGGGGCGTCATGTGGGGACGCGAGAAGGAACATCCCCGAGGAGGATGAAGCCGTTCGCCCGGCAGCGTCAGTCGGCTCATCGAGGTAGCTGGCGCTGGACTGTCCATGTGGCGGAGATCACCGCATGGGGCACGGTGGCTCTCGTCCTCCTGGTTCTCCAACTCGCCGGTGTCGACTCCACCACCTACGCATGGACGCTGATTGTCACGGCCGCACTCTCAGTGTGGCTGTGGGTCTTCTTCCATGTTCTCCTCTTCCGATCGGGGGCCGAGACCTGGACGGCATGGGCCGGGGTCGTCGTCGACGTGCTCTTCGCCACAGCTCTGTTCGCCTTGCTGCGCGATCACGTTCCCTCCGCCCAGCTCATATTCGTGCCCGTCGTAATCGCTACGGGCCTGCTCGGGGGCTTCAACGAGGCCCTGGCAGCTTCACTGCTGGCCGTTGCCGGTTATTGGGGAGTTGCAGCGATCACTGGCCCGGCGCCGAGCGCAATCGCGGGAGTCTTCAACACCTGCCTCTTGGTTCTGACCGGCTCGGTCGCGGGTCTCCTGGCGCGCGAGTTGAGAGCTCACTACCGTGCCGAGCAGGAGGAGCACCGGCTGGCCACTGCAGTTCGGCACCGCTTGCTGGCCGTATTGGATGCGGTCGATGAGGCGATCGTGTTCAGGGACAGGCAGGGCATGGCGCGCGTCGTGAACCAGCGCGCGGGCGAGCTATTCGGGGTGGACCCCGATTCCTTCATCGGTCTTCCCGCGGTTGGGCTGCTGAGGACCATTGCGCGCCAGACAGAAGACCCCGAAGGCTTCATGGAGGCGTTCCAGCAGCTCCGCGACGATCCTGAGAAGGAGCTTCGGTTCGAGATCGATCAGATCATGCCCGTCCGCCGGCAGCTCCGACTCTTCTCGGGGCCGACGCTCGACGACGACGGCGACCTGGTCGGCCGGATCGATGTGTATACGGACATTACCGAAGGCGTGCGCAGAGCCGCCGAGGTCCAACAACTCTACGAGGAAGCGCGCAAGACGGCCGAGAGCTACCAACGCGCGCTGCTTCCTGAGGCTGTTCCCAGTCTTCCCCGTCTCAGCTTGGTCGCCCACTACATCGCGGCGGCAGGTCGGCGTGCGGTGTGCGGTGACTTCTACGACTTCATTCCTTTCCCCGATGGTCGATTCGGGATCGTCCTCGGTGACGTCTGTGGCATCGGACCCAGCGCCGCCAACGACGCGGCGCTGTCTCGATACACCATGAGGTCGCTCGCCGCGCGGGAGACCGACCCAGGCCGGCTGATGGTGGCCATGAACGAACAGGTGCGTCTCCAGTGCGACACGGAGAGGTTCGTGCGGCTGATGTTCGGAGTCCTCGATCCCGAGCGAGCGCATTTCGAGTACGCGAACGCCGGGCACGTTCCTCCCATCGTGTACAGGCAATCGAGCGGCGGGCTCGAGTGGCTCGAAGAGGGCGGTCTTGCTCTCGGCATCGAAGAGGACGTCGACTTCAAGGTGGGCCACATCGAGCTGGAGCCCGGCGACATGCTCATCCTCTACACGGACGGCCTGACCGAGGCTCCTCGTCATGGCCGTCCCTTCGGACGCGGGAAGTTTGGTGACATCGTCCAGGAGTACGGAGTCGGTACACCGGGTGAGTTGGTCCAGGCCCTGCGGCGATCGGTCGACGCGTGGACGTCTGAGGATGGGCTCCGCGACGACCTCGCGATCGTCGTCTGCCAGGTCGTCCCCGATCGAGCCCTCGGAGTACCCACGCGAGAGCTTGTGCTACCCAACGAGCCCGTGCGGGTGGCAGAGGCGCGCGCGTTCGTGGCCGGCTTTCTCGCCGATCTGCGAGCCCCCGTCGAGACCTCGGCGGAGATCCTTCTGGCCGTGGGTGAGGCCGCGGCCAATGCTTACAGGCACGGACGAAAGGAGGAGGGGCGCAACGAGATTCGCGTCCACTGCGCTCTGGAGGGGCCCATGGTCTCGGTTACCGTCGCCGACGACGGGCCCGGGTTCGATCCCGCGGCGGCAGAGACCGCCTCTCTCCCCGATCGTTTCTCGGCCGGAGGGCGAGGGCTGTTCCTGATGCGAAAGCTCATGGACGACGTTGAGATCGACATCTCGGGGAGCGGGACGAAGGTGACGATGAGCCGGCGGGTGTTCGACTCGGCCGGGAACGGAGGAGGACGATCGGCGCGATAATTGACCTCTCGGTCAAGAGCTGGTGGGCGGCGATCGTTCGGCTCACCGGGCGGGTCCCACGGCAGACGACGAAAGGAAGGCGCTAGATGGCACGCGAAGCCGTCATCGTGGAGGCCGTCCGCACCCCCCTGGGGAAGCGAGACGGGAAGCTCAAGGACTGGCACCCGGTCGATCTGCTCGGTGAAGTCTTGAGTGAGGTCGTTGCCAGGGGCGGGATCGATGCGGCCTCGGTCGACGATGTGATTTGTGGCTGCGTCTCTCAGGTTGGAGATCAATCGCTCAACATCGGTCGCAATGCGTGGCTCGCGGCCGGGCTTCCCGAGGAAGTGCCGGCTACCACCGTGGACCGCCAGTGTGGTTCCTCGCAGCAGGCGGCCCATTTCGCCGCCCAGGGTGTGATCGCCGGTGCCTACGACGTTGCGATCGCATGTGGTGTCGAGTCGATGACCCGCGTGCCGATGGGTTCGAGCGCCCAGACCGCGGGGTTCCCGTTCAGCGAGAAGCTAATGGGTCGTTACGAGGGCGGGCTCGTCCCTCAGGGGGTCTCCGCCGAGATCATCTCCGAACGCTGGAGCCTGGGACGCGAGGAGCTGGACCGGTTCGGTGCTCGCTCGCATGAGCTTGCCGGGAAGGCCACGACGTCGGGCGCGTTCAAGAACGAGATCTTCCCCATCAAGATCGAGACTGAGAACGGCACCGAGCTGTTCGAGACGGACGAGGGGATTCGGACCCCCAACCTCGAGAAGATGGCGACCCTGCCTCCCGCTTTCAAACCCGACGGCGTTGTCACGGCCGGGAACTCGTCACAGATCACGGATGGTGCAGCCGCGGTGCTCATCACCTCGCGCGCAAAGGCAGATGAGCTGGGTCTGCAGTCCCGCGCTCGCTTCGTGGAGTTTGCACTGGCGGGGACCGATCCGATCACGATGCTGACCGGGCCCATCCCCGCGACCAAGAAGGCGTTGGAGAAGGCAGCCGTGGCGATCGAAGACGTGGATCTGATCGAGATCAACGAAGCGTTCGCGAGCGTCGTCCTTGCATGGAAGAAGGAGCTGGGGCTTGACGATGCCCGGTTCGACGAGCGCGTGAACGTGCACGGCGGAGCCATCGCGATCGGCCATCCTCTGGGTGCTTCAGGTGCTCGTCTGCTGACCACGCTGTTGAACGCCCTCGAGCAACGCGGGGGCCGTTACGGTTTGCAAACCATGTGCGAGGGCGGAGGGCTCGCCAATGCGACGTTGATCGAGAGGCTCGGCTGAACCGTGTCCTAAACGGTCGGCATCGAGTGAGTACTAGGTTGGCCTACGAAACGTACTCAGTCGACGGGCTTTAGCGGCGGCTGGCCCCCCGCCCGCACCAACTCCATCTTCTCCCCGCAATGTGTGGGCGGCTTGTCCTTCGAGGCCTTCTCGACCTTCAGCTCCAGTCCGCATACGGTGCACACGTATCTGAGCTCGTAATCGCTCACGTCTTCGAGGTCGGGCTCTGGCGGTATCAGCCCGACGTCTCGCCAGTACTTGTAGCCGAGGGTAAGGATGGCGGTGAAGAGGGCGACGGCGATCGCCGACCGCGGAAGACCATAGGTAGGGGTCAGGGCCGCCGCCGCTATGAGTGGGATCAGCACCAGGAGCGCTCTCACCGGCGGCGTTCTCCACAACGCAATCCACAGGCGTGGATAAACCACATCCTTGTGATTCACCTCCTGATGACGAGGCGCTCGAGGTCGATCAGCTCTTCCTTACGGCGCCCCGTAGGAGCCCTTCGGCTCCGACGCGGTGCTCGATACCCCATAGGGGTATTTTACTCAGTGCCATTGGGTGGCGATGATGAACGAGCCGGAGATCATCCCGAGCCCGACCCAGAGCTGGTACGGCTGGGTCCCACCCGGCAACACGCCGAGGTAGTGGCTCACGATCGTGACGATCCCGGCCCCCATCAAGAGGAAGAACAGCGCGCCCACCCAGGGAGGTGACTGCTTGGGCTTGGGCTTGGGCGGAGGCTGGCGCCTCACGCGCTTGCTCCGGCTCTTCGGCATGGGCGAGATAGTAGCGGGGTGATCGGATGACTAGCGGAGCGCTCGGGGATAATCCGGTGCCATGAGGTTCGTGCGCATCCTCGGAAAGCTCCTGATCTCCGTCGGCGTCGGAGTCCTTTTGTTCGTTGCGTGGACCTTGTGGGGCACCGGGCTCTACTACAACGAGCAGCAGGATTCCCTTCGGGACGAGTTCGCGCAGCTCCCCAGGGGGACCGAGTCGAACGAACGGCAGGGGAGGCCTCCTCCGGGCTACAACCCTCGGCCGGGCCAACCCGTTTTCCTCCTGAGGATCCCGGCCATCGACATGGATCAGGTGGTCGTAGAGGGTGTGGGCACCGATGACCTGCGCAAGGGCCCGGGCCATTACCCATCGTGCGGAGGGGCGTTTACCAAGCCGCTCTGCACGGAGTTCCCCGAAGCGTGGCCGGGCGAGAGGGGCCGCGTCATCGTCTCCGGGCACAGGACGACCTACGGGGCGCCATTCTGGGACCTCAACAAGCTCAAGACCGAGGATCGCATCCTCATAGAGACAAAGTGGGGAGACTTCACGTACGAGGTGACGAAGAAAGACCTCGTCCTGCCGGATTCACCGGCGGTGGTGATCCAGGAGCTCGATGAACGTGAGCTGGCATTGACCACCTGCAACCCGAGGTTCTCGGCTTCGCAGAGATTGATCGTGTACGCGACCCTGGCGAGCTTCTCGTGAGCCGGCGGTCGTGGAAGTCCCGCCTCCTCGAGCTCGCCCTGTGGGCCGCGGTCGCGCTGGTCACCGCCGCCATCATGATCTCGCTCTCCGAGACGTTGCTCCCGAACAACTTCTAGTTTCGGCTCACGTAGTGGCGCGCGACGTCCTCGACATCGCCGCGGGGGGCCGCGCGGATGACGACGGTTTGTTTCAGGTGCAATGGCGCATCACGACGCTATTCGTGATCTCGACGGCCCGGTTGAAGTCCTCTATCGCGACGCGCTCGTCGTCGCCGTGGATCGTTGCCAGAAGCTCCGGAGACAACACGAGCGGGACCCACCCGTAGCCGGTCGCTCCCTTGGCTCGGAAATAGCGGACGTCGGTGATCCCGGCAGTGAGCGAAGGGACAGGGAGCCCCAAAGGACTCGACGCATCCATAAGCAGATCGTAGAGACGGCCCTGATCGCTGACGGGACCACCGTGTCGCGCCTTGACCTCGACGGTTACGCCAAGGTGGTCCACCTTCTTACGGAGGGTCGACAAGAAGTCGTCGACGTCGGTGTCCGGAAGCAGGCGCACGTCGAGTGAAGCGACGGCTTCCCCGGGCACGACGTTGTGCTTGTAGCCGGCTGAGATCTCCGTCGGAGTGACGGTGTCGGACAAGAGCGCCGCGATCACGCCCCGCCTGCGTAAGGGCTTGCTCAACGCCAACACCACGGCCCGGCCCGCTCCGGAGGCGAGCACCTTGAACAGTTGCGCGGTGGGTGAGGGTGCGTTCTCTGCGAGGATCCGGAACTGCTCGCTCATTATGGGATGGACGCGCGGCGGCCTGTATCCCGCCACCTTGTCGACGGCCTTGACCAGCTTGTGAGGTGCCTGGTCGAGAGGAGGCAGCCCGCCGTGCCCGGGCTCGCCCGTAGCCTTGAGCTCGATCCAGAGCGCCGACTTCTCGCCCCGAGCAATAGGCATCACCGCCCCGTCGAGAACGCCACTGAGACCGAAGGCCCCTTCACCGAGGACGTCGGGAGCCAAGCCGTCGCGGAATCCGACCTCACCGGGGTGTTCCTCGAGGAGCCAGCGAGCGCCGTGGATGCCGCCCGCTTCCTCGTCGGCCACTGCGACGACGAATAGCTCTCGGCCGGGGCTCGCGTTCGACGCAGAGAGCTCCTTGGCCGCGGCCGCATGCAGGGCCGTGATGCCCTTCATGTCGAGGGTGCCTCGCCCCCACACGAAACCGTCCGCGACCTCGGCGCCGAAGGGGTCGTGGCTCCACCTCTCAGGCTCCACCCCGACGACGTCGAGGTGAGAGAGCAGCACGAGCGCGGGGAGGTCTCGGGGGCCGGGCACGCGCCCGACCAGGCTCGTGCGTCCTTCCGGATCGGAGAACAGCTCGACCTCGAGGCCGGCGGAGCGCAGGTCCGCCTCCAACAGCTCCGCCGCCTCCGTCTCGTTCCCAGGCGGGTTGGTCGTGTCGATGCGGACGAGCTCCTGCAGCAGCTCCAGCGCGGTCACGTCCGCAGCTTAGTTACTCTGACCGGCACCATGACTCCGTATGTGTCGACGAGACGTGTGGCGCCAACCCGGGCTGGGAGGTTGTCATGCGGCTTCTGTTGATCGACAACTTCGACTCGTTCGTTTACAACCTCGCGCAGGCCTTCGGGGCGCTGGGAGCGGAGCCGTTGGTCGTTCGCAACGATGCGAGCATCGATGATCTTCGGGCCCTTGAGCCGGACGCGGTCGTCATCTCGCCCGGCCCCGGTTCTCCGAGCGACGCCGGCGTGTCCGTCGATGCGGTGCGGGAATTCGGCAAGGACAAGCCGGTACTCGGCGTGTGTCTCGGTCATCAGTGCATCGGAGCCGCATTCGGAGGCCGCATCGAGCGAGCTGTCGTCGGTCCCGTTCACGGAAAGACGTCGTCGATTACCCACGATCACGACGGCGTCTTCTCGGGCCTTCCGTCCCCCTTCACCGCGACCCGCTATCACTCGCTGGCCATCGACGAAGAGACCTTCCCCTCGGACCTCGTCATCACCGCTCACAGCAACGATGGAGTGATCATGGGAACGCGCCATCGTGAGCTGTCGATCGAGGGCGTTCAGTTCCACCCGGAGTCGGTGCTAACCGACGAGGGCCCAAAGCTGCTCGCGAACTTCCTTCGCCTGTAAACATCACACGCGGGAGGGCGCCCGTTCGTCCTGCCGCGAGGGCTCTGAGGCGCACGCCGACGAACAGAGAAGCGGGCTCGGCCGGCGTGCGCCGAAGGAGCAGGCCCCCGCCGATCAGGCGGCGGCCGTCGCGCCCCTCGCAAGGGACGGGGCGGGCGTCCGAGCGCTCTCCGTCGCTCCGGGACGAGCTGGCGCCCTCGGGTTGCAGGGTTGCAGGTCTTCCCGTCCTAGGTCCGTGGACTCAGAGGAAGCGGAGCAGCGACAGCGCAAAGGCGACAAGCGGCACCTGCGCTCCGCCGGCCTGCACGTACAACGTCGCGTCGTCGCCCTCCGACACCGGCGTCCCGGGCTCGGGATCCTGCCTGCAGACGAAGCCGGGAGGCTCGGCGCACGGCTCCTCCGTCTCCTCTTGCTGCGTGACGTCGAGCCCGTAATCGTCTTCAAGGACGTTCTCCGCCTCGTCTCCGTCCTGTCCGGTTACGTCGGGCATGTCGCGCTCCTCCGATCCCTCCGACACGAGGATCCGCACCGTGTCCCCGGATGCGGCTTCCTCGCCCGGCCCGGGGTCCTGGGAGATCACGAGGCCTTCGTCCACGTCGTCACTGGGAGCGCGGTCTACCTCTTCGTTCAGCCCGGCCGCCCTGATCTCTTCTATCGCGCTGTCCTCGGTCTGGTTGATCACGTTGGGGACCGTGACGGCCTCGGGCCCGCTCGAGACGACGAGGTCGACCTCCGAGCCGCGATCCACCTCCTCGCCCCCCGCGGGATCCTGGGAGATGACCTCGTCCTCGGGGACCTCCTCGCTGGCCTCCCGTCTCGTCTCACCGACGGCGAGGCGAGCGTCCCTCAGCTCGTTCGTCGCTTCGTCGAGAGGCAGCCCCTCGACGTTTGGGACGGTCGTCTGCCTCCTTCCGCCGGAGATGGTCAACAGGACGGTCGAGCCCTCTTCGGCCCCCTCGCCCCCCTCGGGATCCTGCTCGAGCACCTCGTCCTCGGGCCTCGGGCTGTTGCGAGGTTGCGTATCGACCTCGAATCCCGCCTCCTCGAGGATGTCGCGGGCCCGGTCCACGTCTCGCCCGACGACGTTTGGCACCCTCACGGTGGGCCCTCCGAACAGGCTGTCAGCAAGTAACCACGCGAGCAGCCCGAACACCGCCAGGATGAGGAGGGCAACGACCACATAGAAGGCGGCGCGCCTCCGCCCTTCCGGAGGCTCGTACTCTTCTTCCTCGGCACGCTCCATCACGCGGGTTCCCCCTCCG
Organism: Actinomycetota bacterium; assembly: GCA_050694215.1. GTDB lineage: Bacteria > Actinomycetota > CADDZG01 > CADDZG01 > WHSQ01 > JBOGXB01. Next base: position 13,765 of record JBOGXB010000026.1, read on the forward strand.
GCGGGCGCGACCATCGTCTGATCGGCCATCAACGGAGTTGCCTGCACGGATTGGCCGGAGAGGAACCGTTGGAGGTCCTCTCGCATCTCGGCCGCCGACGAGTACCGGTTGTCGGGGTTCTTTGCGAGTGCCTTCATAGTGATCGCGTCCATCCCGGAGGGGACGTCGGGATTGACCATCGATGGCGGCTTTGGGTCCTCCCGCACCTGCTTGTAGGCGATGGATAGGGGAGTGTCGCCCGTGAACGGGACCTGTCCGGTGACCATCTCGTGGAGAACGCAGCCCAGCGCGTAGACGTCGGAACGCGCGTCCACCGGGTTGCCTTGTGCCTGCTCGGGCGATAGGTACGAGGCCGTGCCGATCACCATTCCGGTCTGCGTCATCGTCAGATCGCCGTCGCCACCCAGAGCGCGCACGATGCCGAAATCGGTCACCTTGGTCTGGCCGTCCGAAGTGAGCATGATGTTGCTGGGCTTGATGTCGCGATGAACGAGCCCGGCCCCGTGCGCGCGCTCGAGCGCCTTTGCAACGTCGGCAGCGATCTCCGCAGCGCGCTCGGGAAGCAGCGGGCCCTCGTCGCGGATGATGTCCGCGAGCGCACGTCCATCGATGTGCTCCATGACGATGAAGTAGGCCCCCTCATCCGAGCCGTAGTCGTAGAGCGACACGATGTTGGGATGGCTCAGTCCGGCAGCTGCCTGGGCCTCTCGGCGGAAGCGCTCGACGAAGGACCGGTCCTTGGACAGCCTCTCGGTCAGCACCTTGACGGCGACTTCACGGCCGAGGAGCTCGTCGCGGGCGCGATAGACCTCCGCCATCCCACCCGAGCCGATCGGCTCGATGATGGCGTAGCGGCCGCCGTAGGTCTTGGCCTGTGCGCTCAATCTCCGCCCTCGTCTCCCTTGTCCTTGTCCTTGCCCTTGCCCTCGCTGTTGCCGGGTCCGCTGCTGTCACCGTCTTCGTCGGGCTCCTCGCCCGTGCTCACGAAGAGGGTAACGACTTCCCCTGGTGGGACGACGGTTCCGGGCTCCGGGTTCGTGGTGACCACCACGTCCTCCTCGAAGTCCTCGGAGTCGGTGTCGGTCTCGTCTACGCGGAGTCCTTGCGCCACGAGCAACTCCGTGGCCTCGTCTTTGTGCATGCCGACGATCGTGCCCGGGATCGTGACGCCCGCTGCGGTGGTGGTAGTGGGCTCCTGGGGCTGGTCGGCCGGCCCCCCGGCCGGTTCTTCGGCCTGGGGTGCTTGCCCGCGCGGCCCCGCTTCGTTCGAAGTAAGCCTCCACAACAGCAATCCGGCAGCCAGCAGCAACAGGAAGGCGAAGATCGCGATTACGGCCCGGCCGATCCGACGTGGGTCCCACCGTTGTCCCGGGATCGGCCAGACGCGAGCCTCTTGCGCCTCTATCCCCGTGCCGGCTCCGGTCAGCACGGCAGTGCTTCCCGCTACCGCCCCGGCGGCGGCTGCGGCGGTGACGGCGGGCTGGTCCGCCGTCGGGCTGAGGGAAGCGGCCAGCGCCGCGGCCAGATCCGAGCCGCTCGCATAGCGGTCCTCAGGAGCCTTGGCCGTAGCCTTGGCCACCACATCGTCGAGACCATCGGGGACGTCGCGGTTGAGCTCGCCGGGACGAGGAACCTCGTCCGACACATGGCGCATCGCCACTGCGAGCGCGGAATCACCGGTGAACGGCAGCGTTCCCGTGATCATCTCGTAGAGGACGATCCCGAGTGAATAGATGTCCGTCCCCGGACCGATCTTGTCCCCCGCCGCCTGCTCCGGCGAGATGTAATGAGCGGTGCCGAGCACCGAACCTGTCGCAGTGAGGGTGGAATCGCCGGCCGCGCGTGCGATCCCGAAGTCCGTCACCTTGACCTTGTCCTCTTCGCCGATGATCACATTCGCAGGCTTGATGTCGCGGTGGACGAGCCCCGCGTTGTGTGCATGCCCGATTGCCTCTGCGATCTGAGTCCCTATCCGCACGACTCGATCCGAGGAGAGCCGCCCTTCCTCCCTGAGCACTTGCGCCAGGTCGCGCCCGGATGCCATCTCCATCACCATGAAGTGGCGATCCGAGTCCTCTCCGAAGTCGTAGACGCCGGCGACGTTGGGATGTGAGAGCGCGCCGGCCGCCCTAGCCTCGCGGCGAAAGCGCTCGACGAAACGAGGATCGTGCGCAAGCTCCTCCTTGAGGACCTTGATCGCCACCCGCCGCCCGAGCCGCTCGTCTACGGCAACGAAGACCGTCCCCATACCGCCGGTAGCGACGCGCTCCTCGATCGCGTAGCGATCGGCCAGCCGGGTGCCTTTCACCATCTGCGGATCTGCCGGTCGGCTTCCATGACTGCCTTGGCGATGGGCGCCGCCACCGCCCCGCCGGTCGCCTCCGACCCGAATGTGCCGCCATTCTCGACGATGACCGCGACGGCGAGCTGGGGATCGTCGGCCGGAGCGAACGAGATGAACCAGGTGTGGGGGCTCTCCCCTTCCACTCCCGTTTGCGCGGTTCCGGTCTTTCCCGCCACCTCGACGCCCGGGATCGTTGCCGCGGTGCCCGTGCCGCTCGGGTCCTGAACGACGGAAACCATCATGCGACTGAGCTCTGCTGCGGTGTCTCCCGACATGGCGCGCCCGATGGTCTCGGAGGAGAAGCGCTCGACGATGCCTCCGGAGGGGCTGATGATCTCGCGTACCAACCTGGGCCGCGGCACGACCCCGTCGTTGGCGACGGTCGCCGCCACGAGGGCCATCTGCAGAGGGGTCGCGACGACGTCACCCTGCCCGATCGCCTCATAAGCGCGGAAGGGAGCGTTGTCGTCCTCGATCCTGGGGAACGCGCTCGGTTCAGTGGCGACGTCGAAGGGGATGTTGTCGTTGAAACCGAGCTTCTCCGACATCGCGTGGACTTCGTTGTGTATCTCCAGCCCGATGATGGCGAAGGTCGTGTCGCAGGAGATAGTGAGCGCCGTGAAGAAATCGATCCGTCCGGCCCCCGTGCACGAGGTCCGAGTGAAGTTCGTGAGGGACTGGTCGGTCAGGGGCATGCACGGAGGGTCCGACCGCGAGCACGGCTGAAGGGCCTGGGGATCTTCGAAGGTCGACTGGGGGTTGTAGCGGCCTGACTCGAGAGCGGCCGCGGCTGTAACGACCTTCATCGTCGATCCGGGTGGATAACCGCGCGACGTAGCTAGGTTGATGAGCGCCGACTCACCCGACTGTGGATCGAGCGACTCCCAGTAGGCCTTGGCTCGTCTCGACTCGAAGGTCGCCAGCCCTGCTGGATCGAACGAGGGATTGCTCCACATGGCTCGGACTTCGCCGTTGTTGGGATCGATCGCGACGACCGCGCCTCGCTGGTCACCCAGCGCGCTCTGCGCCGCCTCCTGAAGCCGAGAGTCGACGGTCAGCCTCACGTCGTCACCCTGCTCGCCGTCCCCGGAGAAGCTGTCCTGGATCTCCTGGATGGATACGACGCCCGTGTCGCCCAACAGCTCGTCGTTGTAGCTGCCCTCGATCCGCGCGGTTCCGTACCGGATGGAGTAGTAGCCGGTCACGTGTCCGTACCGCGCGCCGCCCGGGTACGTGCGCTGGAACTTGAACCGGCCGCGCCTGGGCCTGCTGCGTGCCAGTACCCGACCATCCACGGTCAGGATGTCACCGCGCTTGATCGAGTACTCGCGGATCAGCTGGCGGATGTTCGCGTTGTTGGAGGCGATGCTCTCCGCGGCGAAGATCTGGATGTAGTTGAGCTGGAGGAAGACGGCGAGGAACGCCACCAGGAATCCAAGGCCGACCTTGCGGATCTGCGACTGCATCAGCCTCGGCCCCCTACCAGGATCTCGCCGGTCTTCGCCGGCGCCGGCTCACCCGTGATCTGGTCCGAGATGCGGATCAGGAGCGCGATCAGGATGAAGTTGGAGAGGAGGCTCGATCCTCCATAGGACATGAAAGGAAGCGTGATCCCCGTGAGCGGGAGGAGGCGCGTAACCCCGCCCAGGATGATGATGGTTTGCACCGCAAAGATCGTCGTCAGCCCCGACGCCAGCAACTGACCGAAGTCGTCACGGGCCGCGAGCGAGATGCGAAGCCCGCGCGCGACGAGCAGCAGGAAGCACAGAAGGACTCCCGCGGTCCCCAGCAGACCCAGCTCCTCCCCCAGCACCGAAAAGATGAAGTCGGTGTGCGCGGCCGGTATCAGGTCGGGAAGGCCCCTGCCGAACCCCGTGCCGAACAGGCCCCCCTGTGCGAAGGCGAACAACGACTGAGCAAGCTGGTACCCCTCGTCCTGGATGTAACGAGGATTGAATACATCCAGCCATACCTGCACCCGCGTCTGCACGTGGGCGAAGAGCGAGTAACCGATCACGGCACCAACCGCGAACAGCACCCCTCCGAATGCGAGATAGACGAAGCGCGCGGTTGCCACGTAGAGCATCACTAGAAAGATCGAGAAGAACAACAGGCTCGAGCCGAGATCTGTCTCGAAGAACATGACTGCGAGCGAGAGCCCCCACATCACGAGGAGAGGACCGAAATGTTTGATGTCCGGAACGTGCAAACCAGCGATGCGGCGGGAGGCGATCGCGAGCAGCTCCTTGCGATCCGCGAGATACGCGGCGAAGAAGATGACGAGGCACACCTTGGCAAGCTCACCCGGCTGGAACGAGAACGCTCCGATTGCGACCCACAGGCGAGCTCCGTTGATGGTCGCACCGAGCGGGCTCATCGGTAGGAGCAGCAGCCCCACGCCGATGAAGCCGAGGATGTACTTGTAACGGGAGATGACCCGGTAGTCCCTGATGAGGAACAGCGTGCCCACGAACAGACTGATGCCGAGCATCGTCCAGGTGACCTGTGTCGGACCGAAGCCCTCCGGATCGAGGCGATAGACGGCCGCGACGCCGAGGACATTGAGGATCGCGGCCAGCGGAAGGATCAAGGGATCCGCAGAGGCGGCGAGTTTCCGCATGGCGATGTGAGCTGCGACATAGAAGCCCGCGAGCAGAGCCGCGAAGGGGACGGTGACCGCGAGATCGTCGAACTCCAGGCCGATCGCGACTAGTGCAAGGGCACCGACCCCCAGCACGAGTGCGAGGACCAGGAGCGCAAGCTCGCGATTGCGTCTGAACGATGCCTGCACTAGCCGCCCCCGCCTTGCTGTCTCTGATTGCGATCCCGTCTGCGGAGCTCCTCGTCCTGAGCCCGCTCCTCCAGGTCTGTGATGCGCGCTTCGGCTTCCTCGAGCGAATCGACCTTTATCCCATCGCGCACGTTGTCGCGAAGGAACTCGGGCACCTCCGCAAGGGCGAGATCGCTCACCTCCTGCTCCTCGCTCAGCGAGAAGCCGGCGACCTCCTCGGGCCGACCCTGGAAGATCGTCACGATGCCGGCCTCATTGACGCCCACGAACCACGAGTTCGACAAGGAATAGCTCAGCAGCGCGTATCCCCCTCCCGCGATGATCCCGACCGCTACGAGTGTGCCGAGCAGATAACGAAGCCAGCGACGTTTGGGGCGATCGGCCAGGGCCGTGAGGGCGTGAACCGTGTCGTCTCGCCGGTCCCTCAGGGGGGCAGGGTCCGTGTCGGCGCGCGCCGGGCCGGCCGCAGGAGCCGGTGAGCTCTCCTCTTCCTTGATTGGAGCGGCATCCCGGGCTTTCTCCGCTACTTCGATCACCACTGCCGTGATGTTGTCCTCGCCGCCCGCATCGTTGGCGAGCTGAACGAGGAGCTCGGACGCATCCTGAGGGTCGGCCCTGTCGTTCAGGACCTCGGCTATCGAATCCTGATCCACCATCGAAGAAAGCCCGTCGCTGCAGAGAAGGATCCGATCCCCTTCCCTAAGCTCGATGGTCTGAGTGTCCACCTCGACGTCGGGGTCGACGCCCAGAGCACGCGTGACGATGCTCCTCTGCGGGTGACGTTCTGCCTCTTCGGGACGAAGCTTCCCCTCCCGCACCATGCGTCCGACGAGCGTGTGATCCTCGGTGATCTGGGAGAGGTCGCCGTCTCGCAAGAGGTAGGCGCGCGAGTCACCGACGTGAGCTATGTGCAAACTTGCGTCGTCGAGCATGGCGAGGGTGCAGGTCGTCCCCATCCCGTGCAGCGATGCATCCGATTGAGCCTTCTTCCAGATCTCGTGATTCGCTTCACGAACCAGCCGCGCGAGCGATCCGGTATCGCCGGGCGAGTCCTGCTCGGCTCGCGTCGTGATGGTCTCGACGGCGGTCCGAGACGCCACATCTCCTGCGAGATGGCCACCCATCCCGTCTGCGACCGCGAACAGTGGCGCCTCGACTAGGAACGAATCCTCGTTCGCCTCTCGTACTCGTCCGGTGTCCGTCGTTGCGCCTACCCTGGCGTTCACTTGCGCATCTCCAGAACGGTCTTACCGATCTTGACTCGGTCGCCTCGTTGCAGCTCGGCCGGCGCGGTGATTCGGCGGCGGTTGAGGTAAGTGCCGTTCGTGGAGCCAAGGTCTTCGACCATGAACGAGTCGTCGCGAGAGAAGATCCTTGCGTGCATCTGGCTCACGTAGGTGTCGTCCAGGACGAGACCACACTTCTCGGCTCGCCCAATGATGAGCTCGTCATCCAGATCCAACGACTTTCCCTTGAGCCCGCCTTCGATGATCGCAGCCTTCCTCGGGGCCTTCTTCTGACGTTTGGACGGGGGCCGCGATGGAGGAGGCGCGTACGAACGCTCAGACGCTCTGGGTGACGCGCTCGCGGGCCGGAGCTCCAGGTAGATCGCCCGCACTGCGCGCGCGATGAAGATGTACAGGATGGCGAGAAACACGTACTTGAGCAGATCGAGGACGAGCTCAGGCATTGGCCGCACTCTTGAAGAGGAGCTCGCTAGTCCCGAAGGCGATCGTGTCTCCGTCTTTCAGCGCATGCTCCTTTGCCAGCTTCCCGTTAACGAGCGTGCCGTTCGTCGAACCGAGGTCGATCAGCAGCCACCGACCCGAGTCCCGCCTGAGCTCGGCGTGTCTGCGGCTCACGTTCGGATCGGACAGGACCACGTCGCTGCTGGACAAGCGTCCGATCACGACCGGCTCCCGGGTGATCGAGATGCGCTCCTTGGGCGCACCCTCCTCGTCGAGCACCACTAGCTCGGCTCCCGAACCCTTTACTCCCAGCCGCTCGGCGTCCTGCACCGAGATCGCCGCGGTGGCGTCGGGTGCGTTCTCGTGTGGAGCCCTCGTCGAGACCCGGGGCCCGGGGGCGTCTGCATCCGCGGACAAGGATGCCTCGACCCTGAACTCGCCCCGCCCCATCCCCTCCTGCTCCTCGAACTTGATCCGTGGCAAACCCATCAGGTTCCAGCGATTCTGCTTAGCCTGGTCGATCACGAGCTCCGAGAACTCCGATCGCAGCCCGGCCTCCATCTGAGCGAACCGCTTGTAGTCCTCGGTGCCCATCGAGACGGCGAAGTCGTTCGGCGCGTAAACGCGGTTCACCGACACGGTCTTGTTCTCTGCCATCTCGCGCAGGATCCTCCGCCCCACCTCGACCGGCTGGAGGCCGGAACGGAAGACGCGGGTGAAGAAGCCCTCGACCAGGCCCTCCAGTCGTCGCTCGACCCGCTTGCCGATTCCCACCGTCCACCTCCTATGAGTACCCGCAGGATTATGCCCATTCGCGGCCGCCTAAGGCGGATGGGCCCGCCGCCGTGGGGAATGGCCGGCCCTGCTAGATTCTTGACCTGTTTGCGCACCGCGAGGCGCGTCACCCCGGGCGAGTGGTGGAACGGCAGACACGCTGGCTTCAGGAGCCAGTGCGCGTTAAGCGTGTGGGGGTTCAAATCCCCCCTCGCCCACGAATACCTGCATGAGACTAGACCTCGGGTTCTGCGTCCACTAGTCTCACGCCGCCCGCCTCCCGCGCGGTGGGTCGTCTTTAGGGAGGCACTGCGGAGGGAGCACCGATCGCCACCCTCGGGTGGGAGCTCCGAGTGGAGAGGTCGGAGGGGGTGGAGAGGTCGGAGGGTGGAGACGTTGCGGGTTCGTGAATCTCCCGCTACACTGCCCAACGACATATGTAGTAGGGGGATATCGGGATCATGAGCCAGATCGCCAGCGACGTCGGCGGCCAGCCCGACGTAATCACGCCCGTCGAGGAAGAGATCAAGGGCAAGACCCCCTGGCAGCTTTTCTGGCGCCGCTTCAAGGAGGACAGGCTGGCGCTCGTGGGCGTCGGGTTCGTCATCTTCTTGATCCTGCTTGCGTTCACCGCCCCCCTGTTTGCGGACTTCACGGGGCACGGCCCGAACAGCCTCGAGTTCAGCCGAGATATGACGGACGAGTTCGGCATCCCGCGGGGTCCCGACTTCGACCGTAAGTTCTACTTCGGTGCGGACCTGGTCGGCCGTGACCTCTTCGTGCGCGTGATCTACGGCACCCGTACCTCGTTGCTCGTCGCCGTAGTCGCCACGGGCATATCCGGGACCATCGGTATCGTGCTGGGCATCACCGCAGGCTATTTCCGGGGACCCGTCGACACCATCATCTCGCGCACCATCGATCTCATCTTGTCGATGCCGCTGATCCTGTTCGCGATCGGCATCGTGGCCGCATGCTCGGTTACACAAGAGGGATGTCTCGGGGGGCTCGTCGAGCCGGGCCTCCCGCTCGTGATCTTCATCATCTCGATCTTCTCGTGGCCTTACATCGCGCGCATCGTGCGCGGTAACACGCTCTCCATCCGGGAGAAGGAGTTCATCGAAGCAAGCCGCTCGCTGGGCGCCAGCAACCGCCGCATCATGTTCACTGAGGTGCTCCCGAACCTCGTTGCTCCGATCATCGTCTACGCGACCCTGATCATCCCGAGCAACATCCTGTTCGAGGCCGCTCTCTCCTTCCTGGGCCTCGGAGTGCCGCAGAGCACGCCCTCGTGGGGTCGCATGCTGTCCGACGCGGCGCGCATCTTCGAGTTCGCACCCTGGCTGATGATCTTTCCCGGTGTGTTCCTGTTCTTCACGACGCTTGCGTTCAACCTCCTGGGGGACGGGCTTAGGGACGCGCTCGACCCGAGAACGGGACGCTGACCGGATACGACGACCAAGGAGGGGCCTTAGAGAAAACGCTACGAACAGGGTTTCGGCAAGCACCAAAGGTAGTCATTCGTTTGAGAGAGGGGTGATTCATGAGAGGCGAGAAACGCCTTTTGAAGTTGGTAGCGCTGTTGATGGTCCTGATGATGGTCGCCGTAGCGTGCGGTGGCGACGGCGACGAGGAGGGGCCCGCTCAGGACGACGAGGGCGAGGTCGTCAGGGGAGGCATCCTGAGGGAGGAAGCCCCGGAGTTCACGTTCACCTCTGGGCTCGATCCGACGGGCGAGTATCTCTCGACTTCGTTCGCGATCTTCTCGCAGATGATGGCGCGCAACCTCGTCACCTACCGCCACGTCGCGGGGGACGCGGGCAACGAGCTCGTGCCCGACCTGGCCACGGACATGCCGGAGGTCTCCGAGGACGGCGTCACCTACACGTTCACGATCAAGGACGGCGTGATGTTCGGGCCGCCGGTCAGCCGCGAGATCGTCTGCGACGACATCCTGTACGCCTTCGAGCGCATCGGGACGGAGGCCATCGTTGCGCAGTACGGCTTCTACTACGACAACACGATCGAGGGCCTGGCCGACTTCAAGGCGGGCGACGCCGACACGATCTCCGGAATCCAATGCAACGGCGAGAAGGAGATCGAGTTCACCCTGACCGAGGAAACCGGTGACTTCCTGTTCCGCCTTGCCATGCCTGCCGCGGGACCAGTGCCACGCGAGGTCGGCGAATGCTTCGAGAAGGCCGGCGAGTACGGCCGCTTCGTCATCTCCTCCGGCCCCTACATGATCGAGGGCTCCGAGGACCTCGACATCTCGAGCTGCCGGACCATGGAGCCGATCTCGGGATGGGACCCAGACAGGCAGCTCAGCCTGGTGCGCAACCCGGACTACGACCCCGAGACGGACGATCCCGAGGTCCGGAGCGCGAACATCGACGGGTGGACGTACACGCTCAACACCAACGAAGAGGACATCTTCAACCGGGTCGAGGCGGGCCAGGTGGACGTGGCCGAGAGCCCGCTTTCTCCGGTTCTGCGCAAGTACTCCACCGACCCGCAGCTCAGGGAGCACCTGCACATCGAGCCCGGTGATCGCACCTGGTACATCACGATGAACCTGGCGCAGCCGCCCTTCGACGACATCCACGTGCGCAAGGCGGCGAACCTGGTCATGGACAAGGAAGGCCTGCAGAGGGCGTGGGGCGGCCCCTCGCAAGGTGAGATCGCAACCCACGTCGTTCCCGACGTCATGCTCAGCGGGATGCTCGACGACTACGATCCGTACCCGAGCGAGAACCACGCGGGCGATCTCGACGCCGCCAAGGAGGAGATGAGGCAGTCGAAGTACGACTCCGACGGTGACGGCGTGTGCGACTCGGACGTGTGTGAGAACGTGCTGCACCTGAATCGCAACTCGTCGCCGTGGACGGAGATGGGCCCGGTCATCGAGGACTCGCTGTCCAAGATCGGGATCGCGCTCCAGACGCGTGAGCTCGCGGACGCATACCCGCCGCTCCAGGACGTCAGCCGCCAGATTGCGATCGGGTCAAACGCCGGATGGGGCAAGGACTACCCCGACGCGTACACCTTCGTCGGGTTCCTCTTCGACGGGCGCAACATCTTGCTTACGGGCAACACCAACTACTCGCTGGTCGGCCTCACCCCCGAGCGGGCGGCCGAGCTCGAGCAGGAGGGTGACTTCCAGTTCCCGTCCGACGTCGATCTCGGAGCCATTCCCAGCGTTGACAGCGACATCGACGCCTGCCGGGAGACCGAAGACGACGACGAGCGGCTGCAGTGCTGGGCCGACCTCGACAAGAAGCTCATGGAGGAGGTCGTCCCGTGGGTCCCGTACCTCGACGCCACCAACATCGGCGTCTCGAGCGAGGCGGTCGTGAAGTACGAGTTCGACCAGTTCTCGGGCGAGGCGTCGTACGTCCACATCTCGGTCGACGAGTCCCTGCAGCAGTAGGGGACTGACGCCGCCGACCGGCAGCAGGTAGGATTTGGAGGGCCGCCCGCAAGGGCGGCTCTCCATCCGTTTCATACAGGTGCCTCGTCACAGTAGGTTGCATCAAGGCCACGCCGCAAAGGAGGGCGAGGGGGCATGGGCCGCTACATCGTCAGACGGATCCTGTATCTGATCGTCGTCCTTCTCGTCATAACGTTCGTCACCTACTTCATCTTCTTCCAGCTCCCTCCGACCGACCCCACCACCGCCTTCGCCGGAAAGCTGCCAACGGAGGAGATCAGGGAAGAGGTCCGCAAGGCGTTCGGCCTGGACAAGCCCATGCTCGTTCAGTACGGGCTCTTCGTCCAACACATCTTCCTGGGAGACGAGTTCGGCTGGCCCGGGCTCGGGTTCTCGTTCGCGAGCCGCGTCCCCATCAAGGACATCGTCTTCGAGCGGGCGGTCGTGACGCTCCAGCTCGCGTTGGGAGGTGCCATCGTCTGGCTCCTCGTTGGGATCCCGATAGGGATCGTCTCGGCGCTCAAGCGAAGAACGTTCGTCGACCGCGCGTCGATGACCTTCGCCCTCGTGGGGGTGTCCGCTCCCAACTTCTGGCTCGGGTTGCTCGGGCTGTACCTCTTCTGGAGGCAGCTCGGCATCTCGGCCGGGACGGGCTATGTACCGCTGGGTGAGGACCCCGGGCAATGGTTTGCCCACATGTGGCTTCCCTGGGTGATCATCGCGGTCCAGTTCTCCGCCTTCTATGCGCGCATGGTCAGGGGCAACCTGCTAGAGACCCTGGGTGAGGACTACATCCGCACGGCGCGCGCCAAAGGCTTGTCCGAGCGCAAGGTCATCGGCAAGCACGCGCTGCGGGCCAGCCTTACGCCTGTGGTGACCATGTTCGGCATGGACTTCGCGTTCGTGCTGTCGGGCGCCATCATCACCGAAAACGTCTTCAATCTCCCCGGGCTGGGTGTGCTCGTGGTGGATTCCGCCGTCAGGGGCGACCTCCCCGTCATCCTCGCCACGACCGTGATAGGCGCGTTCTTCATCAGCTTTTTCGCGCTGATCGTCGACGTCCTCTACGCGTACCTCGACCCACGGGTGAGGTATTCGTGACGGAGGAAGTACTTCTCGACGTTCGAGATCTCAGGGTCCACTTCAATACCGCCGACGGGATCGTCAAGGCGGTCGACGGCGTTTCGTTCAAGGTCCGAAGGGGCGAGACCATCGGCATCGTGGGCGAGTCCGGATCGGGAAAGAGCGTCTCGTGCCTCACGGCCCTCGGCCTCATCAATAAGGACACCGCGGACATCACCGGTGAGGTGATCTTCAAGGGACAGGACCTCCTCAAGCTTCCCAAGGAGGAGATGCGGAAGGTCAGGGGCAAGGAGCTCTCGATGATCTTCCAGGACCCGTTCGCCTGTCTGCATCCGATGTATCGGGTCGGCGATCAGATCGTCGAGGCCATCCGCGCCCACGACGACGTCTCCAAGAAGCAGGCCCAAGAC
>JBOGXB010000027.1:0-24185 GCA_050694215.1 Actinomycetota bacterium
CATCGCTCTGGCCCATACCGCGCGCGAGTCCATCGATCTCGCCGAGCTCGAGCGTGGCGCGCTCGCTTATGCGGTTGTGTTCGCGCGCTTGCTGTCCAAGCCCCACTAGGCTCGCAGGATGGAGCATGGATTCAGCTGGGGCCGGACGATCACGGCTCTGCTTGCGGGGGAGTCCTTGAGCGAGGGCACAGCGGCCATAGCCATGACGGAGATCATGGAGGGGGCCGCAACCCCTGCTCAAATTGCCGGTTTCGTCGTGGCGCTGCGGGCGAAGGGTGAGACGACGGACGAGATCGTCGGGTTGGTGAGCACCATGCGGACCTATGGGGAGAAGGTCCATGCCGGCGGCGAGCTCCTCGACACTTGCGGGACGGGAGGGGACCGCGCAGGCACCTTCAACGTCTCTACGGCGGCCGCGCTCGTATGTGCGGGGGCCGGTGTGAAGGTCGCCAAGCATGGAAACCGGGCGGCGTCGTCGAAGTGCGGTTCGGCCGACGTGCTCGAAGCGTTCGGCGTGAAGATCGATCTCCCCCCGCCGGGGGTGGAGACATGCATCGGCCGCGCGGGGATCGGTTTCTGCTTCGCGCCGGTGTTCCATCCCGCGATGCGTCACGCGGCGACGCCGCGACGCGAGCTCGGTGTCGCAACCGTCTTCAACTTCCTCGGCCCCCTGAGCAACCCGGCGGGCGCGACGCGGCAGGCTCTCGGAGTGTCGGACCCGAAGATGCTGGAGCGCATGGTCGAGGCGCTGGCGCGGCTCGGGAGCGTCCACATCGTCGCGTTTCACGGCGACGGGGGACTCGACGAGCTGTCGACGTCGGGCCCTTCACGAATCGTCGAGCTCAAGAAGGGTGAAGTACGGGAATGGAAGGTCGATCCCGCCGACCTCGGGCTTGCCCATGCGCCGGTGGAGGCGGTCGCGGGGGGGAGCCCGCAGGAGAACGCGTCGGCAATTAGGGCCGTCCTTGAAGGCGAAACCGGGCCGAGACGAGACATCGTCTTGCTCAACGCCGCCGCGGGCCTGATCGCGGCGGATCGCACGGACGACATGGCTTCGGGGCTCTCGGCCGCGGCGGAAGCGATCGACTCCGGTGCTGCAGCAGAAGCCCTTGACCGACTGATTGCCGTTTCGACATCTGTGGAGGAACCGAAGTGAGCGAGTTCGAGCCTGGGGACAACTTCTTCGACAGCCAGCGCTGGGAGGAGCGAGGGCCCGAGGGGCCTCACATCTGGCGCACGCTCGGCTACGAGCGCACCGTCTGGGAGCCGGGCCGGCAGGTCCTCGAGTGGAAGGCCGGTGAGGAATACGCCTTCCCGAGCAACTCCGGTTACATCATCCATGGTGGCATGGTCGCCACCGTGCTCGACAGCGCGATGGGTGGCGCGTGTTGGACGCTTCTGAATAAGAACGAGGCTTTCCTGACCGCGGACCTGCGCGTGGAGTTCCTGCGAACGGCCCGGCCGGGGTTGCTCCGAGCCGACGGCCGCGTGATCAGGCGGGCGAAGCGAGTGGTCTTCTGCGAGAGTGAGCTCTTCGACGAGGACGGCAAGCTGATCGCGATGGCGCGCTGCACCCAGATCATCCTTCCAGGTGAGTCGGACTAACTTCGGCCGTCATCCGAGTGCGCAAAGCCGAGGAGACACATTCGAGGAGAATCCGGACGTGGATCCGTCACCCTGGGTGGTTCGGTTTTCGAGCCTCGTTTCCAGTCGCGGCGACGTTCTCGATATTGCGTGCGGTGCCGGGCGCCACACGCGTCTGTTTCTCGCACGCGGCCATCGCGTCGTTGCGGTCGACCGCGACCTCTCGGGCATTGCCGATCTCGCCGACCACACCCGTCTCGAGAGGGTGGAGGCCGATCTCGAGGCCGAAGCGCCCGTTGCTCTTGCGGGCCGGCGCTTCGCTGCCGTGGTGGTGACGAACTACCTCCACCGCCCGCTGTTGCCGGCACTGGTCGCTGCGGTGGACGCCGACGGCGTCTTTATCTACGAAACGTTTTCCGTCGGCAACGAACGTTTGGGCCGACCAAAGAATCCCCACTTCTTGCTGCGGCCGGGAGAGCTGCTCGACGCCGTACGCGGCCACCTGCGGGTGATCGCCTACGAGGATGTCATCGTCGACGAGCCCTCGCCCGCTGCGATTCAGCGCGTCTGTGCACTGGGGCCCAACCGCGCCGTCCCCGTGCTCCCCGCGCCATCGGATTGACATGTGACTAAATAGTCACCTATAGTCCCTGGCCATGGACGCAGTGTTCAGAGCCCTCGCCGATCCGACGCGCCGGAGCCTGCTCGACGAGCTCTTCCGCGAGGACGGGCAGACGTTGGGTGCGCTCGAGGAGCGCTATCCGATGACGCGTTTCGGCGTCATGAAGCACCTGAGACAGCTCGAGGAGGCGGGCTTGGTTGTAACCAGGCGGCGAGGGCGCGAAAAGCTCCACTTTCTGAACCCGGTCCCGATCCGGCTCGTCCACGACCGCTGGGTGAGCAAGTACGCGGAGCCCTGGGCCTCAGCGCTGAGCGGGCTCAAGAGCAGATTGGAGGAAAACATGGAGAAGGTCTTCGAGATCTACATCCCGCACCACCCCGGAGCGGCTCTGGGAAGCGATCACAGACCCCGAGATGCGCAGCAAGTACAACTTCGGCTCCCGGGTCACCTCGGACTGGACGCCCGGCTCGCGCTACGAGATGAGGAACCCGAATGCCCCCGAGCCCCTGGGCGAGGGCGAGAACCTCGAGGTCGACCCGCCTCGCCGGCTGGTCCAGAGCATGGTTGCCCTGTGGAGCGAGGACGTGAAGAAGGAGGGAACCTCGAGGGTCACCTGGGAGATCGAGCCGATCGGAGACGACTCCTGTCGCCTGACCGTCACCCACGACCAGCTGCGCGAGGGCGCCAACGACGAGCTCTACGGTGGCTGGCCGATGGTCCTCTCGGGCCTGAAGACGCTCCTCGAGACGGGCGAGTCGCTGACCACACCGGGATCGCTGATGTACGGCTGAGGCGGCTCTCGACCCGCAGCGAGACTGACGCCGACTGTCACAAGAGTTGCGCATAGCGCGGCTCTCGTGACGCTCGGCGCTCAGAGCATCGTGCGGAGCTGCTTGCGGTCGACCTTGAACACGGGCGTCAGCGGCACCGCGTCGACGATGCGCACCTCGCGTGGGTACTTGTACTTGCCCAGCCTCTCCTTGGCGAACTCGATCAGCTCGTCGGGTGTGACCTCATGGCCGGGGTTCAGCTGGACGAACGCGGCGACCTCCTCGCCGCGCACCTCGTCCGGCTTACCGACAACGCCGGCGACCGCTACGGCCGGGTGCTCCAGCAACACGTCCTCGATGTCCCTGGGGTAGACGTTGAAACCTCCTCTGATGATGAGGTCCTTCTTGCGATCGAGGATGTAGAGGTAGCCCTCGTCGTCGAGGCGGCCGATGTCACCCGTGTAGAACCAGCCTTGCCTTATCGCGTCGGCGGTCGCTTCCGGCGACTCCCAGTAGGCCGGCATCACCAAGGGGGATCGCACGATGATCTCGCCGGCCTCTCCCTGAGGCACGTCGTTGCCCTCGTCGTCGACCGTTCGAACCTCGCAACCGGGCACGGGACGACCGACCGAGCCGAGCCTCCTGTGGCCGGGAGGGTTCGTCGACACGAGCGCGGTCGTCTCGGTGAGACCGTAGCCCTCCCGGATCTCAACGCCGGGCACCCGCTTCTCGAACGCGTGGACGACGTCCTCCGCTAGAGGAGAGGCGCCGGAGACGACGTGGCGCAGGCTGGACAGGTCGTAGTCCTCGAGCGGCAGCCCCAGGAGCATCTGCAGCATCGACGGCACCACGGCAGCGTTCTGCACCTTGTGCTCCTGGATCAGCTCGAGGAAGTTCGCGGGGTCGAACCATCGCTGCAGCACGGCGACACCGGGCTCGACCGCGTGCATGCCGACCGCCGTGACGAGAAGCCCGTAGGAATGCGACAGAGGCAGCGGAACGATCGTGCGCGTAATCCCCGGCACGTAGCTGCCTTCGTGCCCTGCCTTCCCCGCGTACCACAGGTTGTCGTGGCTGATCATCACGCCCTTCGCCGTGCCGGTGGTGCCGCCCGTGAACATCAGCGCGGCGAGTTCCGAGTCCTCGCGCGGGACGATCTCGCCGGCCTCCGGCCCCTCGAGCGACGCGAGTGAGATCACTCCATCGGCGTCGTCGCCCGTCGAGACGATCCACCTCACCGAGTCCGCACTTCGCGCGGCCGCCTGCACGGTCGGGAGGAACTCGGGAGAGGTCACCACAGCCGTCGCTTCTGCGCTGCTCAGGATGTGGCGAAGGTCGTCTTCCTGCAGCAGGAAGATCGCGGGCGTGATGACTGCTCCCACACGCCACAGGGCGTTGTAGGTGAGCCCGACCTCGGGACAGTTGGACGTCATGACGACGACGCGATCGCCGGACCTTATGCCGAGCTGCGCGAGCCCGTGCCCCAACCGCCGCGCGCGATCGGCGAGCTCGCCCGATGAGTGCCATTTGCCCTCGAAGTAGAGCGCTTCGTAATCCCCGTGACGCTCATAGGAGTCCTCCGCCAAACGGGCGAGATTGTGCGCGCTCAGAGCCATCCCCATCTCCTCTCGTGTCGCGTCCCGAAAGAGATTGTGTCAGAGCGTGGGGCTTCTGCGCCTGGGAGCGGAGCCTCTCGCCGCGAAGAGCTTCAAGGGCCGCGCCCCAACGGGCAGGGACCACGTTCCGGCAACGGAGACGATCCGAGCGTCCTCGGGCCCCCGCCGCAGCCAGGCCGTTATCGCCTTGGCCTCGGGGGCCACGCGGGCAGGCACGAAGCTCCCGACGACGTCGGAGCTCGCCGCCCTGGTCAGAGCCGCGAGAGCGCCTCGTAGGTCGCCGTCGGGGCAGTCGGATGCGGATGCGAGCTGACCGCCGCGGATGAGCACCAGCCTGGTTCCGACCCTCAGGACGATGTCACCCGCCGCCAGCAACCCGCGCATCTCGCCAGCCGACCTCAGCGCTCGCTCGAGGAGCGCCCCTCGATCGCGTACCTCGGCGGCCTCTTCGAAACGCTCGTCCAGGGCGAGCCGCCGCATTCTCTCGAAAAGGGGGACCAGGACGTCCCGGTGATCATCGACGAGAGCCTCGGCGAGCTCGGCGAGAATCGTGCCGTGGCGCCCGCGATCCTCTCCCACGCACCGGCCCATCTCCGCGAACACGCACCCGGTGCAACGACCGGGATCGGAGCAACGGTGGATGGGGGCCGCGTCACGCAAGGCATCGAGCAACGTGCGGACGACCCTTACCGAGGGGAACGGGCCGAGATAGAGGCTTCCGTCCTCCTTCGGGCATCGCACCGGCGAGGCCCTCGCCCGCGTCCCGGCCGCGATCTTGAGGTACCAATTCTTCCCTCTCTTACCCGTCCGGTTGAAGGGTGGGAGCTCGGTCACGATGGCGCGAGCTTCCGCCACCTCAGCCTCGAGCATGGTCCTGTGACGCTCCACTTCGACCGACTCGGCCCGTCGAAGGAGGTCGCGGACGCGGCCACGCGGATCGCCGTAGAAGTAGGACCTGACGCGGCTGCGGAGGTCGGAGGCCTTTCCGACGTACAGCGTCTCGCCCGCGGCCCCCCGGAAGCGATAGACGCCCGGAGCCGAAGGGATTCCCTCGGTCAGGCGGATCTTCGAGAAGGTGCCGTCGAGCCGGGCAGACGTGGTGGCCAGCAGGTCCTCGAGGGTCGTGACACCGAAGCCTGCAACGCGCTCGATCAGGCAGTGGAGCAGGTCGGTCGTCGCCAACACGTCGGCGAAGGCGCGATGGCACGGCTTGTGAGCACACCGAAGATGATCGGCAAGGGTCGAGAGCTTGTTGTTGTGGACCTCCCCGGCCAGCACCTTGCGAGCCAGCAAGGCGGTGTCGACCACCCTGTTGCCGAGCATCGGGTAGGCCGCTCGATCGAGCGCCGCGTTCAAGAACGAGACGTCGAAGCGAGCGTTGTGGGCGACGATTACGGTTCCCTTGACGAACTCGAGGAGCGACGGAAGGACGGTCTCGATGGGAGGAGCGTCGCAGAGGAGGTCGTCGGTGATGCCCGTCAGGAGACGGATGAACGAGGGAACGGGCTGGCCCGGGTTGACGAGGGTGTTGAGGGTGCCTATCACCTCACCCCTTCGAACCTTGCACGCTCCGATCTCGGTGATGGCCGAATCGGCGGGTGAGCCTCCCGTAGTCTCCAGGTCGATAATGCAGAACGTGACTTCGGAGAGAGGAACGCCGAGCTCCTCGAAGGAGCGCTGTAGAGCCATGTCTAGGCACGTTAGCGAACATACGTTCGGTAGTTCAAGCACCAAGTAGGGTGGCCGGAATGGTCAGTGAGATGCCCGAAGCGCGGATCGGGCACGAAGATCCCACGGAACGCGCCGCCGAGCTCGAGCGGACGCTTGATTCGCTGCGGGAGGACTCCGAGGTCGCCCACGTCCTCCTGGGCCTGTCCGGGGCGCTTGGCGAGGTCAGATCGATCGAAGAGACGCTCGAGCTGGCCGTGAGGGTCGTGCCCGATCTCCTCGGGGCCGATCGCTGCTTGGCAGCCCGGATAGACCGACGGACGAGCCGGATGGAGGTGCATGTCACGTCGGGGTACGAGGCCGCTCAGCTCGAGGCCGTGTTGAGATCGGCGGGCGATGAGACCGGCCTGCCCCTCCTGCAGGCCGCCCTCGAGGAGGGCACACCCATCCTCATCCCGGATGCGTCCGCCGACCCTCGCTTTGATCCTGAATTCGTCGCCGAGCGCGGGATCGGCGCGTTCGTGGGGATCCCGCTCGTGAGGTGGGGCGAGGAGTTCGGAGGGCTCGGACTCGTCTTCGACGTGGCGCGGCCCTTCAGCTCCAAGGACAAGGCTCTCGCGCGGGGGATCGCTCGTCAGGTCGGCGTCGCCCTCGTCAACGCCCGCCGCTTCAACCTGCTCGGCGAGCTCCGTACGTTCGGGCACGACGTCGCGGTGAAGTTACGTCTGGAATCCGTGATCGACGTCACCAAGAAGGCGGCCATCAACCTGCTGACCGGTGACGCCGCCGCGGTCTATTTCCTCGACCGGGGGCAAGAGACGCTCGTGGCGGCCGGGGGTGATGGGACGACCGCCGTCGAGGAGCTGGCCCGCATCGACGTCGGCAGAGAGCCCTGGAGTGCGCTGCTGCAATCCCGAGTCGTCGTCGTCCCAGACCTCGACCTGGAGCTCGGCCTCCGCCGGGTGGAGTCCAGCGCGGTCGCGGCTCCGATCCCGGGTGAGGATGGTCCCTTCGGCGCCATCATGGTGTTCTTCCGTCGCCACGTGACGATGGCTCCGGACGAGGCTGAGGCCCTGAGCGTGCTGGCAACCGAAGCCGCGATGGCGATCGACAACGCCAACCGCTTCGAGCGTCAACGCAGGGTCGCTCGCAGCCTCCAGGTCGGTCTCCTGCAGAGCGATCTTTCCGACATCCCGGGGTTCAGCGTGGGAGCTGTCTACGAGCCGGCCTCCGGCGAGACGGAGATCGGCGGAGACTTCTACGACGTGTTCGACCTCGAGGACGGACGCTTCGCGGTGACGGTTGGCGATGTGTCGGGCAAGGGGGCCGAGGCGGCCGCACGCACCGCCACGGCTAAGTTCATGCTGCGCGCTTTCTCATCACGAAATCCGACCCCCTCATCGGCCCTGTTTCACCTCAACAACGCGCTCGCCCGCGACATGGAAGCGGAACGCTTCGCCACCCTGGTCTACGGAGTCATCGAGAACGACCGCACGCATCTCACCGTCGGTCTTGCCGGACACCCATCCCCGATCGTCTACAGAAAATCCTCTGGCACCGTCGAGAGGCTCGAGCTGCAGGGCGCCATCCTGGGTGTTATCGGAGAGGAGCAGTATCAGCAGGAGACATTGACGTTTTCCCCAGGCGACTGCTTCGTCGCGTTCACCGACGGGCTGCTCGAGGCCCGGTCGGGAGGCGAGTTCTTCGGCCGCAAGCGCCTGGAGGACGCGGTGGTCGCGCATTCAGCCGCCCTCTCCGGCAACGACCTGGCGCAGCAGCTGCTCGACGACGTGCGCAGCTTCGGTGAGATCCGTGACGACGCGATCGTGTTCGTCCTTTGCAGCGAGGGAGAACAGTGAGCTATCGCTGCGACGCCTGCGGCAACAAGACTCGATTCGACATATTCGAGACCAAGCGGGTGCGGGGCTTCCATCACTTCACGCTCGGGGGCGAGGACATGGTGGAAGAGGAGGAGGTACTCGACCGCGCAGTGGAGAGAGTCGTATGCCGCTGGTGCGGTTCGAGCGACGCCATCGTCGAGGAGTCGATGACGATGGGCGAGGGGAGAGCTTGAGCTCGGGTCCACTCGAAGGGATCCGAATCCTCGACCTCACCAGGCTCCTTCCGGGAGGCTACGCGACTCTGCTCCTTGCCGATCTCGGAGCCGATGTGGTGAAGGTGGAGGAGCCGGGCAAAGGCGACTACGTCCGCTGGACGCCTCCCATCGTCGGGGACTTCTCCGCGGCCCACATCGCGCTGAACCGCAACAAGCGGTCCCTGACTCTGAACCTCAAGACGGACCCGGGCCGCGCCGCGTTCCTGCGACTGGTCGAGTCGTTCGACGTCGTGATCGAGTCCTTCAGACCCGGTGTGATGGACCGTCTCGGGCTGGGGTGGGAGGCCTTGAGGGAGCGCAGCGAGCGGCTCGTCTACTGCGCGATCTCCGGCTACGGTCAGGACGGGCCCTACTCACTAATGGCCGGTCACGATGACAACTACATCGGCTATGCGGGCGTGCTGTCGATCATCGGAGAGGAAGGGCGGCGTCCCGTGTTGCCGGGCGTGCAGGTGGGCGACCTGGCAGGCGGCGGGATGGCCGCGGTGGCCGCGATCCTGGCGGCCCTCCTGCGCCGCGCGAACACCGGGGCCGGGGACTTCTGCGACATCTCGATGATGGACGGGGCGGTGTCCTGGCTGTCGATACACGCCGCCGATTTCGTCGCGACGAAACAGGAGCCGCAGCGTGAGCTGATGCACCTCTCCGGGCTGTATCCCTGCTACCGCGTCTACCCCGCGGCCGACGGCTGGATCACGGTGGGAGCCCTCGAGCCGCAGTTCTGGGCCGCGCTGTGCGAGTCGATCGAAAGGCCCGACCTCGCCGGCGACGCCTTCGCGACGGGACCGCGCCGGTCGGAGGTCATCTCCGAGCTGGAAGAGCTTTTCTCCACGAGGACACGGGCCGCCTGGATGGACCACTTCGCCGATCGCGACGTTTGCGTCGGGCCGGTGAAAAGCTTCGGGGAGGCGTTCGCAGATCCCCAGGTGAGGGCGCGCGGCATGGTGTTCGAGAGCGAGGTCGAGAGCGTAGGGGGATGGACCCACATCGGGAACCCGCTCAAGGTGGGTGAGACGAGGAAGGCGGGGCTCCGCCTCCAACCCCCGCGGCTCGGCGAGCACACGGAGGACGTGCTCATCGGTGCTGGTTTCTCCGTCACAGAGATCGAGGACCTGCGCGCCGCCGGCTCGATCTGATGATCGAGCTAGCCGATGACGTCGAGCTCGCCCTCGTTCGGGGAGTCGGTGCTTACCTGCGCTCCACTCCGGCGACGGAGCTGCCCGCGCGGCTGCGACGGTTCCGCAGCTTTCGGCCCCAGGCTCTGGGACGGCACCGAGCCGACCTGATCGGAGTCCTCGACGACGACACCATGCGAGCGCTTATAGGCGAATGGATCGATGACGGCCACACGTCCTTGAAAAAAGGGGAGGCGGAGCTACTCCGGTTAGCGGTCCAGAGGCCCGAGGGCTGGGAGGAAACGCTCGCACGGCGGTCCCGACCGAGGAGAAGAACCACGACCCCGGACGCCGCGGCGACCACTCACAGGAAGCTTGAGCAGGAGCGCGAGAGGCTCCGGCGCGCGAAGAAGGCCGAACAGGAGTTCCGAGCCGAGCTGAAAGCCGAACGTGCCGTCTCCGCTCGCCTCCGCTCCGAGATAGACAACGTGAGAAACGAAGGCCGGCAGGCGGTCAAGCGCGCCGACTCGGCGGAGAGGGCGCGGGGCAGGGCCGAGGCAGCGCTGGATCGGGAGAGGCGCAGAGCGGCGCGGGCGGTCGAGAAGGGGAGGGCGGAGCTCGAGAGGGCGAGAGCCGAGCTCAAGACGGCCAGGAAAGAGATCGCCGAGCTGAGGCGGAGGGTCGCGTCGCTCGAGCGGAGCACGACCGAGGCTCCGGGAAAGACCAAACCCTCCTCCAGGCCGCGCAGGTCCGGGCCCAGACGCGCCCTACCGGTGCCGAAGGGCCGGCTCGAGGACGACCCCGGGACGCTCGAGGAATGGCTCGACGAGCCGTCGGTCCTGCTTCTCGTGGACGGATACAACGTGACCAAGTCGGTCGGCGGCTTCGGGGACCTCGATCTCGAGCGGCAGCGGGAGCTGCTGGTGGACGGCGTCGCCCGCCTTGCTCGCCGCAAGAAGGTTCACGCCACGGTCGTCTTCGACGGGTCCGACGTGGCTCCGGGAACGAAGCGCAGGTCGAAGGGAGGGGTCCGCGTCGAGTACTCGAGGCCCGACGAGATCGCCGACGACCATCTCATCGCGCTCCTCGAGGGGCTCCCTCCTGATCCCGTAGTGCTCGTGACCTCCGACCGAGAGCTCCAGGGGCGGGCCGCCCGGCTCCAGGCGACCATTGCAAGCTCGCCGCAGCTCCTGGCCCTCATCCGCTGACGGGCCTTTTCGGGGCAGGCAACGCTCTGGGCGCGGCGAATCCTCACCCCAGAACGGAGAATCCCGAGGAGGTCCGTCATGCGCGTCGCTCGAAGCCTGCTGATCCTGTCTGCCGTGGCCGCCGTCGTCGTCGTCGTGGCTCTTCCCATGGGGGCCGAATCGCGCATCACGGCGGACCGTGCGCGCGGCTCCTGCCCCCGTCCTTCCTCAGCCCTGAGCTTCGACAAGCCGAAGTACATCGACACGACGCGAGCCGGAGGCGAGCCGTCCGTCGCGATGCACCCCGACGGCACGATGCTCTACGGGGCACACGCCGGAACGACGCACTTCTACACGTTCTCGGCTGCGGACGAGAGCACCTCCGCCTTCTTCGAGAACTACACCGGGCAGGCCTACTACTACTTCTCGAAGGACCACGGCAAGACGTGGACGTTCGTCCCGCGCACGCTGCCGCCCGACGGGCTACCGGGATCGGGCTTCTCGGACCCCGACTTCGCGATTGACACGGCCGGCAACGTGTTCATCTCCGAGATCAACCTGCTGAACGTCGCCCTGTCGAAGTCCGCCGATTCGGGCCGGAGCTACGCGCTCCAGAACTTCTTCGCCTTCACGATCACCGACCGGCAGTGGAGCGCGGCCGACGAGAAGGACGTCCTCTACATGGTGGGCAACACCTTCGGCGGCGGCACCTATCCGTCCGATCCGGCCGGGAACACCGGACACATCCTGATCAAGTCGAAGGACGGAGGTCAGACGTTCACCGAAGCCATCGAAGACCCCGACGGCCTCGGCGACATCCACGTGGATCAGCGCGACGGGACCCTCTACGAGGCCCATCTGACCGACGGCGACTTCCAGATGTGGGCCTACCGGGGGGCGCGCCGCGACAACTTCAAGCCGGACCAGTCGACCATCGCGAAGGGCGTGTCCATGCAATCCCACTGGCCGGCCTTCGACATCGATTCCAGAGGCAACCTCTACATCGCCTGGGACGAGAACGGTGAGGGCGGGCGGCCTGCCGGCGTCTACTACAGCTACTCGACCGACGAGGGACGCACGTGGGCGAATCCGGTGAGGGTCGACGAGAACGACCACACGGATCTGTGGCCGTGGCTCGCGGTCGGAAGTCGCGGCAAAGTGGGAATTGCGTGGCTGGAGGCCTCGGAGAAGCTGCCCGACCACGACGCGGAGACCCCCGGCGACCACGGATGGCGGATCCAGGTGGCGCAGTCCGGCAACGGCCTTGGGTGTCGGGGCGCGGCCGTACCCGGGTTCCGGACCACGCTGGCCACGAAGGAGCCGGTGCACACCGGCACCATCTGCAACACCGGCACCGTGTGCCAGGCGCAGGGCATCGATCGCCGCATGGGTGACTACTTCACGATCGAGGTCGACGATCAGGGGCGCCTGTGGGCCGGTTACTCGGACACCCGCCAGGGCGGCGCCGTGGCGCTGCCCGCATTCTTCCGGCAGTCGGGCGGCCCCGGCTTCGGACGCAATACCTCGGCGCCGTAGGGGGGCCCCGCCCTTTTCTGCTAACTGAGGCACAAAGGCGGGCCTGTTTTCGGCATCAAAACTGTCACAGGCTCTCCTTATCGTGCTCGAAAGCCCGCTACCAGGGAGGCCTGCGATGAGGATCGAGTGCTCGAGCTGCGCCATGTACCAAACGGAACACTGCGATGACTGTCTCGTGACCGCCCTGCTGCACCCGCCCGATTCCCTCGTGGACATAGACGACGACCTCGATCCCTCGCTACGGGCGCTGTCCGGGGCCGGTCTGATCCCGGTGCTGAAGTTCCGGCCGCGGCCGAGCCCGTCGGAGGAGGAACGCGGAGCCGCCGAGGGGTAGCGGCTCATCTGAAGGCCCCCACGGCGAGATCAGAGACCCCCCCGCCCATATCCTGCAGTCCGGATGTCATTAGCCCGCGCTGTACTGATCGTCGGTGTCGTCAGCATCTCGAGTGCCGCTCTCGTGGCCTTCGTCTCACGCACGCCCGCCGAGGTGCGTGCGGCCAAGCCGGGACCGGAGGCAACGGACCCCTCGCTCGGCCCCCACTTCACCGACGCGCAGATCAATCGCCACGCGGCCTACAGAGGGCCCGCGTACCTCGGCTTCGCGCTGGGGACCGTCCTCGAGATCGTGTTTCTGGTCGTGCTGGCGCGCGGTCCCTTCAGAAGGATCGTCGACGCGACGGAGGGACTCCCCGGTGGCTGGGTCGCACGGGCATTGCTCCTGGGGGCCGTCCTCGCGCTCTCGACGTGGCTCGTGCAGCTTCCGCTGTCCTTCGTGCGGGGTTATTCCATCGCTCGTGCATGGGGGTTGTCGACCCAGGACGCGGGCGGGTGGCTCACGGACAGTCTGAAGGCGGCGGGAGTGGGGGCGATCGTCGCGGCCGTCGGCGTGGTGGCTTTTTTCGCCGCGGTGAGGTGGTTCTCACGCTCGTGGTGGCTGATCGGCTGGGCCGCGTTCACGGCGCTGACCGCCTTGTTCGCGTTCGCCTGGCCCATATTGATCGCCCCGCTGTTCAACCGATTCACGCCTGTCGAGGACGAGTCGACCAGGTCTCGTGTGCTGGCCCTCGCGCGCGAGGCGGACGTTGACATAGACGAAGTGCTCGTCGCCGACGCGAGCCGCCGCACCACGGCGGAGAACGCCTACGTGGCCGGCCTCGGCAGCACGAAACGGATGGTCTTGTACGACACCCTGCTCGAAGAGGCCGGCGAGGACGAGACCGCATACGTCGTGGCTCACGAGCTCGGTCACGAGGTCGGGGATCATGTCGTGAAAGGCGTCGTCGTGTCATCCGTCGGGCTGCTGGCCGGGTTCGGGTTGCTGTGGTTGCTCGCCTCCCATGAATCGGTCTGGGAGTGGGCGGGAGCTTCCGGCGTGGGTGACCTGAGGGCGCTGCCGGTGCTTCTGCTGTATCTAACGGTCGTCACCCTGATACTGCTCCCCGCGCAGAGCGCGGTCTCGCGCCATTTCGAAAGGCAGGCCGATTCCACTGCGATCCGGCTGACCGAGGATCCCGACACCGGCGTCAGGGTCTTCCGCCGCCTTGCCTTCTCCAACATCGCCGACCTACGGCCACCGGCCGTGGCCGTCTGGGCCCTCTACAGCCACCCGCCCACCGACGACCGCATCCGCGCGGTTCTCGATTCCTAGTGGATCGCCATCCGACCCCACTAGCGGCTGTCTCTGGGCCGAGATGGCCCACTAGCACTAGACTCGCTTGATCAGTCTCGAGACGACCAACGGGGGAGATGGCATGGCGACGACCATCATCGAGCGCTTCAACGAACGCATCCGCAACCACCCGGACAAAGTGGCCCTGCGTTACAAGTCCGGGGGTGAGTGGAAGGACATCACCTGGCAGGGATACGGCGATGTGGTGAAGAAGGCGGCCAAGAGCCTCCTGTCGCTGGGATTCGGGCACTCGGACAAGATCGCCTTGCTTTCCGGCAACCGTCCCGAGTGGCAGATAGCCGACGTCGCAGCGATGTCGATCGGTGGAGCTGCGGCTGCCATATATGCGACGAACTCTCCGGAGCAAGTCGCCTACATCATCGGGCACTCGGAGGCCAAGATCGCGTTCGTCGACGTCACCGGGCAGCTCGAGAAGGTCTTGAAGATGCGCTCGGAGCTCCCGAGCCTGGAGAAGGTCGTGGTCTTCGAGGGTTACGAAGGCGATGCAGATAAGGACTTCGTAATGACCTGGGACGACTTCCTCGCGCTCGGGACGGACGTCGAGGACACGCGTTACGAAGAGGGGCTTGCGTCCGTCAAACCCGGGGACCTCGCAACCTTCGTCTATACGTCCGGTACCACCGGTCCGCCCAAGGGCGTAATGCTCACCCACTCGAACATCTGGTGGACGGCGACGCACTCCGAGCAACACATCCCTATAGGAGACGCGGACAACGGCAGGGCGCTCTCCTACCTTCCCCTTTCTCACATCGCGGAGCGGATGATCTCGCATCTGCTGCAGATCTACTACGGGACGCAGACGTGGTTCGCGGAGTCTCTCGACACGTTGCTGGGCGATCTCCAGGCGTGCAAGCCAACGTACTTCTTCGGTGTTCCGCGTGTGTGGGAGAAGTTCTACGCAGGATTCCAGGCCATGGCCGCGCAGCCGCCGAAGGACAAGTCCGAGGAGCGCAAGAAGAAGCTGGCGCGTAAGGCGATCGAGCTGGGTCGCGAGGTCACGAAGCTCGAACAAGAGGCCGTCGCACGCGGCGACAAGATGACCAACGCGCAGATCCCGCTTGGCCTGAGGGTGCAGCACGCGGCTCTCGACAAGCTGGTACTTGCAAAGATCCGTGAACGGTTCGGCCTCGACCAATGTGATCTCGCGCTGTCCGCCGCAGCACCGTTGAACCCCGACCTCATCTGGTTCTTCCACTCGATCGGCATCAAGATCACGGAGGGATACGGGCAGAGTGAGGACAACGGCCCGACCTCGTGGAACCCCCCAGACGCGGTGAAGATCGGGACCGTGGGCACTGCCTTTCCAGAGCTCGAGGTCAAGCTTGCCGAGGACGGCGAGATCCTCGTGCGGGGCGGGAACGTGATGGCCGGCTACTACAAGGACGAGGCCGCGACGAAGGACACGATCGACGCCGAAGGCTGGCTCCGCTCGGGTGACGTGGGGGAATTCGACGAGCACGGCTATCTCAAGATCACCGACCGCAAGAAGGATCTGATCATTACCGCGGGGGGCAAGAACATCGCACCCCAGGAGATCGAAAACCGGATCAAGTTCCACCAGTTGATCTCCCAGGCGGTCGTGATCGGCGATCGGAGGCCGTTCCTCACCGCGCTGGTCACCCTTGACGAGGAGAAGGCGCCGGCGTGGGCAAAGGAGCAAGGCATCGAGGGTGACATCGTGGCGATCGCCAACGCAGACCGCACTTTGAAGGAGATCGAAAGCGCCGTCAACGAGGTGAACAGGAGCCTGGCAAAGGTCGAGGGCGTCAAGAAGTTCCGGGTACTCGAGCGTGACTTCCTGCAGGAAGAGAACGAGATCACCCCGACGATGAAGGTCAAGCGCAGGCAGATCAATGAGAACTACGGGGACGTCATCGAGGGCATGTACGACAAGGAGAGCCCCGCTGGGGCAGGAGCCAAGGCCCCTCTGAGGAAATAGTCACCGTCTCGCCCCGCCTCGACCGGCGGATGAGTAGGGAACGGCGGGGCGTAAGATGACCTGAATACTGCGGCTACCTGAGAAGGAGGCGACAGTGCCTATCACCGTGCGCGACATCCGCGCTTTCAAGGAACGTGGCGAGCGCTTCGCGATGCTCACCGCCTACGACGCCCACTCGGCGCGACTGCTCGACGAAGCGGGCATCCCGTTGATCCTCGTGGGCGACACGCTCGGCATGGTCATGCTGGGGTACGACTCCACCGTCCCGGTGACGATGGAGGAGATGCTCCACCACACCGCGGCCGTCCGGAGGGGAGCGACCAATGCGTTCGTGATCGGCGACATGCCGTTCATGAGCTATCAGGGGTCGATCGATGACGGGATGGTCAACGCCGGCCGCTTCCTCAAGGAGGCGGGGGCGAGCTGCGTAAAGCTCGAGGGCGGCGCTCGGACGGCCGACCTGGTCCACCGGCTGACTGAGGCCGGGATCCCCGTGATGGGCCATCTCGGTCTGACCCCTCAGTCCGTGAATCAGATCGGCGGCTATCGCGTCCAGGGGCGAACCGACGAGGAGGCCCACCGAATCCTCGAGGACGCAAAGGACCTCGAGGCAGCGGGCATCTTCTCGCTCGTGCTGGAGGCCGTGCCGGCCGCGCTGGCCGAGCAGGTGACCGCGGCCCTGTCGGTACCGACGATCGGGATAGGCGCCGGACCGCACTGCGACGGGCAGGTCCTCGTGTGGCACGACTTCCTCGGCATCACCGACGGCAAGGCGCCCAAGTTCGTAAAGCGCTACGCCGAGCTCGGGGAGGAGATCAAGAAGGCTGCGGTCTCGTTCGCCGCCGAGGTCGCGAGCGGTGAGTATCCCGGCCCCGAGCATTCCTACGAGTAGCAAGTCGGTCCACCGTTGCCGGGTGCACGACTCGGCCATGGGGTGCATCGCGCTGGACGAGGGGACCGGAATCCCCGCACCTTCGCGCGACATCTCTGTAGCATCTGGGTGATGGCCGAGACGATGCGATGCCCCAGCTGTGGGGCGCTCAATCCCGCCGACGCACAGTGGTGCAACCAGTGCCTCGAGCGATTCGTGGAGCCCGAGCCGGAGCGGGCCACGCCGGCGGCGCGAGGGCCGGCCCCGGTGGCCCCGCTCGAGGTCGTCGAGGACCCCCTCGGGACGCCCATCGACATCGGGCTGCCGTCGGACCTCGATGATGCCGCGAGGCCTCGAGAGGAGACCGCAAGGGAAAGAGCCACTCCCACCTCGACTATCACACCCCCGCCGCAGGCCGTAGGGACCGAGAGGGGCGCGTTCCGCGTCAAGCAGGACGGCGTCGTGTGGGTCTGCTCGCGCTGTGAGAGCGAGAACCCGCTGGAGGTCCAGGCCTGCCGGGTGTGCGGCACGACCTTCGCCGAGACGGTGAGACCGAAGGCCGAGCTGCCCGAGCGGGACCCGGGGACTGCGGCCCTGCTCTCGCTGCTCATTCCCGGCGCCGGCCACGCCTACGTCGGGCTGTGGGGGCAGGGGATAGCCCGCGCCGTCATCAGCCTGTGGGTGCTCGTGGTCGTTTTCGTTTCTTTCCTTCAGCGAGGGGACCCGGGGGCCAGCCTGATCGCCGCCGTCTTCGGTCTCGTCGCCTTCGCGCTGTGGGGGGTGGCCGCTCACGACGCCTACCGAGAGGCCCGTCGGGAGGAGACGCTTGTCCTCCTCAGGGGCCGGGCTTTTCTCTATCTCGTCCTCGGCCTCCTAGCCCTCCTGATGATCCTTCTGACGGTGTCGGGCCTCCAGGCCCGGGCCTAGCCCAGGAGAGGCTCGCCGGCGCTGCCCGCATCCGAGACGCGGCCCGGGGCCCGCTACTCGATCCGGATGGCCCGGAGGGGGCCGTCGGGGCCCTCGACGGCCCACGAACCTCCCCGGAACACCGCCCCCACTCGGCCCCTGACGTCGAGCGCGAGGAGCCCCGCCGCCACCTCGCTGCGCTCTCCGAGGAGGCCGACGGTCTCCTCGCACGCGAGCTGCGGCTCCATTCCCTGCTCGATCAGCTCGCCACAGCGCAACGAGGCGAGGGTTTCCAGGAACAGCTCGCCCACCCCCGTCCCGACGACGGCCGCGATCCTCGACGCGTAGAAGCCCGCCCCGAAGACCGGCGAGTCGCCGACCCGCCCGCGCATCTTTCCGAACACGCCTCCGGTCGACGAACCCGCGGCGAGGCAACCGGAATCATCGAGGGCTACCGCACCCACCGTGTCAACGTGCTCGGGTGACCCGTAGGTGGCGTGGTGGAGGTCGCCGGACCGAGCCGCCTTCAGCCACCGGCTCAGCTGCTCCTCGGTCGTCCCGTGCAGCAACTCGAGGTCCGCTCCCAGCTCCATGGCGCCCGCGCCCACGAGCAGGACGTGAGGCGTCCGTTCCAACACCCGCCGGGCAAGGCTGATCGGGTGCCTGACCGTCACGCCGGCGACGGCTCCGGCTCGACCTATCGAGCCATCGGCGATCCCCGCGTCGAGGCTCGGCTCTCCAGACAGGTCCACAACGGATCCCCACCCGGCGTTGAGAGCGGCGTCGTCTTCCAGCGCCCGGACTGCGTGCTCGACCAAGTCGAGTCCTCCTCGACCCATCGCCGCCGCCCTTATCGCGTACGCGAGTGAGGGGAGCTCGTGCTTCCGCACCCCCGAGACCCCTCCGTGTACGTAGACGACGCTCACAGGTGAGAGAACCTACGATGCAACCCATCATGGGGATCTACGTCGTATCCGACCTGCACGGCGCAGCCGACGCGCTCAAGAAGGCCGTTCCCGAGGGCAGCACGCTGTTGCTCCTCGGTGACCTCATCAACTTCCTCGACTACACGACGATGACGGGCATCCTCACGGAGGTGTTCGAGGTCGACGCAGTGCAGAAGGTGGTGGACCTCAGGACGGCGGGGCGGGTCGAGGAGGCCGGCTCCGTGATGCAGGAGCGGTGGGCCGGTCGGGAGGAAGAGGTGAGGGCGGAGATCGGGAGCCGGGTACGTGAGCAATACGACGCGGTGTTCTCCGCTCTTCCCGAACCCACCTATCTCATACTCGGCAACGTCGACAACCCACAGTTGGTCAGGGTCTACGCGGAGTCGAGCTCCTCGATCCATCTCCCCGACGGCCAGGTGGTGACCCTCGAGGGGGAGCGATTCGGGTTCGTCGGCGGAGCGTTGCCGACCCCTCTCCACGTGGCGGGAGAGATCACGCGAGAGGAGATGGCCGCCAAGATCCATGGACTGGGGGAGGCCGACGTGGTCTGCTCCCATATCCCGCCGGCCGTGCCCGAGCTCTGCTTCGACATGCTTGCCGGGAAGTACGAGACGGGGAGCGAGGAGCTCCTCACTTACATCAAGGACGTGCAGCCCCGCCGGGCGTACTTCGGTCACGTACACCAGCCTCTGGTGTCCTCGATGTTCGTCGGGAGGACCCTGTGTGTGAACGTGGGCTACTTCAGGGCAACGCGGCGGGCCTATCCGCACCGCCGTTCTGAAGCTTGACCGGGAGGCGATATGGCCGAGAGAGTCCAGGACAACATCGATATAGAGGCAGCTGCAGAGGAGATCTTCGAGGTGGCCTCGGACTTCGAGTCGTACCCGGACTGGAACTCCAACATAAAACGCGTCGAGGTGAAGGAGACGGACGGCGAAGGGCGGGCGACCAAGGTCTTCTACGAGGTCGATGCAAAGGTCAGGGTTATCACGTACACGCTCCAGTACGACTACTCGAACGCGCCGGAATCATTCTCTTGGGAGCTGCTCGACGGCGATCCGAAGGAGCTGAGCGGCACCTATTCCTTCGACGAGTTCGAGGACGTCACCGAGGTCACCTACGAGACCGCCATCGATCCCGGCTTTCCCATGCCGGGTTTCCTGCGCAAGCAAGCCCAGAGACAGATCATGAAGGGTGCGCTGGCGGACCTGAAGAAGCGCGTCGAGTCCTAGCGAGCTAGAGGAGTATCGACTGCGATGCGCATCATCCTCTTCACCGGCAAGGGAGGCGTGGGCAAGACGACGGTGGCCTCCGCCACCGCCCTGCGGATCGCAGCCTCGGCCAAGAAGACGTTGCTGATGTCAACGGACCCCGCTCACTCGGTGGCCGACGCGTTCGGGGTCGAGCTGGGAAGCGAACCGACGGAAGTCGCGCGCAACCTGTGGGCGGAACAGATCGACCCTCAGCAGCGACTCGAGGAGAACTGGCGCGAGATCCAGGATCACGCGGTGAACGTGTTGCAGTGGGCGGGCCTGGCAGAGGTCGAGGCCGAGGAGCTCTCAGTGATACCGGGGCTCGACGAGATCTTCTCCCTGGCCGACGTCAAACGTCATCACGACGAAGGTCCCTACGACGCGGTGATCGTCGACTGTGCCCCGACGGGGGAGACCCTTCGTCTGCTCTCCCTCCCCGACATCATCCAGTGGTACATGGAGAAGATCTTTCCGGTCGAGCGCCGCATCGTAGGTGCGATCAGGCCTGTGGCCAAGCGACTGACCTCGCTACCTCTGCCGGACGATGGCGTCTACGACGCAGTGAAGCGTTTCTACAACCGGCTCGACGGAGTTCGGCGCGTGCTGACCGATCCGACTACGACGTCCGTCCGCCTGGTGGTCAATCCGGAACGCATGGTCATCGCGGAGGCGCAGAGGACGTTCACATACTTGAACCTCTTCGGATACCGAATCGATGCCATCGTGGCCAACCGGCTGCTGCCCGATGAGGTCTCCGACCCCTATTTCGACCGGTGGAAGCAGCTGCAGGAGCAACATCTAGAGACGATCGACGCCTCTTTCTCTCCGGTGCCGATACTGCGCGCGAGGTTGCGCGAGCAAGAGCTGGTGGGTGCAGATCTGCTCACGAGCCTCGGTGACGAGATGTACGACGAGACCGATCCTGCGGATGTGCTCTTTACCGACGACCCCATGGCCATCAGGAAAGAGGGCACCGGGTACAGGCTGACACTGAAGCTACCGTTCGCACGAAAGGAAGAGCTGGAGCTATCGGCCAAGGGTGACGAGCTGTTCGTCAGGGTTGGCCCGTATCGCCGCACGATCATGCTCCCAAAGATCCTTGCCGCAAGACAGCTGACATCTGCGAAACTTACCGACGACCGGCTCGAGATCACATTCGAACGAGGTGTTCAACCGTCATGAGCCAGGAGGAGAGAGCGGCTCGCTATCGCGATCTGTTCGCGAACGACCACGAGCATCCTTCCGATTGCGCGTATTGCCCGATCTGCGCCACGATAGCGGTCGTGCGGAACACCAAGCCCGAGGTGCTCGATCATCTCGCGTCGGCCGCGCGCGAGCTGATCGCGGCGGTAGGGCTGATGCTCGAGGAGGCGGAGGAGATCATTGGCACGACCGATGCGCAGAAGGCGTCGGCGAGCAAAGCCGAGGGCAAGGTTCGTCGCATCGATATCGTCTAGGTGCCTCGGCACAGGGCGCGCTTCCGTACCTCGAGGTCGGCCCTGGGAGGATGCCGTTGCGAGAGACGGATGCTCGATGAGCCAACTATCCTGATTGCATGAGCACGCAGATAGCCATCGGCATCGATGTGGGCGGAACGGGCACCAAAGGTGGTGTCGTGGATGCATCCGGCCGGGTTCTGCATAAAGTGACACAGGAGACCGACGTGACCTCCGGCACCAAGGGAGTGATCGCGGTCGCCGAGAGATTGCTTGGTTGGGCGGGACGCTCGGGGCTCGACATCACCTCCGTGGGTATTGGTGCCGCCGGGTTCGTCGACTCCATCTCCGGCTCGATCACGTTCTCTCCCAATTTCATCTACGACGATCCGGAGATCGCCTCCGCCGTGGGGGCGAGGTTTGGTCTGCCCGTGGTTGTCGACAACGATGCGAACGCGGCTGCGTGGGGCGAGCGAACCTTCGGTTCGGCGCGCGATTCGAACCACGTGGTGCTGCTTTCTGTCGGGACCGGGATCGGGAGCGGCTTTATCGCGGAGGGAAGGCTCGTGCGGGGCTTCACCGGAGCGGGAGCCGAGCTCGGACATACGGTCGTCCAGTTAGACGGCCCCGAGTGCACTTGCGGTCTGCCCGGTTGTCTCGAGCAGCTGGCCTCGGGCCAAGCGATCGAGCGTATGGCTCGAGAAGCCGCGCGCGAGGATCCCTCGACCCTGATCCTTACCTTTGCCCAATCCGTTGATTCGATCGAAGGTGAGCATGTGGCGCATGCCGCCGCGGAGTACGACGAGGTCGCGCTCCGGGTACTGCGAACTGCGGGCAAAGCGCTCGGTGTCGGCCTGTCCAACGCCGTGAACCTCTTCGACCCGGAGGTGCTGGTCCTGGCGGGAAGCGTTATCCGCGCGGGAGAGCCCTATCTCGGCCCCGCGCGCGATCAGCTGGTTCGCATGACCGGGGCACAGCGGCGGCGGCCGGCCCG
Source organism: Actinomycetota bacterium (assembly GCA_050694215.1). Taxonomy (GTDB): domain Bacteria; phylum Actinomycetota; class CADDZG01; order CADDZG01; family WHSQ01; genus JBOGXB01. The sequence goes on from JBOGXB010000027.1 coordinate 22,251, forward strand.
CCTCGACGTGACCGTCCTTGGAGAGGAGGTCGGGATCATCGGGGCGGCTGCTCTCGGCGCGGGGTGGGGAGCAAAGTGAGCGGCGAGGACATCGTCCCGGCACGAAGATCGGAATCGGAGCCGGCCCCTAAGCACGAGATCACCGAGGAACGCGAGCAGGTCCAGACGCAGCTGAAGGAATACCTCCTCCTGCTGCCGCGCCTGATCAAGTTGCTGTGGCGGCTCGTGCGCGATCCACGTGTGCCGGCCCGCAGCAAGGCGACGCTTCTGGTGATGGGGGGATATCTGGCGTTCCCACTGGACGCGGTGCCGGACTTCATCCCGGGGATCGGCCAGATCGACGATCTGATCGTGATCGCGTTCGCGCTCGACCAGATGTTGAATCGGATCCCCGAGGATGTCGTGCGGGAGCACTGGGAGGGAGACGAGGACGTTCTCCAGATACTTCAGGAGATCCTCGACATCACAACGACTTTCGTACCCGGCTGGCTCAAGAAGCGATTCGCCGGCCGTTGACGGCGCGGCTTCAGCGGTGAACGGCGCCGGGGCGGTCGTCGCACTCGTGCTCGTCGAGTGGACTGCGGGCTGGATCGCAACGGCCGCGTGGAGCCAGTCGTGGGGAGTCGTCCGGCGCGGCCATTTCCGCATCACCGCCTGGATAACGTTGGTACTGGCGGTGTTGGCCCTGGTCGCCAACGGCGAGGCGGTGGATGAGGTCGCAGCGCCCGGAGCCCAACCCGGCTTCGTCGTCGCCTTGGCTGCCGGCTCCCTCCTCTACCTCGCGGTCCAGTACTCGCGCACGGACGTCCCCGCGGTCGTGGCGGGGGCGGTTACCGGCACGATCGGCGTCGTTGCGCTTCTGCTCGCGGCCGAGCTCGTCGGCAACTGGCCGTGGTGGCTCGCGGTCCTGGAGCTCGTCTCGGGAATGCTCCTGCTCGGCGCGGTGTGGAACGGGATGATGCTCGGACACTGGTACCTGAATCAGCCCGGGCTGAATCCGAGGGCGCTGGGGCGCCTCACCGATCTCGGTCTCGTGGGAGTTGCTGCATCCGGGGTGCTCGGGTTGGTGGCGGCCGGCGAGCTGACGAACGCGTCCACCGAGGGCGCGGTGCTGGGGGTCCCGGGTTTCGGAGAATCGTTCTCGCTTGCCTTCTATCTGGTCTGGATCGGGCTTCTGGGCCTCACGGGCGCAGTCGTGTGGGCGGCACGCCGGTGCGTCGCGATCAGGTCGATCCAATCGGCCACTGGGCTCATGTACGTCGCCGTCCTCTCCGCGGGCGTCTCCGAGTTCCTCGTCCGCTACCTGATGGTGAACGCGACGTGACCGAGCTCCTGCTCGGTGCCACCTTGCCGCAATTCACCGGGGACCCCGATCCTTTCGTCGAAGGGGCGCGGCGGGCAGAGGAGGCGGGCCTCGATTCCATCTGGGTCTTCGATCACATCTGGCCTCTAACCGGCGGCAGGAGACGTTCCATCCTCGAGGCATGGACGGCGCTCGCTTATGTCGCCGCGGAGACCAAACGGATTCGCATCGGGACGCTGGTCACGCGGTCGTCCCTCCGTCATCCTGCGGTGCTCGCCAAGATGGTCGCAACGGTCGCAGAGATCGCGCCGGGTCGTCTGACGGTCGCGATCGGAAGTGGGGACGAGGCAAATCGCGGCGAGAACGAGTCCTACGGCATCCCCTACTTCTCGGGGGATGGTCGTGTGCCCCAGCTCCGATCGGCGGTGGAGGTCGTGAAGCGATATCTGACTGAGAGCTCGGTCGAGGTGAGAGACCGGTTCGTGCAGGTCGACGGCCTGCCCCCGAGCCCCCGCCCCTCGGCGCGCCCCATGGTGTGGGTCGGAGGGCGGGGCGACGACGTCCTCGAGGTCGCCGCCGAGCATGCCGACGGGTGGAACGGCTGGGGTGGGACACCGCAGCGCTTCAGACAG
>JBOGXB010000028.1:0-23418 GCA_050694215.1 Actinomycetota bacterium
CGCGCTATACAGTCGGACCGAGCGCCGGCCCCTGACGTGCACGGTCGAGTGCTCTTCCTGTCGGGAGGAGACGAGGGTTTCCTACCTGGAGCTCGCCGCGCTCATGTTCCCCGTGCACTTCCACCTTCCCCTCGTTCGCTATCACCATTCCTGGTTCAAGTGCCCTTCGTGCGGCAGACGGACCTGGGTAAGGTTGCACTTGGATCGCTGAGGAGGTCGGTTAGTCTGCCGACGGGCTGTCGTCACCAGCGAGACCCCCGACGGGCAATTACCACCACCAGAGAAAGGGGATGGAGGCCAATGGGCCGTAAGACCTCGAAGGACGTCGCGAGAGCGCGCAAGGAGATCGGTAAGGCCGCGCAGAGCCTCCGCGCAGCCGGGAAGAAGTCGGCAGAGAGCGCCTCGAGGACCGCACGGCAGGTTGCCAAGACGCGCGACGCGAAGGTTGCGAAGAAGCAGGCGAAGGTGGCCGGCAAAGCGGTTCAAGCAGCTGCGGAGGCGGGCGCCGCTCTCGTCAAGACCGCCGTCAGAGCGGGTCAGCAGAGCGCCCGGGGTCTGTCCAAGACCAAGGAGGTAAAGAGACTCAGGCAAACGGCCAAGAAGGCGGCCGGGGCCACGAAGAAGGCGGCGGGGTCGACGGGCAAATCGGCGCGCGAGCAGAGTGCCGTCGCAGTGAAGCAGGCGCGAGCATCGGGCGCCGCAGCGGCGAAACGGGCCACCAAGAGCACATCGAAGACGAGCAAGAAGGTCCAGGCCGGCGCGAGCAGGGCGCGGGCGCGGAAGAAAGCCGGATAGTCCTCACCTATAGGTCGCTCTGGCCGATCATCTAGGTATGACATCGCAGGGGCAACGCCCCCAGCCGTCGCGCGCTCAGTGGTTGCGCCGCCTCGCTCTGCGGCGGCGGGACCGGGTGGGATTCGTCTTCTCCGGTGGAGGCCCTCTCGGCGCTCTTCAGGTCGGGGCGCTACATGCTCTCTTCGAACACGGGGTGAAGCCCGATCTCGCTGTAGGGACGTCCGTCGGTGGGTTGAACGCGACGTGGCTCGCCTTCGACCCCACGCCGATGGGCGTTCACTCCCTCGAGGATCAGTGGCGGAACATGAAGGAGGGTGACCTCTTCCCGGGCGGCCGGTTCAAGGCCTCGTGGGCCCGCATGTTCGTGCGCGGCAACAAGGTATTCGACAATACTGGTCTGCGCCGTTATGTCGAGAGCTCGCTGGGGAGTCCCCGGTTCGAGGACGCGGCGATCCCCTTGGGCATCACCGCGACCGAGCTGGATACGGGGGCCGAGGCCATCTTCACGAGCGGGCCGGTGACCGAGCCGCTGATCGCTTCGGCGGCTATGCCCGGGATCTTCCCGCCCGTGGAGATCGAAGGCCGCCTGTATATCGACGGTGGCGTGTCGAACAACGTTCCGATCGCCCCCGCAGTGACGATGGGGGCGAGGACCCTCTACGTGATGAACGCGACTTCCCACAGCCGGCAGCGCAGGCCCCTTGTCCGGCCAATGGACTACCTCCTTCACTCCTTTACCCTGGCTCGCGCGCAGAGGCTCGTGCTCGAGCGAGTTCATTACGCGGACAAGGTGAAGCTCGTAATGCTTCCAACCGTGAGCCTCGACTTCTTCGTTCCTTTCGCCTCTCTCGAGCACACGTCCAAGTTGATCGATATTTCCTATGAGCAGACGCGCCGGTTCCTGTCCGGACGAACGGACGTGGTCGAAGAGGAGACCGGGGGAGGCACCGTCGAGGTCATCGCTCCCGCAACCTAGTGCCCGGGCCGGTTACGCTCGGAGCGTGGCGCGGACAGAGGAGAAGGGACCCGGCGCACCGGCTGGAGTGATCGGCGCTCCCACGCGTACCCGCGAGCCGTCCGACGAGATGACCCCGTTCGAGGCGGCAAGCTTCTTCTTCCATGAGTCGGCCGACAGGCTCGAGCTTGCGGACGAGAAACGCGAGGTTCTCGCGAGCTCCTATCGGGAGCTCGCCGTTCAGGTTCCGTTGCGGATGGACGACGGCCGTTTGGTCGTCTACCGCGGATACCGGGTGCAGCACAATGGCGCACGGGGCCCTTACAAGGGTGGTATCCGCTATCACGAGTCGGCCGACCTCGACGAGGTCCGTGCACTGGCCGCACTGATGACGTGGAAGAACGCGTTGATCGACGTGCCCTTCGGCGGAGCGAAGGGCGGGGTCCAATGTGAGCCCGGCGTCCTGTCGGGGTCGGAGCTGGAGCGGCTCACGCGGCGATTCACGGCGATGATCTCCTACATCATCGGAGTCAACCGCGACATTCCGGCCCCCGACATGGGGACGAATGCTCAGACGATGGCGTGGATGATGGACGCCTATGGGCAGAGGTACGGGTACACGCCGGGGATCGTCACCGGCAAACCTGTCGAGCTCGGCGGATCGCCGGGCCGCGAGGAAGCTACCGGACGCGGCGTGGTGATCTGTGCGCGCGAGGCCGCAAAGAGGCTCGGGCAGCAGTTCCGCGACGCCAGGATCGTCATCCAGGGCTTCGGCAACGTCGGGTACTGGGCCGCCAAGCTCGCCTCGGAGGCCGGTGCGCGGGTGGTCGCCGTATCAGACGTGGCCGGCGGCGCTTACAACCCCAAAGGTCTCGACGTCGACGCTGTCGCTCGGCACCTGAAGGAGCAGCTCTCCGTCACCTCGTATCCGGATGCGGATGCAGTCGAGAACGACGAGCTGATCGAGCTCGAGTGCGACATCCTCGTTCCCGCAGCCATCCAAGGAGTGATCCACAGCGGCAACGCCGATCGCATCAAGGCCAGCCTGCTGGTTGAGGCGGCCAACGGGCCGACGAGCCCCGTTGCCGACCGGATGCTTCAGGAGCGCGGGATTACCGTTGTGCCCGACATCCTCGCCAATGCGGGTGGGGTGACGGTCTCCTACTTCGAGTGGGTTCAGAACATCCAGCAGTTCCGCTGGGATCTCGACCAGGTCAACTTCGAGCTCAAGAAGCGCATGACGAAAGCAACTGAACAGGTCTTCACGCGCGCAGACGAGCAGAGCACGTCGCTCCGTGCTGCAGCCTTCGACCTGGCCGTCGGGCGCGTTGCTCGTGCCGCCGAGATCCGCGGATACTTCTAGGAGGACACAACCATCCCCGCTCGTGACGGCGACGTGAGCCTCCCCAGAGGCTTGGTCGTTGCCGCGGCCTACAGCTGGCGCTTCCTGCTCGTCGTGGGGGCCGCCACGGTTCTGGTCTACGGTCTCGTGAAGCTGAGGCTGCTCGTCTTCCCGATCATCATCGCCCTGATGCTGGCGACGATCGTGGCTCCCCTCGCGGGGTGGCTGACGAAGCGGGGGATACCGAGGGGGCTGGCCTCCTTCACGGTGATCATCGGGGGCCTCCTCGCGCTCATCGGGCTCGTGGTCCTCGTGGCCCCCCTGGTTGCGGGGGAGGTCGACGAGCTGGGCAGCTCCTTCAAGGAGGGCGCGGACAGGATGCTTCGCTTCCTGGCCGAGGGACCGTTCGAGCTGAGTGAACAGGACATAGATCGCTACCTCGACCAAGCCGGCGAGCAGATAAGCCAGTCACGCGGGCAGATCGCGAGCGGAGTTGTAGCGGGGGCGATCAAGTTGATCGAGGTGATCGCCGGGATCCTCCTGACGATCGTGCTCCTGTTCTTCTTCGTCAGGGACGGCGACAGGATGTACGGCTGGATCGAATCCCAGTTCCGCAACAAGAATCGCCTGCACGCGCGCGAGTTAGGCCTCAGATCCTGGGCCGTATTGCGTGCCTACGTCCGCGGAATCGCGATCATCGCCCTCTTCGACGGGGCAGTGATGGGGATCACGCTGCTCGTCATAGGCGCGCCACTCGTCGTGCCACTGGCACTCCTCACCTTCTTCGGAGCCTTCTTCCCGATAGTCGGCGCGGTCGTGGCGGGTGCCATAGCGGCGCTCGTAACCCTCGTCACGAGCGGGCTGACCGACGCCCTGGTCGTGACCGCGGTGACGATCGTGATCAACCAGTTGGAGGGCGACATCCTCCAACCCTTGGTGATGGGGAAATCCCTCAACCTCCATCCCGTCGCGATCCTGGTCGCGTTGACGGCTGGAGGCATCTTGGCGGGGGTGCCCGGAGCGTTCTTTTCCGTGCCGGTCGCGGCCGTGGCCGCGACGATCGGCAACTACCTCAAGTCCGCAGGCACCAACGAGCCGATGTCCGCCCCGGGCTGATCCCCACTCAGTACCCCGTTCAGGAAGCTACGGCCCCACGCTGCCGGTTCATCTTCGCCGGGCCCAGGCCCCGAGGTTTCCGTACGCGCGACCCCACGGGTGCCGAAACTACGGAAACCACGAGAGCGCGCAGAATTATTTCTCCGCGATTCGGGCATATGCCCGCGTTTGGGCAGGTCAACCCTCATTTCCTGGATTGATATGGGCAGGACTGGGAACAAGGAAGGCGAATCAACACCGCGGCGATAGCAATTGGACTCCCGAGGCCGAGCGAGAAAGGTGACGAACGAGATGGACGGGCAGAGGTCCTGCGCATGGATGTCCGGGCCACCGAACTCGCAACTGAAGGTCTCGTCGGCCAAGTGGTGGTTCGCCATCTCCCACAACGTCCTCGTCAATGATTACAGGCGGCAGGTAAGGGTGAAGCGCCGCCCGGCATCGCACTGCGATCGCCTCCCGACGTTCTTCTCTCCACTCACGCGACGCACCATATAGAAGGACCTTCCTCACTCTAGGATGACCCCCTTCACTCGGAAGGGGGTTTTCCATGTCCGTCGAGAAATCGATCGATCTATCGGCCACCGGGTCGACGATCGACGAGGCCGTAAAGCAGGCCATCCACCGGGCGAGCCTCACGATCCAGGGCCTCACGACTTTCGAGGTGCGGAGCATCCAGGGCACGGTGGAGGACGGAGAGGTCGCCTACAAGGTGCTGGTTCGAGTCTGGTTCGTAGTCAAAGAGCGCGTCCACGAGTAAGTGTCCCGCCTTCTCGAGCATCGCCGGCGAGAACCCGCGCCCGATGTCTTCAGACTGATCCTCCCGCTGCCCTTCCCGGGGTTGGATCGGGTCAACGTCTATCTCCTCAAGGACGAGGAGACGACGACGCTCGTCGATTGCGGGATCTACTTCCCCGACCCGGACCGAGATCACGGATGGGATGAGCTCGTGGCCGGTCTCGAAGCGGCCGGCGCCACGCCTGGGGACGTGAAGCGGCTCGTCGTCACGCACCCGCACATAGATCACTACGGGATGGCAGGGCGGTTCGTTCGGGAAACCGGATGCGAGCTTTGGATGCACGAGGCCTCCACCGGCGATCTGGACCTGTACAGAGACCCCGACACGACGAGGCACCATCTGCGTGAGATGTTGAAGGACCACGGGGTGCAACGAGAGGAGCTGGACGAGCTGACGTCGTATGAAGACTGGCGTGCGTTCGTGAGCGAGGTCGTAGAGCCGACAACCCCCCTACGAGGTGGGGAGAAGCTCGAAGCCGCCCGGCGGGTATGGGAGATCGTGCACACACCGGGGCACTCCGCTGCCCACGTCTGCCTGTTCGACGCGACGGAACGCATCCTCATCGCCGGCGACCATCTGCTGCCGACCATCACCCCCCACATCGACTTCAGACGGGGCGAGGGGGATCCGCTCGGCGAGTTCCTCGACTCGTTGCACAAGGTTGAGGAGCTCGCTCCGGCTCTCGTGCTTCCGGGCCATGGACATCCGTTCGAGGATGGAGCGGAGAGGGCTCGGGTCGTCTCCAGGCACCACGACCGCAGGCTGGGAGCAATCACTCAGGTGATTCGTAAGAAGGCCCGTACCGCGGATCAGATAACCGACGAGATCTTCGGGACGGAGTTGCTCAACTTCCAGAGGCGGCTCGCTCTCGGCGAGGCGCTCGCCCATCTCGCTTACCTGCGCCGGAGGGGAGAGGTCGAGCGCCTCGAGGCGGAGGACGGCACGTTCGTCTACCGCAAGGCGAGGAGACCTCACCAGGTGGAGGAGGAATGACGTCGCTGGCGCTTCGCGACGCGGCGACGTTGATCCCCTTCTCCGGCGACGGACCGGTTCGGGGAGACGGTTTCGAGGACATCACGGTCCTCCACAACACCTCGATGGCCTGCGAGGGCGACCGGATCGAGTCGGTGGGGGAGACGACCGCTGCGGTCATCGAGTTCGATGCGACGGGCTGCACGATCGTGCCGGGTTTCGTGGACTGTCACACGCACATCCCGTTCTATGGGTGGCGCGCCGACGAGGACGCGGCCCGTCTCACGGGCGTGCGGTACGAAGACCTGCACCACGGCGAGGGAGGCATCTACCGATCGGCTCGCATGGTGGCGCAGGCAACCGATGCCGAGGTTCTTGCCTTCTCGGATCGCCTGGTCCTCGCGATGCTGAGGTCGGGTACGACGACATTCGAGATGAAGTCCGGCTACGGATTGTCGGTGGACGCGGAGCTGCGCCAGCTTCGCCTTGCGCGCGAGCTCTCGTCGAGGGTCCCACAGCATGTCGAGGTGACGTGCCTCGCGGCGCACGCGGTTCCCAAGGGGAAGTCGCAGGGCGAATGGATCGGTGAAGCCGACGAGCTCCTGGGGCGCGCGGTCCGGGAAGGCCTCGTTTCTGCGTGCGACGTGTACGTCGAGTCGATCGCGTTCTCGCTCGAGCACGCCGCCCGCCTTGCGAAGACGAGCGAGTCTTTGGGCCTGCGGATGAGGGTCCATGCGGATCAGCTCGCCGACAGCCAGACAGGGGCCTTCGCTGCACGATCGGGTTTCACTTCGGCCGACCACCTCAACCACACCTCGCTTGATGCCGTGGGCGACCTGGCCGCGTCCGATACCGCGGCGGTTCTGCTTCCCGGCGCCACCTTTACACTGCGGCAGAGCAAGAAGCCTCCCGCACGCGACATGATCGAGGCGGGTGCGATCGTGGCGCTGGGAACCGACCTGAACCCGGGGACCTCGCCGATCCACTCCATGCCCTTTGTGATGGCTCTCGCCTGTCGTCTGTACGGGTTGCGCCCGTTGGAGGCCCTCGCCGCGGCGACGGTCAACTCCGCACACGTGTTGGGCCTTGGTCGGGAGGTGGGGCGTCTCCAGCCCGGCTACCGCGCGGATGCCGTCGTCCTCGACATGCCCGATCTCGGGCATCTCACCTACCGTCCGGACGCCGATCACGTCCTCGCGGTCGTCTGTGCCGGAGAGCTCACCTACGTCTCGCCGCGCGCAGAGAGTCGATCGAACTAGTGGGTCCACCCTTTAGAGCTCTCGGGCGATGAACTCCTCGAGTTGACGCAGGTTGCGTACCTCCACCATGCGATCGACGAAGCCTGCGTACTCGGAGGCGGCCGAATCGCCGGTGTCCCAGTCTCCCAACGGCTCCGGATTGAGCCAGAACGTGTGGCGAGCCCGGGTGCTTAGCTCTCTCAGGGCTTCAATGCGCCGGGCGCGATAGTTGGTGCGTGCGTCGCCGAGGACGAGCATCGTGGTCTTCGGACCGACCGCCGGGCCGTGCTCGGTGAGGAACCGCTCGAACACCTCTCCATAATCCGAGTGCCCGTCGTGCGACACGACCCTTGCCTCCCGGTTCATCGTGTCCACGGCCTCCACGAAGTCTTCGTGCTCGAAGAAGCGCGTGACCTCGTCGATCGTGTCGACGAACGCGAACGAGCGCACGCGCGAGAACTGCGCCGACAAAGCGTGCGTGAGCATCAGAGCGAAGCGCGAGAAGCGCGCCACGGAGCTGGAGACATCGCACAAGATCATCAGCTCGGGTCGGTGGGGAACGCGATGCTTGAACTCTGCCTCGAAAGGCACTCCTCCCGTCGACAGCGAATGCCGCATCGTCCTGCGGATGTCGAGGTTCCCCCTCCGGGCTCTTCGTCTCTTCATCCCGATGCGCGTCGCGAGCTTGCGCGCAAGAGGCCGAACTGCTTTGCGCATCTCGTCCAAATCCGAAGTGGCGCTGAAGAAGCTGGTGTCCTCGGGGAGGGGTCCTACCGCATAGCTCGCCACCGCCTCTGGGCCTCTGAACTCCGCAACCCGCCGGCGCGTCTCCGCGAGCGTCATCTCCTTGAACTGGCGCAATCTGCGCTCGAACTCGTCGCGAAGGAGCCGGCGTTCGAGGGCCGGCATGTCGTCCTCCTCGAGCACTTGACGTTCGAGTCGTTCGATTAGCTCGTCGATCGCGAGAGTCCTCATCACCTCGTACTGCGAGTACCAGTCTCGTGATCGAGAACCCTGCACGCGCCCGAACCCGGCTACCGCACGACGCGAGATCTCTCGTAAGCCGGCCGGGTCCCCTCGAAGAAGGGCGCCGAACAGCTCGTCCAGGAGCCGCTCCGGATCGGCCGGCGGGTACGCCTCGTCTTGCTCGGCGACGGCGTCCGCGCCTCTTCCCGCCCCGAAGTAGAGCTCGAAGAGGGTGTCGAACGCCCCTCGGTGCGTCTGGGTCTTGACGAGCGTTGCCGCCAGAGCTGCCCGAACCGTGGTCTTGTGGCCGAGCTCGACGTGCTCGAGAGCGCGCAGCGCGTCGATGTCGTCGCTCACGGCTACCGGCACTCCAGCATTCCTGAGCGCGCCGGTGAACTCGAGGACGCGGTCGAGCATCAGCGGTCGGAGGCCGCACTCAGGTGGCTGGCGGCCTTCCCGAGGTCGGTCTGGTACTTCAACAGGACCGGCAGGGTTCTTCGAAGCACGTCCTCGTCGAGCGAGGACACTCCCAGATGCAGCAGCGTCCGGGCCCAGTCGAGCGTCTCCGCTATGGAGGGAGCCTTCTTGAGCTCGAGCTCGCGTATCGACGCGACTACTCGCACGAGCTGTTCCGCGAGCGTCTCTTCGATATCGGGGACGCGCGCCAGCACGATTGCCTTCTCGCGCTCGGTCGACGGATAGTCGAGGTACAGATACAGGCAGCGGCGCTTGAGAGCTTCAGATAGCTCCCGCTCGTTGTTCGAGGTAAGGGCAACGAAGGGCTGATTGCCGGCCGTGATCGTTCCCATCTCGGGGATCGTCACCTGCCAGTCGGACAGCACCTCCAGCAGCAGTGCCTCCGCTTCGAAGTCGAGCTTGTCGACCTCGTCGATCAGCAGGACGACCGGCTCCCTAGCGCGGATGGCCCTGAGCACGGGACGTTCGAGGAGGAAGGGCTCGCTGAATATGTCCTCGGACAGCTCGTCCCATGCCGAGCCCTGGTCGGCCTGGATGCGCAGCAACTGCTTCTTGTAGTTCCACTCGTAGAGGACCTTTGCCTCGTCGACACCCTCGTAGCACTGCAGGCGGACGAGCGGAATTCCGAGAGCCGTGGCCACCGCCTTCGCCAGCTCGGTCTTGCCCACGCCGGCAGGCCCTTCGATCAGCAGTGGCTTGCCCAGCGCGTCGGCGAGATGGACGACCGTTGCGATCGGTGCGTCGGTGAGGTAGCCGACCGCTGCGAGCCGTTCCGTCACTTCCTCGACGGTGCCCAGACTCACGTCCTTCATCGGGGTCTAGCTTAGGTGCCCCACGGCGCTCTCGGCCGCTCGAACGAAACTGCCTTCACCCATCAGGCGGTTGACGGCCTCGATGTCGCTCGACAGCGACCGGTCCTCCTCCAGCCCGGGAGAGAGGTCGCGCAGGGCGGCGCGCGCGGCCGCCGAGGCCGCGGCCGGCGCAAGGGGCCCTCGGAGGTCCAGACCCTGTGCGGCGGCAAGCGCCTCGATTGCGAGGACCCTGAAGGAGTTGTCGAGCACGGCTTCGGCGCGTCGCGCCGAGGTCATCCCCATGCTCACGTGATCCTCCTGTCCCGCCGAGGTCGGGATCGAATCGACCGACGCCGGCCAGCACAGGCTTCGGCTCTCGGACACGAGCGACGCGGCCGTGTACTGAGCCAGCATGAACCCGGAGCTTCGTCCCGGATCGTGCGTCAGGAACGCGGGGAGGCCGTTGCTCATGTGAGGGTCCACGAGCCGTGCCGTGCGCCGTTCGGAGATCGTCGCGAAACCCGCACCGCAGACGCACAGGTGATCCAGAGCGAGGCCGAGGCTCTCTCCGTGGAAGTTTCCGCTCGAGAGGACCTCGCCGTCGTCCGAGAGGACGCTCGGGTTGTCCACGGCCGATGCCAGCTCGGCCTCGAGAACCGAGCGGACGTAGGCAGTCCCGTCGCGGTAGGCGCCGTGCACCTGAGGAATGCAGCGCAACGAGTATGCGTCTTGCACGAGATGCTGCGACTCCCTGTGCGAGGCGACGATCTCACTACCCTCGAGGAGAGCGCGCAGGTTGGCCGCCACGATCGAGGAACCCCTGTGCGCGCGGAGGGAGATGAGCCTTGCTTCGAAGGCGCGATCCGTGCCGAGACATGCCTCCAAGGACATTGCCCCGGTCACGTCTGAGACCCTCGCAAGCTGCTCGGCCCCCACGATTGCGAGGATCCCCAGCGCCAGCATCGCCTCGGTTCCGTTGACCAGCGAGAGCCCCTCTTTGTACGAGAGCTCGAGGGGCTCGATGCCGGCGTCCGCCAGCGCGTCGTGCGCGGGCTCGGTCTCTCCGTCACGCTCGACCATTCCCTCACCCATGACCGGCAATGCAAGGTGCGCGAGGAGGGCGAGATCTCCCGAAGCTCCCAGCGAGCCCTGAGCCGGCACCACCGGGTGGATGCCGGAGTTCAGCATGGCGACGATCCGCTCGATGACCTCGAGGCGCACACCCGAGGCTCCGAAGGCGAAGGTTCGTGCCTTGAGCAGCATCATGGCGCGCACCACGTCGGTTCTCAGCGCAGATCCGACCGCCGTGGCATGTGACCGAACTATGGCTCGTTGAAGGTCTATGGCCTCGGAAGCTGCGATGCGAACGTTAGCGAGATGCCCGATGCCGGTTGTGATGCCGTACACGGGGCGGTCGGCTGCAACTGCCTCCTCGACGACGCGGCGGGCGGCAACGACGCGCTCGACGGCACTTCGGTCGATCTCGACCTTCTCTCCTCCACGAGCAACGGCGACGATCTGGTCGAAATCGAGAGGCTCGCCCAGCCGAACGGTCATGCCTCGGGTGAGGTCTCGCCGAGCGCAACGTCGGGAAGGAAGACACGGAAGGAGGCGCCTCCGCCTTCTCGGTCTGCGATCCAGGCCCGGCCCCCGTGAAGCTGTGCGAAGCGAGAGACAAGACTGAGACCGATCCCCGAGCCTGCGGGTCCCTTCTCCGCTCCCGGCAATCGTTTGAAGGGCTCGAAGAGCGACCTCTTGTGCTCGTCCGGGATCCCGGGGCCCCTGTCCTCGACCGCGATGACGACGCCCTCCTCCTCGCCTGCGACCCTCACCGAGATGGGAGTGTCGGGCGGTGTGTACTTGGCCGCGTTGAAGAGAAGGTTCTCGACGATCCGTTCGATCTTTGCCGAATCGACCGCGATCTCGCGAGCCTGCGCCTCGACGGTAATGGTGCGATCGGGTAGATCGATGTCGTCGCAGATCCGCCGAACGAGCTCCGCGATGTCGGTCTCATGCCTCAGGGGCCGGACAATGCCTCGGTTCAGCCGGTCGAGGTCGAGGAGATCGTTCAGCATCCGGTCGAGCTTGCGGGCGCTTCGTCCCATCATCTTGTACATCTGCTGCGTGAGATCCGGCGCGATCGTGTCTCCGCGCTTCTCGAGCGTCGTCGCAAAGCCGAGGATGGCCGTCAGCGGATTGCGCAGGTCGTGGGAGACGGCCTGGAGAAAGGTGTTCTTCATCTCGTCCGCTTCCTGCAGCCTTTCGGTCCGCCGCCGTTCATGTTCGAACGCGTGCGTGGCACGGGCAGCGCGGGCGAAGGAGCCCGTCACGAGGGCTGCGCCCAGGCCGATGGATATCGAGAACAGGATCGAGCCGGCATCGGTCGTGACGTCCAGGTATGCGTCGGCGAATGTCTCCCGGCCCACGTAGGCGACCGAGAGTGCGGTCCATACGAAGAGTGCACCACCGAGGCCGATGAGGATGGCTGCCTCGGTGATGACGCCAGAGGCGAGGAGGAAGAGAACCTTGCGAGGGTCGAAGGAGTAGATGCCCACCAGAGCCAGCACCGCGACGGAATCCGCCACCAAGAGGAAGATCGGATTGCGGCCCCAAGTCGGGCCCCAGAGCTGAACCGCGGAGATGCCGAGCAGCAATACCAGCACCGCCGCGGCAAGCGCGGGGACGAGATCAGGCGTTTCGAACCCGCGCACCGGCCGGTAGGTGGCTATGAATATGACAAGGAGTACGGCGACGCCGGCGCGCGAGTAGGCGATCAGCTTGTGCGGGTCCCTGAAGGGTGACGGAGAACCCTTCGGTCCGGCCAGGGGGCGGACGGGGCGGGTAGGACGCGTCCGCTGCTCCGCAATGGTCTCTTGCCCGGCCATGAGGGCATCATAGGAACTACCTGGTCCCATAGGAATCCCCGCCCTGGGTTAGCCGGCTCGGTGCGTTGCGCGTGCCGCGAGCGGGGGTCCCACGGTGTATCAAGTCGGCATGAGGGCGATCACCGGGGCACTGATGTGGGACGGGGATACCTTTCTAGCCGCAAGGGCCATCATCGTCGACGGCGACGCCGTCTCCGGGGTGGTCACTAAGGACGACATCCCCCCCGAGGCGGTGGTCGAGGACTGGGGGGAGGTGGCGATTCTCCCCGGAACGGTCAACGCACACGGGCACGCTTTCCAGAGCCTCTTCAAGGGTTACGCCTCCGACCGAACCTTCGCATCGTGGCGCGACGACGTCCTCTATCCATTCTCAGAACGACTCGATCGTGACGCGATCTACGCTGGTGCTCTGTTCGCGTTCGCAGAAGCTCTTCTCGCAGGCATCACGACGACCGTCGACTTCTTCTACTTACACGACGGGGGCAACGCGAACGCAGAGGCAGTGATCGATGCAGCGCGCGCACTGGGCATACGCCTGGTGTTCGCTCGGACCTTCTATGACCTGGAGGCGCCGACGGCCGCCCCCGGGCGCTATCGCGAGGATGCGAGCGATGCAGCCGAGCGGACTCGCGAGGCGGCGGTGAGATGGCAAGGCGACCCACTCCTGTCGGTACAGCCGGCACCGCACTCCCTCCACGCGGCCTCGCCGGAGACGATACGCACCGCCCTCGACCTGGCCGAGGAGCTCGACGTTCCTTGCCATCTGCATCTCGCGGAGGCGCGCTACGAGCGAGAGCAGATCGTCGAGCGATATGGGCTCACTCCAGTCCGGCTCCTGGAAAAGGAGAGACTCCTGACGGATCGGCTGGTCACCATCCACACCGTGTGGGTTGACGAAGAAGAGCTCGATCTGATCGCCGCATCGGGGGCCGGCGTGGTCCATTGCCCAGGAGCCAACGCGTTCCTCGGCGACGGCATCGCACGCGTCCCCGAGATGCTGTCTCGCGGCATCCGCGTCGCGCTGGGACCGGATGGGGGTTGCGCGAACGACCGTCAAAGCGTCTTCGAGGAGATGCGGATGGCCGCGTTGATCGCCAAGGCTCGGATGGAGGACGGGTCGGCTCTCGATGCTCCCGCCGTGTTGAAGCTGGGCACCGTCGCGGGAGGGGACATGCTCGGGCTCCCCGTCGGTGCGATCGCGTCCGGGATGAGGGCCGATCTGGTGGCAGTGGACCTAACGGACTTGTCCTTGCTCCCCCTGCAGACGCTCGAGAGACAGATCGTTTACTCGATGCAGCCGACGGCGATCGCGCGCGTCATGGTGGGCGGTCGGTTGGTCGCAGAGCGCGGCCGCCTCACCGGGTTCGACCTCGCTGAGGTTCGAGCCCGGGTCGCGGCGGCCACCGGGACCTGGACGCGGCCCTAACGCCCGCCTTTTCTGCTAACCGAAGTACAAACGCGGTGCGGTTTCCGGTATCGAATGAAGCGCTAATCGCGTACGGGAGGTTCCAGGGGCATGCGCAGTCCGTGTGTACGCGCCGATTCGATCGCCGTGGAGTAGCCCGCATCGGCATGCCGGATCACGCCGAGCCCGGGATCCGTGTCGAGCACCCGGATGAGTCGTTCGTCGGCCTCTTCGCTCCCATCGGCCACGACGACCATCCCCGCATGGATCGAGTACCCGATTCCGACGCCCCCACCGTGATGGACCGAGACCCAGTGGGCTCCCGCCGCGGTGTTCAGAAGCGCGTTGAGGATCGGCCAGTCGGCGATCGCGTCGGATCCATCGATCATCCCCTCGGTCTCACGGTACGGAGATGCCACCGAGCCCGTGTCGAGATGATCCCTGCCGATCACGATCGGCGCGCTCACCTCGCCTGCACGGACGAGCTCGTTGAAGCGCCTGCCTGCCTTCGCCCGCTCGCCGTACCCGAGCCAGCAGATGCGAGCCGGCAGGCCCTGGAACTCGACCCGCTCGGATGCGATCTGGATCCAGCGGTGAAGTCTCTCGTCATCAGGAAAGAGCTCGAGGATGGCCCTGTCGGTCGTTGCGATGTCCTTGGCATTGCCCGACAGCGCTACCCAACGGAAGGGCCCCTTGCCTTCGCAGAAAAGTGGGCGCACGTATCGCTCGACGAAGCCGGGGATGTCGAACGCGTTGTCGACGCCGGCCTTCTGTGCCTGGGCGCGGATGTTGTTCCCGTACTCAAAGCATGCGGAACCTTGAGACTGAAAGGCCAGCCAGGCCTCGACATGTGCCGCGACAGACTCGAGCGCGCGCTTGACGTAGGTATCGGCATCGTCTCTCCGCAGCCGCTCGGCCTCCTCGACGGACAGCCCGGAGGGGATGTAACCGCCGAGGAGGTCGTGAGCCGACGTCTGGTCGGTGACGACGGCAGCGGGGAAGGAGTGGCGCTGAAGGTGGGGGAGCACGTCGGCAGCGTTCCCCAGCACGCCGATGGACTCGGCCCTCCCCGCGCTTGCCGCCTCCTCGGCCCACCTTGCCGCGTGGTCGAGATCCTCCGTCCATCGGTCGAGGTAGCCGTGCTGAATGCGGCGTTCGATGCGAGAACGGTCGACCTCGATGCACAAGGCGACCCCCTCGTTCACGGTGATTGCCAGCGGCTGTGCCCCGCCCATGCCTCCCAGGCCCGAGGTGAGCACGATCTTGCCCTTAAGGCTTCCGCCGAAGGTTCGGGCGGCGAGCTCCGCCAGCGTCTCGTAGGTGCCTTGCAGGATGCCCTGGGTTCCGATGTAGATCCACGATCCCGCGGTCATCTGCCCGTACATCGTGAGACCCAGCGCCTCGAGCCGGTGGAACTCGTCCCAGGTTGCCCACGCGGGCACCAGCATGGCGTTCGAGATCAGCACCCGGGGGGCGCGCTCGTGCGTGCGGAAGACGCCAACCGGCTTGCCCGATTGCACGAGAAGCGTCTCGTCACCTTCGAGCCGTTTCAGCTCGGACAGGATCGCCTCGAGCGCTTCGTGGTTGCGCGCCGCCTTGCCTGAGCCTCCGTAGACGATCAACTCCTCGGGCCGCTCGGCGACCTCGGGGTCGAGATTGTTGAGGAGCATTCGGTAGGCCGCCTCTTGGGGCCATCCCCTGCAGCTGATCTCGGACCCGCGCGGCGCCCTACGGGTTGGGGGCATGACTCACCACGCCTCCTCGTGCAGGACATCGGCCAGCGACACGCGTCCGCCGGCTCTCTTCGGCGCGGTCAGGAGGGTCTCGTCCACGGGGTAGCCGAACGAGAGGATGAACTCACAGCGGTGGTCGGCCGGGAGGCCCAGCAGCTTGTCGACGAGGTCGTGCTCGTAGACCGTCGCCGGCACGCTGCCGATCCCTCGTTCCCAGGCTGCGAGGACCATGTTCTGAGCCGCCCGTCCGAGATCCCACATCACCGAGAGCGGCTGATCGGGTTGAGTTGGATCCGGCGTGACAAGCGCGACGGCCACGGCCGCGTCCGCAACGGGGCCCGCGAAGGCACCGGCTCGAGACAGCTCACGCAGCCGATACCGATCGCGCACGACCACGAAGTCCCACCGTTGGAGGTTCTTGGAGCTTCCGGCGCGCCTGCCCGCGTTTACGATGCGAACGACGTCCTCGTCCGATACAGGCCGGTCGGAGAAGTCGCGCACCACGCGGATCGAATCGATCGCCTGCCACGTTTGCACCCGATCCACCTCCCTCGGACGCAAGCATAGGAGGCGCCGGCGGATCCCCTTCGAGGTAGAGCGGGCCCCCGTCGCCGATCGAGCTGACGGGTGGCCGAGGACCCGTAGGGGCTCCGGCTTCTTGACAGCCCGGGTCGATAGGGTGGTGACCACATTCGGCCGAGTCGAAGAAGGGGAATCGTGAGGGAGACCACACCCGAGATCGAGCTGATAGCCCGACCATCCGTGGACCTGGAGGCGCTCGAGCGCTACCTGAAAACGGTGGGAGGGGAGTCCTGGCTCGAGATGCGGAGAAGCGACGAGGAGGGGCTCAATCCCGGACAGCTGCTCGTTGAGGCGGCGGGGCGGGCCTGCTTCGATGATGAAACGGACATCCTGGCGGAGAGTGGCTGGAAGCGATTTGAGGACCTAGAGGTACGAGAAAAGGTGGCGACTTTGAATCGTCACACCCTACTTCTCGAGTTTCAGCCAGTCCTGGCGTGTTGGCGATATCCATACGTGGGCGATATGTATGAGGTCGAAGGACGGGACGTTTCCTTCTCCGTGACGCCTGAGCACAGGCTCTGGGCCTCACTTCGTACCCTCCGAGATGTCGACAGAAACGAGGGAGAGTACTTCGCTCCCTTCAGGTTCCATACCGCGGAGACCGTGGGGAGATCCGCATTCAAAGTGATGTCGTCTGCGGATGGATGGAAGGGAGGATGGCCTCAAGAGATCGTTATCTCCGATGTCCAGTGGTCACAGCGCTTGGCTAACCACACGGGTTCCTTCGGGGAAAGACACTCGGTTTGCAAGGGAAGAACCCTTCAAGATCCCGAGGAGATTTGGGCTCTGGCGCGACTCTTGATCTACTACGCCACCGAAGGGTGCGTCAGAGATCAGAAGGGGTCTGGGCGAGGGATAGTGATCTATGGCGATCACGAACGGGGAGTCCGCCAGGCCTGTGACTCACTGGGCTTGACGGTCAAGACCTATCGAGATCCTCGCAACGGCGTGAAGAGAATGCAGGTCTCGGGAGGTTTACCCTTCGTCAGGTATGTGGTTGCGGAGTGTGGGCTCCACTCACGTGACAAGCGACTGCCGCGTTGGATCCTTGATCTTCCCCCAGAACGACTACAAGAAGTTTGGGACCTCTTGGTCGAAACGGACGGCTCCGTCGTAAACCGGCGCAAGAAGGTCACAACCACTTCTTCGGCATTGGCGGATGCTTACCAGGAGATCCTCGTCAAGTTGGGAAAACCATCGTCGGTGGTTCATGGCTTAGGCGACCTTCGCAATGTGTTCGAGAAGTTGCCCCGTCCGTCCATAGTCAATCGAAACGGTAGGACGCGGATGAGCCGCGTGCCCTACGACGGAAACGTCTTCTGTTGCACCACCGAGAATGGCATTGTGCTCGTGCGACGAAGGGGCTTGGTTCATTTTTCGGGGAACTGTTACCGCTCCTGGGAGCCGGGGCTCAACCCCAACGTGTCGAAGGTGCGAACCGATCAGAAGGATTACTTCCTGAACATCCTGCGCTCCGGACACGGCTCGGTGCTGGAGCACGCCAACTACTCGTTCGTGATCTGGGATTGCAGCAGAATTTTCACGCACGAGATCGTTCGCCACAGGGCGGGCTCGGCGTTCAGCCAGGAGAGTCTCCGCTTCGTGCGGTTGAAGGACATCCCCTTTCGCATACCTGACTCTCTCGAGCCCCTGCGGCCGCAGATCATCTCGATCCTCGAGACCCTCGACGAGTTTCAGATCAGCGCCGCGGAGCACTTCGGGCTCGACGAAGAGGGCAAGTCGTTCCACGAGAAAAAGGAGATCACCTCCGCCCTGCGGAGGCTCGCGCCGGAGGGCCTCTCGACGATGATCATCTGGACCGCAAACGTCCGCACGCTCCGCCACACCATCCAGGCCCGGACGGACCCCGGTGCCGAGGAGGAGATCCGCTACGTGTTCGACAGGATCGGACGGATCATGCTCCAGGAAGCCCCCCTGCTCTTCGGCGATTTCGTAGTAGGCGACGACGGTGCCTGGCGGACCGAGTACAAGAAGGTCTAGCCCAGTGCTCCACGCGTCTTGAATCTCGCCGCCGCGATCGAGCTGCAGATAGATCCACTCGCGTGGGAGATTCTGCCTCGCTTCCACGTGGGGCCCCTTGCGATCTCTCCTCACGGGATCGGGATCGCTCTGGGTTTCCTCGCAGGAGCTCAGCTGATGGTGCGACGCGCCCGGCGCGTCGGTGGGCCGCCCGAGAACGACATCTGGAACGCGCTCTTCTACGCGCTCCTGGGCTCGATCGTCGGAGCGCGTGTCGGATACGTCCTCGGGCACCTCAGCGAGGTGACCGACGGGGGGGACGATCCCCTCGGTGTCTTCCGAGTGTGGGAGGGAGGCATCTCACTCATCGGGGGCATCACGGGGGCCGTGCTCATGGCACTTCCGTACGTGCTGCGTAACCGCATGGGCTTCTGGCGCACCCTGGACCTCGCCGCGCCCGGCCTTGCCCTCGGCATCGTCATCGGGCGCATCGGGGACCTGATCATCGGCGACCACCTGGGCAAGCCGACCAACTTCGCACTGGGGTGGCGATGCCTCGGTTCGGATGGAGCCCCGCCGGTAGCGGCTGAGCGCTATCTGAGGGCGCTGGACGCGGGCGATCCTCCTTCGCTCGGGTGTTTCGATCTCGTCCTGCATCAGACGGCCCTCTACGACTTCATCTCCACGCTGGTTCTGCTGGGGGTGCTGTTGTGGCTCGGCAAGCGGCACCGCAACGCCGGCTTCATGATCCTGGTCCTCACCGTCTGGTACGGGGCGATGCGGGTGATCACGGACTCGCTGAGGGTGGACAAGCGCTACTTCGATCTCCTCACGGGTAGCCAGCTCATGACGCTTGCCGCCGGCCTGGTGTGCCTGTACCTGCTGGCTCGTTACAGGGGAGCGCCGCCCCGCTTCCGCGCACCCCCCGAACCCTCGGCGATGCCTCCGCCCGCTCCGCCCGCGCCCGGCCCGGAGGGCGCTGAGGAGCCAGCTGAGACCCCTGCGAGCCCCGAGGAATCTCGCGCTTCGGCTACGGAGAGTAGCGAGGACGCGGGAAAGCGGGGCCGGCAGTGACTCTCCGTAGTATCAAATCCGCCCCCCAGGCGGCCCAGGTGGCACGATAGGCCGAGCCGTCCATCCACAGCGCCCGCTTGGGCGGATGAAGGAAGGAGCGAAGCATGGCCGAGACCTATAACGGCTACTGCGTCAAGTGCCGCGAGAAGCGCGACTTCGAGGGCGAGGTCAAGGAGCTGGCCAACGGGTCCAAGGCGGCACAGGGTCAGTGCCCCGTGTGCGGCACCAAGATGACCCGCATGCTCCCCAAGAGCGCCTAGAGCTAGCGAGACGCACCGTTCACGAGAGGGCTGCCGGGACGCGGCAGCCTTTTCGTTTGGGCGGGCTAGGTCTCCTCGGCTCGCTCCGGGCTCACCGTGGCCCACGCCGGGCACTTCGACTGGAACGAGCAGCTCATGCAGAAGGGCGAGGGCCGCGTCCGCCAGTCGCCGGTGTCTATGGCGCGCCGTATCGCCTTCGTCAACGCGCGCATCTGCCGTTCGAACGCGAGCAGCATCCTGTCGTTCGGGTTGAGCGAGAGCACCACGGGGTCGGCCAGGTAGACGAGACGGATCTCGTCCGGGATCACCCCAAAAGCTCGCCAGCAGACGAGAGCGTAGAAGCGCAGTCCGAAGAAGGCGGCCAGCTCGCGCGACTCATCGGGGACCTTGCCGGTCTTGTAGTCGGTGAGGACCCAGGACCCGTCTGGTCGCTCCTCCAGCCGGTCGATGATCCCGCGCAACTGCACGTCGGTCAGCTCGTACTCGATCCACCACTCGAGCCTGCTGGCCTCGAGCAGGCGCGGATCTTCGAGCTTGAAATAGTTGCGCAGGAGGCGATGGGCCTCCCTCAGCCACGACTCTTCTTCCTCCGGCCCCATCCCGGCCGGCCGGAAATCCGAGTCCTCGCGCACCTGTGCCCACAAGCCCTCGAGGAGCTCCTCCGCGCGCCCGGGCGTCCGGCCGGGAGGGTCCTCGCCGAAGAGCCTCTCGAGCACGGCGTGCACGAGGGACCCTCGGGCTGCGGCTCCGGAGACCGGTTCGGGGACGAGGTCGATCGACCTGAACTTGAACAGCCGGGGGCAACTCTTGAAGTCCGTCACGCTGGACGGTGAGAGCTTCAGGAGATCCTGCTCCATACCCCGACCCTAGGGGCGGGGGGTTGAGAATGCGCGGATTTCCGGACGTGGGGCGGCCGCGATGCTCCCGATGGCCCTGGGGTCAGCCTCCGGTTACCCGCCCGAGGAACTCCGCGAGGGCGCCGTTGAAGGCCTCTGGAGACTCGAGGTTTGACATGTGCCCGGCCTCGGGAAGCACCACCAACCGCGAGCCTCCGATGTGCTCGTGCATCTTCCGTGACAGCTCCGGTGGGGTGAGGGCGTCGCTTTCACCCACGACGATGAGGCTCGGCGCCCTGATCTCCACCAGCCCGTCGGTCGAGTCGAGCCGGTTCTTCATGGCCTCCAGCGCGCCGATGTATCCGTAGGCAGGATTGTCCATCAGCGACTTGACTCTCTCGACCACGTCCTTCTTCTTCTCGACCGTGCTCTGCGAGAGGAAGGCGCCGACGAGGGCGTCGATCAGCTCGGTGGTCCCCCGCTCGGCGACCTGCTTCTGCTGGGCGGTTCGCTTGTCGATCCCCTCCGGCGGGTCGGCCTCCGCGCGTGTGTCCGCCAGGACGATGCCGGCGGCGAAGTCCCGGTACTTGCGCATGAATGCCAGGACGACGTAGCCGCCCATCGAAAGACCCACGAGCACGACCTTGCCGACGCCCAGCGCGTCCACTACGGCCTTTACTTGGTCTGCGTAAGCCTCGATCGAATACGCGGAGCGATCCTGCGGCGCGTCGGACTCTCCGAAGCCGAGCAGGTCGACGGTGACGAACCTGAACTTGTCTCCGAGCGCCTCGCCCTGCGGTCCCCACATCTCGGCATCGAAAGGGAACCCGTGCACGAGAAGTACGGGCGTGCCTTCACCGCCATGGTCCTCGTAGGCCACCTTGTGGCCGTTGAAGTCGAGGTGCGGCATCGACAGCCTCCCAGTTGGTAGGTCGAGGGCCTCAGGGACCCGGCAGGCGCGCAGGATAGCCGGTGAAGGCCGATGACCTAACCGGCCTCTTCGGTGAGAGCGGAACCGATGTCGTCATCCTCTGCCGAGGAGACCAATCCCATCTGCGGCCTTCCGGGAGGCTGCCGGTTGCACGGGATGTGGATGGTGAACGTCGTCCCCTTCGATGATGACGCCAGATCGAGGCGCCCCTCCATCACAGCGACGAGCTGGCTGACTACGTAGAGCCCCAGGCCCACGCCCTCACGCCCTGCCGCCGTCTCCTGGATCCTGCTGAAGGCCTCGAACAACTGGTCGCGCTGCTCGGCCGGGATACCCGGGCCGTCGTCCAGAACCTCGATGAGGATTCCGCCGGCCGTTGCCCGGGCGGTGACGGCGATGCGGGTTCGATCCGGCGTGTACTTGTACGCGTTCTCGACCAGGTTGCGAGTGATCTGAGCAACGCGATGTCCGTCGACCTCGCACCGAACCGGCTCGACGAAGACCTCGAGCTGATGTGCCCGTCGCTTGGCGTCGGCCGCCCCAAGTGCCTGGTCGATCACAGCCTCAAGCTCGAGCCACTCGAGTTGGAGAGCGAGGCTCCGGCCCTGAAGCTCGCTGCTCAGCATGAGGTCGTCAACCAGCCGCGCCAGCTGTCGTGACTGCTGCGACACCATGTCGAGCATCTCATCCTGTCGCTCCGGTGACAGGCGAGCCCGGCGCTTACGAATGGTGTCTACGCCGGTCATGATCGCAGTCAGCGGACCGCGGATCTCGTGCGTTGTGACCGCGAGATAACGATCTTTGAGGCGATCCAGCTCCGCGAGCTGAGTGCTCTGATGCGCGTGCATCTTCTCACGTCGGTGCCAGTTCTCCGCCATCGTGGCCGCAGTGGTGGCGATTAGAGCAGTCACACCGACGACGAATGCATACGTCGAGATGTCGAAGGGGGCCGAGTGGATCTGCGCGACGTGGAACGTCTGCGGCACGAAGAAGACGGCGACACCCGCCAGGGACGCAAGTGCGCCCCGCATCCTGTACCGGAGCGCCCCTTCGAGTGGTAGCACGAACAGGACGGCCCAGATGAGATACGGATCCTCGTGCGCGTAGAGCCACACGTAACCCATGATCACGAGCCCGTCGAACACAAACGCAGCTCGTCCCAGCCGCTGCTGGGCGGGTTCAGTACCGATGCGGCCTATCGCTCCCCAGATCGTGAGGTTGCCGAGGGCGAGGATGGCGGTGAGTCCCCAGGCCGCGGCCTCTACCTCTGGGCCGGGGTAGCCGGAGCGCAGCGGTACGAGGACCGCCGCGAGAAGCACCCCGATCCAGCGGGCATAGGTAACCCACTGCTCGAGCCCCAGGGCGTGTTTGAAGTCACTCACCGCACCTATCTATCGGCACGGCCGATGGCAATCTTGGGGCTGCGGGGATCGTTCTTCGGGGTGCGGATCCGCACAGGGGAGAGCCCCCGGTTCCCCGGGGGCTCTCGGTTGGATCTGCGACGCAGGCTTAGGCAGCCTTGGGCGTCCTGACCTCTCTGCGGTGGCCGAGGACCTCGGCGACATGCTCGAAGACCTTGGGGGTCGCATATCCTGCCGCGGCGATCATGAGACCGGTTCCGATGTAGCCGAGCAGCTCGGAGCGGACCGGGATCTCCCACTGCGCGAACAGCGAGAACTCCAGCGCCCACGCGAGGAGAGCACCCAGGGCGATCGTGAGGATCGACTGGACCTTGGACAGGTCGATGTACTCGGTCAGCATGTCGACGACCTTGAACGTACCGATGCCGAGCAGAACCACAATGGCGAACTCGTGCACTTCGAACCTCCTGCTTGTGCCGGGCGGCCGTTCCGCCCGGTGCAGGAGTTTGGACGCCCCGTGCTTGCAACCGGTTACCAGCTGCTCCCAGCCGCCCTGAGCCATAGGCTCACCCACCCGGTGGCCGGCATCTCCCTCCCTGCGCCCGACGCACCTACGTCAAACAGGAACCAAAGATAGCCCCAAAGGGCTATTCACCAGCAGAGGGGTGACTTGGCACTATTGTTCAGGGCGGGGGTCCAGTCGCATTCGCCGCCGCAGCCATCCGACGCACTGCCCGCGCGTCGGAGACTCCCGCCCACTTTTTCTCTCACCCCATGCGAAGCGTCAGCGGTCGTTGTTCGACACCTTGACGGCGAAGGTTACGCGCGCCACCTCCCGCTCGTCGAGCGTGAAGACGACGTTGTAGTCGTCCGCGGCGAACTCGAAGTCGAGATCCGCTACTTCGTCCTCCAGTCTCTCGAGG
>JBOGXB010000029.1:0-23201 GCA_050694215.1 Actinomycetota bacterium
GTCGCGTGGCGACCGATCACTTCCCTTTCCTGGTGGAGACTGGTGAGGACGAGAACCTTCGGCGCGTGCTCAGCGGCGACTCGCCCATATCCCGAGATCGACCTTACGTGATCACCCAGACCCGACGGGAGGGGTTCTACGAAGCGCACTACGCACCTCTGCTCTCGGATACGGGAGAGGTCGTGGGTGGACTTGCGATCGTGCGCGACGTAACGGATCGACTGAATCTGGAGCGCGAGCGGGGAGAAGCCTTCGGGCGAGAGCAGAGAGCTAGACGAGCCGCGGAGGAAGCCAGGAAGGAGTCGGACTCCTTCCTCTACTCGGTATCCCATGACCTGAACGGACCGCTCATCTCGATCGCAGGGTTCGTGGACTATCTCGAGGGCGACCTCGACGACCGGCTGTCGGACGAAAGCCGTTTCTTCATCGACAGGATCTCATCCAACGTCTCTTTCTTGCGAGGCGTAATCCGAGACCTGCTGGACCTCTCGCGAGTAGGTCGCCTCGAGACGCGAGCCGAGGAGGTCGACCTCAACGCGCTGCTCGAGATCCTCACAGCCGAGATGCGAGCCGGATTCTCCAGGCTTTCGGTTGACGCGGACGAGCTCCCGCGCGTTCGGATGAACCCCGTGCGGACGCGGCGGCTCTTCGCCAATCTGTTGGAGAACTCGGTGAAGCACTCGGACTCCCCGGATGTGCAGGTGAGGGTATCGGCGCAGCCATCCGGTAAGGGGTTCGTGACGGTTAGCGTGGCCGATCGGGGGCCGGGAATCCCTGCCGCGGACCGAGAGAGCGTCTTTGACGTCTTCCATCGATTGAGGCCGGGTGACCAGGGGGGCACAGGGATGGGACTCGCGATCTGCAAGAGGATCGTTGAATCGGTTGGCGGGAGGATCTGGATCGCGGATACGGACGCGGGGACGGACGTGAGGATGACGCTCCCGGTGACGGACAAAGCCATCGGGCGATGACGTCGCCCACTACGGCCACGAGTCAACCTCCCCTGAAGGAGGGCTGGTACTTGATGAGCACGCAGGACCTCGAGCGCGAGCTGGCGCGCTGGCGCGGAGATCGCTCGCGGCCGCCGAGCAATGTGCTGAAGATCACGACAGAGGAGGCCATCGCCTACCGTAGTCGTGGGAATCTTCCCGACGATAAGGGGAGGTCGCTGCGCCTCGTCCTCCTCGTGGAAGACAGAGACGATCTCGAGGAGCTCGCGCGCAAGAGACTCATCTGGGAGCCCGACTATCACAGCGCTCCCGCCTGGCGGCGGGAGGGATCACGGCCCGTAAACGTGGTGCCGTTGCGCCCGCCGGGACGGGTCTCGACCGAGGCCCCGTGGTGGGAGATGCCCGGCGTGAAGGAGCTGGACCAGGAATGGAGTGCCCACGGCACCGTCGCGGGCTTGAAGACACCTGCGGAGCTCAGAGGGTTCGTCTACAAGACGGTGCTCGCGCTGCGCGCCGCGGGCAAGCAGATAACCCCGGATGCGGTAGCGGATTCGATCTCCCGGTGGCTGCCCCACGAGGAGGCCGAGCGGATCCGCGCCGAGCTCAAACAAGCACAGAGGGCTTGAGTTGAAGAGGACCGGCCTGTCGGCCGGCCCTCGCTTTCGTTATCGGGTGCGCTTGGTTATTTCTTGGGCTGCTCGACCTGGCCCCGCCAGGCTCCGGTCTCGCGTCCTCGCTCCTCGATGAACTCCTTGAACTTCTCCAAGTCGCCCTTCACGCGCCTGCTCACGACGCCGAGCACGTCAGCGGCCTTCTCCTTTAAGCCCTCGGGCTCGAACTCCATCTGGAGCATGACGCGGGAGCGGTTCTCGTCGAGGTAGTGGAACGTAACCACACCCGCGTTCCTGGCGCCGTCCACGTTCGTCCACGCGACCCGCTCGTCGGGTTTCTGCTCCGTGATCTTGGCGTCCCATTCAAGGTGCTGACCGGCGATCTCCGCGACCCAGTGGATCGTGGTGTCGTCGATCTGGATGACCTTCTCGACTCCCTCCATGAACTGTGGGAACTCTTCGAACTGGGTCCACTGGTTGTATGCGGTCCTCACCGGGACGTCGACTTCGATCGAATACTCGGTTACCGACATAAGCACCTCCTAGAAGACCTTTTCCTTCGAACTCCATTCCTACCCACCGAGCGAGACACGAAATCAGGCGTTTGCTCGGATGTGTGACCGGCACCGACGCGGGGTAGAGGGGACGCTTATGGGGACCCTTGAGCGCATAGGCGGTAAGAAACGCACGTTTAGACTGCGTCGCGTCGACTGCGCCGTGCCCGGGATAACCCGACGCCGGCGGGGACGTGGTTTCGAATACCTCGATTTAGAGGGAAACCGGATCGACGATCCCGATGTCCTACAGCGGATAAAGGACCTCGTTATTCCACCGGCGTGGAAGCACGTATGGATCTGTCCCGAGCCCATGGGCCACCTGCAGGCCGTCGGTGTGGATGCTGCGGGGCGCAAGCAGTATCTCTATCACCAGCGCTGGCGAGAACGACGCGATCAGGAGAAGTTCGACCGCATGATCGACTTCGCTCGCGTCCTTCCCGAGGTCCGTCGTGTTACGGATCGCCACCTCGTGCTCGGAGGGATGCCCCGTGAGCGAGCGCTGGCATGCTCGGTGCGTCTGCTGGATCACGGCTTCTTTCGTGTCGGCGGTGAGAGCTATGCGGAATCCAACGACAGCTACGGACTCGCGACGATCCTGAAGGAGCACGTGCGCCTCGAGGGCAGGGAGGTCGTCTTCGAGTACGTGGCCAAGGGTGGTCAGGAGCGCTTGCACTCTGTGGTCGACCCGGCCGTATTCAAGGTTGTCAGGGCCCTGAAGAAGCGCCGGTCGGGCGGCCCGGAGCTCCTCGCGTACAAGGCCAACGGCCGATGGCACGACGTGAGATCGGCCGATATCAACCTCTACCTCAAGGACATCTCGGGAGATGAGCACTCCGCGAAGTCCTTCCGCACCTGGCACGCGACCGTTCTGGCGGCGCGGGCACTAGCCGTCTCGACCGAAGCACTCACGTCCAAGTCCGCTCGTAAGAGGGCCATCACGCGCGCGTGCACGGAGGTCGCTCACTACCTCGGGAACACACCCGCGGTGTGCCGGAAGTCGTACGTCGATCCGCGCGTGATCGACCGCTTCGAGTCCGGCGTCACGATTGCACCGACTCTGGAGCTGCTCGCTCGAGAGGAACACGACGAGCCGTCGCTCCAGCGCACCTTCGAGGAAGCCGTACTGGACCTTCTCGAAGGAAACACATCTTCCGACTCGATCGAGAGATTGAGGCTCAAGAAAGTCAGCTAGCGCCCCGTCTCGAACGCTTCGCTCTTGACTCGAGAAGGGTTGTCGAACTGGGGCTGTCAGACAGTTGTCTGACAGTTGTCAGACAAGGGTCGCCCGCGACACCGGCTCGGCAATACCTCTGATGACACTCGATCGCCAACCGGTAGCGTACCGACGTGGAACAACGACGTACGCCTCTGCCCGAGCTGTCGCTTGTCGCCATCTGCGCGATCTGGGGCCTTACCTTCGTGATGGTTCAGGACGCCGTCGAGGTCTTCCCCGTCATGACCTTCTTGGCGTACAGGTTCCTGCCCGCAGCCGCGATCGTCGGCGTGTTCTCGCTGCGAGGCCTGCGCTCTCTATCCCCGGACGGATGGCGCGACGGATTAGTGATGGGCGCGTTTCTCACGGGGGGTTACGTATTCCAGACCCTCGGTCTCGAGCGAACGAGCGCCGCGAACGCAGGATTCATAACGGGGTTGTTCGTCGTGCTAACGCCCGTGCTGGGAGCGCTCCTCTTACGGCATGAAGCCGGGAGGCAGACCTGGACGGCCGCAGCCGTTTCCGCGGTGGGTCTGTACTTGCTCTCGGGGGCCGGGGGAGATGTCAACCTGGTCGGCGACGGCCTCGTCTTCCTATGCTCTTGCTCCTTCGCCCTCCACATCCTGGCGACCGACCGGGCGGCCCGAAGGCATCACCTTGGGGCGCTGCTCGCGGTGCAGCTCGGGGTGTGCGGGCTGTTCTCCCTCGTCGTCGCCATCGCCGGAGGGGATCTGAGCTTCCCTCGCTCGGCCACCGTGTGGAGCGCCCTTGCCGTCACGTCGCTGCTCGCCAGCGCCCTCGCCTTCTTCGTCCAGACCTATGCACAGCGCCATGCGTCCCCGGCACGGACGGCGTTGATCCTGACGAGCGAGCCCGTCTTCGCCGGCATGTTCGCCTACCTGCTCCAGGGGGAAACGCTGGATCCGTTCGGGTGGCTCGGAGCCGGCCTCATCATGGCGGCGATCGTCGGCGTCGAGCTGGTGCCGCACCTGAGGCCTCTGCGCCCCCTCCCCGAGGGCTGACCCCCAGCCCTTTTCTGCTAACTCAAGAACAAATGCGGGCCTTTCCAGCGCGTGAAAACGATGGGCCTGGTCTAGCGCAGAGCAGAGGGGACTTTCGACTATCGAACATATGTTCTAGTATCGGAGCATGGGCAACGAGGCACTGTTCGAGCTCAGGCGCCGGACCTTCGAGACGCCGCACTTCCGCGGGATCGAGTTCATCGAGGCCGAGGCGAAGTCGATCATCAACCACGTCCCCGGCAACTACCTGCCGTTCAACTGGACGATCAACCCTTATCGCGGATGCAGCCATGGGTGCTCGTACTGCCTAGAGGGCGAGACGCCGATCCTGATGGCCGATGGCCGAACGAAGCCCCTGGCCGACGTCCGTCCCGGCGACCGCATCTACGGGACGCGCTTCGACGGGAAGTACAGGCGTTACGTGACCACCGAGGTTCTCGATCACTGGTCGACCGTCCGGAACGCGTACAGGGTCCGCCTCGAGGACGGGACCGAGCTGATCGCGAGCGGCGACCACAGGTTTCTCGCAAGCCATCGCGGGTGGAAGCACGTCATCAATACGCCTCGAGGGCAGGTCGATCGTGCGCATCTGACACTCAATGACGAGATGCTTGGCTTTGGAGCATTTGCGGCCCCTCCCAATCACAACGAGAGTTATCAGCAAGGCTACCTGTGCGGCATGATTCGCGGCGATGCATACATCGCATCACGCTCCTACTTCCGTGTGCGCAGTGGCAGGTTCGGAGTAGACGAACAGCATCACTTCCGCCTCGCCCTCGCCGATCTCGAAGGCCTACGACGATCGCGGGAGTTCCTCCGGGCCTTCGATGTCGGCACGAGCGAGTCCCTCTTTCAGGCCGCTGCCGGTGATCGCAGGGCGGTTCACGCGATTCGCAATCACAACCGAGTGGGAGTCGCAGCGATCAGATCGCTCATCGAGTGGCCGAACGATCCAAGTGACGACTGGTGCAAGGGTTTTCTAGCCGGAATCTTCGATGCGGAGGGGTCCTTCAGCCAAGGGATCTGGCGGATATCCAACACTGATCCGGAAGTCATAGATCGAATCAAGACCTGCCTCACCCGGTTTGGCTTCTCTTTCGTCCTCGAAGCGCCGAAGAGACGTGAGGGCTTGAAGCCCATCACATGCGTGCGCATGCTCGGCGAGCTGCACGAGAAGCTTCGCTTCTTTCACACCGTCGACCCGGCGATCACCCGGAAGCGAACTATCGATGGGTTCGCCATCAAGAACAAGGCACAGCTCAGGGTGGTTTCCGTGGAGGACCTCGGAGTCGAGATGCCCATGTACGACATCACGACCGGTACGGGCGACTTCATCGCGAACGGGGTGGTGAGCCACAACTGCTTCGCTCGCGTCACTCACACCTACATGGACATGAACGCGGGACGCGACTTCGAGAGCAAGATCGTCGTAAAGGTCAACGCGCCCGATTTGCTGCCCAAGGAGCTGAGGGCGAAACGTTGGAAGGGCGAGCACATCGCGATGGGGACCGCAACCGACCCCTACCAGCGCGCAGAGGGTCGCTACAAGCTGATGCCTCGGATCATCGAGACGCTCACTCAGTTCCGCAACCCGTTCTCGATCCTCACCAAGGGCACGCTGATACTCCGGGACCTCGACCTGCTCGCCGACGCGGCCCAAAGGATGGAGGTTTCCACGGCGCTGTCCATCGGAACTCTCGATGAGGACGCATGGGCAAAGAGCGAGCCGGGCACGCCTCCCCCACGGGCCCGGATCGAGGCAGTCGCGAAGTTGAACGACGCAGGCGTCCCTTGCGGGGTGATGATCGCCCCCGTCCTGCCCGGCATCTCGGACTCGCCCGAGCAGATCAAGGAGGTAGTGGCGGCCGCGATCGACGCCGGTGCGACCCACGTCTCTCCGATCCTGCTTCACCTACGACCGGTCGTGAAGGACGTCTACATGGAATGGCTCGAGCGGACCTACCCGGACCTCGTGCCTCGCTACAAAGAGATGTACGCCCGTTCTGCCTACGCGTCCTCTGCCCACAAGCGGGCATTGAGCGAGGAGGTCCGTGATGCAATCGACGCCGCCGGCGGCGTGCGACCGCCACCCACAGCGCGAGCCTCCGCGCGGTGGCGGGGTCGCGCCGGACGGGAAGCCGAGCGTCTGAAGACCGAGCAGCTGGCCCTGCTCTAGCCGGTCGCGACGATTTAGAAGGGGGGGCCGCCGCGGAGGCGGGCGATCCGATCCTGCGTCGGAGGGTGAGAGGAGAACATCTTCGCGAACGAGATCTTTCGCCCCGTCAACGGATTCACTATGAAAGCATGTGCGTGGGCAGGATCGATATTCATCGGAACGCGGCGCGCCGCGACCTCCATCTTCTCGAGCGCCCGGGCCAGCGGCTCGCCGTTTCCAATAAGCGACGCGCCGGTCCTGTCGGCTTCGAACTCTCGGGACCTCGACAACGCCATCTGCAACAGAATGGCGGCGAGCGGGGCGAGGAACATCAGCAGCAGCGCGCTGAAGGGGTTGCCCCCGTCGTCGTCGTCGCCACCGCCGAAGAAGAGGCCGAACTGCGCGATATAGGTGATGCCCGTCGCGATCGCGGCAGCAACCGAGCCGATCAGGATGTCGCGATTCCTCACGTGACCGAGCTCGTGTGCGAGCACACCCCGGAGCTCGTCCTCGGTGAGTAGGCGGGTGATGCCCTCGGTGACCGCGACCGCGGCGTGCCTGTCGTTTCGGCCCGTGGCGAACGCGTTCGGCTGCTCGCTGGGGATCACGTAGAGCTTCGGCATAGGCATCCCGTGTGCCATCGTTAGCTCTCGCACGATGCGGTAGAGACCGGGCGCCTGTTCTTCACTCACCGGTTTGGCTCGGGAGGCGCGGATGGCAAGCTTGTCGCTGAACCAGTAGGAGCCGCCGACGATCGCGAGGCCAAGGGCGAGCCCGATGAAGGGTCCGTTGTCCCCGAAGAACGTTCGCCCGACGAGCACCAGCAGGCCGCCGATAGCCGCCAGGAGGACATAGGTCTTGAACACGTTCTTGTTCATATGAGCATTATGGCCGGTGGCTATGGATAGGTGGTCGCTCGAGACCGAGATCGTCGAGCTGGAGCTCACCCAGCCCTTCGTCATCGCACGCGAGACGTGGGACGTGGCCCGCAATGTCTTCGTCCACCTGCACTACCAGGACGGGACACGGGGCATCGGCGAGGTGTGCCCGGACGAGAGATGGGCCGAGACACCCGGCTCGGTCACTGCCGAGCTGGAGAAGGCCGACCTCGAACACCTTGCCGGACCACACGATCTCGAGGGGGTGCTCGACGTGCTACCGGCCGGATCGGCTCGTTGCGCGCTCGACATCGCTCTGCACGATCTCGCGGCCAAGAGCGCCGGTATCTCAGTCGCAGCGCTCATCGGCGCCGGCGGACGGCCCCTCCCGCCTACGTCGGTGACGCTCTCGATCCAGTCTCCCGAGGAGATGGTCGAGCGAGCGCGTCGCTACTCCGATCATCCGATCCTCAAGATGAAGGTCGGATTCGACGGTGACGTCGATGCCCTCGCGGCAGTGCGCTCGGTGTTTGGCGGACAGATCCGGGTCGATACGAACGAGGGGTGGGACGTTCCCACTGCGATCGAGCGCCTCCGGCAGATGGAGCGCTTCGACGTCGAGTTGTGCGAGCAACCCATCCACGCCGGCGATCTCGACGGGTTGAGTGAGGTCACGTCGAGCACATCGATCCCGATCTACGCGGACGAGGATGTGTGTACCTCAGCGGATGTGGCGCGGCTCGCAGGAGGTGTGGACGGAGTCAATCTGAAGCTGCGGAAGACCGGAGGCATCCGCGAGATGCTTCGGGCGATCGCCACGGCCCGAGCTCACGGCTTGGGCGTGATGCTTGGATGTGACCTCGACTCTGGGGTCGCCGCGACGGCGCAGGCTTCGATCGCCGCGCTGGTCGACAAGGCGGACATCGACGGTCCGCTCCTGCTGGCACACGACCCCCATCCGGGTGTCGCCTACGAGAGAGGAAGGGTCACGTTGCCTCCCGGGCCCGGCCTCGGCGTGAGGTCGCGATGAGCGACCGGGCCTGGTTGATCCTGACGGACGGTTACCTCACAACCAGGAACGCCAAGACCGCTCACGGCGTGATCCAGTACGCACCAGATCGCATCGCCGCGGTGCTGGACGGCGAGCACGCAGGGCGCGATGTCGGAGACGTCCTGCCCCGTCTCGGGCGACGCGTACCCATAGTCGGCTCCCTCGAGGAAGCGCTTTCGTACGAGCCGACATCGCTGCTCCTCGGCGTCGCGACTCCCGGCGGATGGATGCCGGAGCACTGGCGCACTTTGATGATCGAGGCGATCACCTCAGGGCTAGAGATCGTGAATGGTCTCCACACGTTCCTGAAGGACGACCCGGAGCTCGTGCGCCTGGCTGAGGCCCACGGCGTGAGATTGTGGGACGTTCGCGACCCGCCAACCGACATCCCTCTGTTCTCGGGCAAGAGCCTGGTGATTCCACAATCGGTCGTCCTCACCGTCGGCAGCGACTGCGCGGTGGGCAAGAAGACCGCAGCCCTCGAGCTGACGAAGGCGGGGAACGCGGCAGGACGCAAGTGCGAGTTCGTCGCCACGGGCCAGACGGGAATCCTGATCGCGGGAAGAGGCATCGCGGTCGACCGCGTCATCTCGGATTTCCTCTCGGGCGCGGCGGAGAAGCTCGTGTGCGAGGCCGACCCCGGCTCTGAGGTGCTCATCGTGGAGGGACAGGGTGGCATGTGGCACCCCGCGTATGCATCCGTCACCCTGGGATTGCTACACGGCTGCGCTCCGCACGCGCTCGTGCTGTGTCATCAGGCTGGCCGCACTGCGATCGAGGAGCCTCCGTACACGAAGCTCCCGCCTCTATCCGAGATGGTTTCCGCGTACGAGCAAGCGGCCTCACTTCTCAGACCGGCGAAGGTGGCGTGCGTGACGGTGAATTGCCAGGATCTCGACGACGACGTCGCCCGCGCCGAGCTCGAGCGCATCGAGGACTCGACCGGGCTGCCGGCCGGAGATGTGCTGAGAGGCGACGCTCCCAAGCTGTGGGAGGCGGCTGCCGCCAACCTTCCCCAGCCCTCCGGCTCCCTCGGGGAAAACTGAGCGCGGGAGACCACCTCCTGCGTGGTTTTCGGGGCGCGGAAGTGACCCCGGCGGTCGGCCCGGTGCTCGTTACGCTGGGTAGCCCTCGGTGGCCGAGCGGTAGACGCCCAGAGCGAGTCGCCACGTCGCGAGCCGAGCCGCTGCCACTCTGAAGACCACCACCGAGGCCAGAGCGTTTCCGGCCCCCAGCCCCGCCTGCTCCCAGCCCACCGAGAAGCTGGCGAGCACCGCGTCGATGACGAAGTAGGCGGCGGAGAAGGCGAAGACCGCACCGAGGACGAACATGGCGGCCGGCCCCCACACCCAGAAGAGGGCGAAGCGGCTCTGCATCGGCCTTGGACAGGCTTCGAGGGCGTTAACGGCTCCCTCGAATGCGGGTTCGTCGCTGAAGACACGGTGCGCGGGCTCGCGGAGGCGGCGAATCGCCCACACGATCTCCCGCCGCCGGATGAACGCAAACATCCCGCACAACGCGACGATGCCGATCAGCGCAAACGACGGCAGCCCGCTACGGAAGGCCGTCGCGCCGGGGGAGCCGAAGCGACTGGGCGCGAGGGTGCCGATCACGCCCAGCAACAGGACACCGACGAGGAAAGAGTTCACGAACAGGATCCCGGCGCGGTTCCATCCGTGTAGGCGACTCGGGCGCGACGAGCGGATCCACCTCGTTGCATCCGAATAAGCGCGGCGCGCGGCGATCACCATGCACGCGACACTAGCTGCGCGAGAGCACGAAGGGAGCTCTAGACCGTGGGCGTTGTCGAAGCTCGTGATCTGAGAAGGATCTACCGGACCACGACCGGCGTCTTGAGGCGTCGAGCCGTCGAGGTCGAGGCGGTGCGTGGCATCAGCTTCGATATAGAGGAGGGAGAGCTCTTCGGGCTCTTGGGGCCGAACGGCGCCGGCAAGACCACGACCATCAAGATGCTGATCACGCTGTTGATCCCGACGTCGGGTACGGCCAGCGTCCTCGGACACGACGTCGTGAAGGAGCCGCGTGAGGTGAGGGCGCGGATCGGCTACGTCTTCGGTGGAGAACGCGGACTCTACGAGCGTCTCTCCGCCCTCGACAACCTGCGTTACTTCTCCGAGCTCTACGGCGTCGCTCCCCACGTGCAGAAGAAGAGGATCGGCTACCTCCTCGAGCTGGTCGGACTGACCGGGCGAGAGAACGAGCGAGTCGAGGGTTACTCGCGCGGCATGCGTCAGCGCCTTCACATCGCTCGAGGTCTCTTGCACGATCCGCCGGTCGTCTTCCTGGACGAGCCCACGATCGGAGTCGATCCCGTGGGCGCGCGCGAGCTGCGGGCCACGATCGCGTCGCTGGCCGAGTCCGGGAAGACGGTGCTGCTGACAACCCATTGCATGTTCGAGGCCGATGCTCTATGCGATCGCATCGCTGTCATCTCAGAAGGCCTGTTAGTGGCCTCGGGAACGCCTCGAACTCTGAAGTCCGCCGTTGCAGATCGGACGGTGATCGAGATCGAGGCATTCGGTGTGGCGGAAGAAACGATCTCCCGTATGAGGGCAATGGAGGGAGTCACGGCCCTCTCGGTCGAGGAGCGAGACCAGGCACAGGTGCTGCTCGTCCAGTCTCCCGATGGATTGGAGATCACCCACACGCTGCTCGCTCATCTCGAGGGCGCGCGCGTGGGGCGAGTCATCACGCGCGAGCCAACGCTCGAGGATGCCTACGTGGCCCTCGTCTCGGAGCCGAGTTGAACCGCACGCCGGCTGCGCGCGTAGCACGCCTGCTCATAGCCGGATGGTTGTTCCACATGAAGAGCTTGACGCTGTCCGGCTTCTTCATGCTGACGACCGCGATCCAGCCAGTGATCTTCGCCACGATCGCCTTCTTCATGTTCCGCGCGGGTCGACGGGAGGAGACGTTGCTCTATGCCGCTCTCGGCGCCGGCCTCATGGGCATCTGGTCGTCGACGCTGTTCGGTTCTGGTGGAGCCATCCAGTGGCAGCGCTGGGAGGGAACACTCGAGTGCATCGTCGTGGCCCCTGCTCCCTTCATTCTCGTCCTCCTGCCTCTCACGGTCGCAACGGCCAGCATCGGTCTCTATTCGGTCGTCGCAACCTTGTTGTGGGGCGGATTGCTGTTCGACGTTCCACTAGATATCGCGCATCCCTTGTTGTTCGTTGTGGCCCTGCCGGCAACGGTGCTGTCGCTGGGTCTCTTGGGCCTGGTGCTCGCAAGCACGTTCGTCTTGTACAGGCACGCGAACGCGTTGTCGAATCTGCTCGAGTACCCCGTGTGGTTGGTCACCGGCCTGCTCGTTCCGGTTTCGTTGCTCCCGGGGTGGGCCGAGCCGATTAGCTGGGTGCTCGCCCCGACCTGGGGCGTGAGGGCCGTCCGAGAGAGCGCGATCGGGGGCGACCCTGCATTTGCGATAGCTATGACGGTGGTGCTCGGGCTCGTCTATCTCGTGATCGGTTTCTTCACCCTGCGCTACTTCGAAAGACTGGCCCGCGAGCAGGCGACGCTGGCGCTGTCGTGACCTCGCTGAGAGTCTTCTGGATCGGCGGCATCATCGCCTACCGGGCTCTGTTCAACTGGGTGCGGGCCGACATCTACATCCCGACGATGCTGGGGAGCCCTCTGTTCCAGATTCTCTTCTTCGTCTACCTCGGACGGTTCAGCGGCGTGCGGGACGATTCTTTCTTCCTGGTCGGCAACGCGGTGCAGGTGTGCGCGATGTCGAGTATTTACGGCGCCACGATGGCGATCGCTAACGAGCGCTATTTCGGCACTCTCCCCTCGGTGCTGGCCACACCGGCCAACCGCATGGCCCTGTTCTTGGGCCGCGCCGTTCCGTTCATCGCCAACGGGCTGGTCATCTCGGTGTGGGGCTTTGCGATTGGGGTGGTCCTGCTCGACTTCCGCCCCGCAGCGGGGAGCATCCCGGCCCTCGCGGTCACCGTCGTGGTCACCGTCGTCTCCTGCACGGGGTTCGGGCTTCTGCTGGGCTCGATCGGGCTTCGGGCGAGGGATGTCTTCTTCTCCGCCAACCTCGCCTACTACGTCATGCTCGTCTTCTGCGGGATCAACGTCCCGCTGTCGTCACTTCCCGCTTGGATGGAGTTCGTCGGCAGGCTCCTCCCCCTGACCCACGGGGTGATCGCGGCCCGCCGTATCGCAGCCGGAGCCTCACTGTCGTCGGTAGGCGGCCTCGTCGTAAACGAGGTCGCCATCGGCGCGGCCTACCTCGGTCTCGCCTACCTCCTATTTCGATTCTTCGAGGAGCAAGGGCGGCGGAGCGCCACGCTCGAGACTCACTAGGGTGCACCGACCATCAGACGTGGAGGGCTCGACTTACGATCCTTTTGAATCTCGAGGCGTCCGAAATAGGTCCCGGCCCGGCCCGGTTGCCGCTTGACATGGAGCAAGCGAAGAGCGCGAAGGCCACGTCGCCACCGGGCTGGCTCGTGTGGGCGGCCCTCTGGGTCGTCTACATCGTGTGGGGATCGACCTACCTGGCCATCCGGATAACGGTGGAGACCCTCCCGCCCCTGCTCGCCGGGGGAGCACGCTTCATCCTGGCGGGGCTCATCCTTTATACGTTTCTCCTCGCCAGGCGAGGCCGGGCCGGTGTGCGCATAACCAGGGGTGAGCTCGCCGGATCCGCTCTCGTCGGGACTGCGTTGCTGCTCGGCGGCAACGGGCTGGTCATGCTCGCGGAGCGGGACGTGTCATCGAGTCTCGCGGCTCTGCTGATCTCGGCCGTACCTCTTTGGGTCGTTCTGTTCCGCTACGTGACCGGCGAGAAGGTGCAAGCCGGGACGCTGACGGGGGTGCTCGTTGGTTTCGTGGGAGTCGCGATCCTCGTCATGCCCGGTGGCTCGGGGGGCGACGTCCTCGGTGCGCTCGTTGTCGTGGCTGCCTCCTTCCTGTGGGCTACCGGATCGTTCCTGTCCAAGAAGGTCTCGCTCCCCAGGGACCCGTTCTTGTCGACTGCGGTGCAGATGCTCTGCGGAGGAGTGTCCCTATCCGTTGCCGGATTGCTCGGTGGTGAGGGAGGTTTCGATCTCGCCGGTTATTCGACCGACTCGTTGCTCGCGCTCGGTTACCTCGTCGTCGCCGGCTCACTGCTCGCCTTTACCGCATACGTGTGGCTCCTTCAGAACGCGCCGATCTCGAAGGTCGCGACCTATGCATACGTCAACCCTGTGATTGCCATCTTTCTAGGGTGGGCAATTCTGTCGGAGAGGATCACCCCGGTGGTCTTGGTGGGAGCTGCCATCATCGTGACGTCTGTTGCCTTCATCGTTCGCAAAGAGTCCAAGCCGGAGATCGAAGAGGACAAGACCGAGACTGCTACTTCCCCCGCGTTCGCAGGCGCGGACGCGAAGTAACCGCTGCCCGTTTAATAACCTCTCGTTATGCGTCCGCGGCTGCTTCTGGCGAGCTTCGTCTTGGTCGCCGCGTGTACCGGGGAGCCTTCCTCACGAACCGGTGCCGGTCCCGACGCCTCCTCGCCTAGTCCCGTGGAGGCGGCATCACCGCTTGAGGCCCCTCGCGAGCGGACGGAGCTTGCCGTCGCCGGACCCCACGAGCCGCTCCCGCGAGGGCCGGAAGCCGCTGCGGTGGAGCTGGGCTACCTCAACCGGGTACTTCCAAGGATCGTCGACCGATGGTTGAGGATCGGGGGTGGTCTCCAGCACCCGCTTGCTCGGACCCTGTCTCACGCGTCCCTCCGAGAGCAAAAGCTTTACAGGCTCCTTGCGACGAAACCCAGTTTGACGCGCAGAGCCCGTGCCCACCTGTCCAAGCCTCTGGCCCGAAGCCTTCTTGCCCACGCAGATGCGGGTCGCAAGCTGCGGAGCTTGGTGACGCCGCTGAAGCCCCCGATCCACCTGCCGACCACACGCCCGGCCTCGCCACATGCCCTGCGTCGCTACTACGAGCTGGGAGAGAAGCGCTTCGGCGTGGCATGGGAGGTCCTCGCGGCGGTCAATCTCGTCGAGACACGGATGGGCCGCTTGACTGGTCCCAGCCCGGCGGGAGCGAGGGGGCCGATGCAGTTCATCCCGTCTACGTGGGACATCTATGGGCGCGGGGACGTCATGGATCCGCATGACTCGATCCTTGCGGCGGCCCGTTATCTCGACGCGGCGGGGGCACCCGAGGACATGAGAACGGCGCTGTTCGCTTACAACCATGCTGAGGCCTACGTCGATGCAATCGTGACCTACGCGCGCGAGATCATGCGCGACGAGAGGAAGTTCTACTCGTATTACTTCTGGCAGGTCTTCGTGCTCACGACGAAGGGGGACCTTCAGCTCACCGGACCCGGATCCGGTCGCACCCTCTGACGACGCTCTCCCGTATGGCTCACCTTGATCGTGGGTGCGGGGCGCCGGCAACTAGCGCCTTGCGCGCTAACGTCACGTGACGACCAACTACACCCCCGGGCGGCCTGCGCCGACGTAATCGGAGCGGCTCTCAGAGGTGACGCGCACGTGCGACCCCGTATACGGCGCCTCGACCATCTGACCGTTGCCGATGTACATCGTCACGTGGTGGATGGGGTTTCCGTAGAAGAGCAGATCGCCCGGAGCTAAGTCCGAGCGCGGTACGCGAACGGTTGCGGAGTACTGCGCGCCCGAGTTGTGCGGCAGAGAGACGCCCGCGTGTGCCCAGGCCCACATCGTGAGCCCGGAGCAGTCGTAGGAGTCCGGTCCCGACGCGCCCCACTGATAAGGCTTGCCCAACTGCGACAGAGCCGCGTCTACGGCTGCCTGAGCCTGGGCGTTGGGCGCCGGCGCCGGGTTGATGCGACCGAGGTCGATCTCGACGAGACCCAGCGCGCGAGCCGTCGCGGCAGCCGCGCGGCGCTCTGCGCGCTGGATGGCGGCGTTGATCGCAGCGATCTCGTCGCGTTGCTCTTCGAGCTTGTTTTCGACGTCTGAACGCAGCTCTGCAAGCTCTTGCTCGGTCGCGAGCGCCTTCGCCCGAGCTTCGTCGAGCTGCTCGATCTCACGATCGAGTCTGATCTTGTCGATCTCGAGCCTTTCGAAGACCTTCGCCTGGGCGGCCTCCGACGATTCCAGGTACTCCACTCTGGTCTCGAGCTCGGCGAGAGAGTCCGACGACAGGACGGAGGAGATAGCCACTCCGGTTGCTCCCGCCTTGTAGAGCTCCCGGGCGAGGGTGACGGCCGCATCGACCTTCGTGGCCATGCGCGTCTCGATCGTGCGCACGACGAGCTCCTTGGCCGCCATCTCCGTCTGGAGGTCCCCGAGCCGTTCGTGGACGAGGTTGTACTTCTCGACGACGAGCTCGAAGTCGCGCTCCAGCTCGATAAGTTGCTCCTGGGCCCGTTCGAGATCGACCTCGTCGGGAGCGGCCTGCAGGCTCGGCGACGCGAACAGAGTGCCCCCGATCAGACAGGCAGCCAGGACGGCGCGCAGCGAGACGGGGCCCAGCCCTCGACTCCGCGTCATTACGCGCTCCTTCTCGTCGACTTCCTGGTTATCCACCACACCGCCGCCGCTATCGCCGCGACCCCCATCGCGGCGGCGAGCGCGTTGCCGGTTTTCAGCTCCGGCGCTCGGAGCTGTGGTAGCCGGTCGCGCAACGTGACGGGGTTGTGGAAGATCTCGATCGTCCAATCCCGCTCGATCGCGATCCGCCTCAGAGGCTTATCCGGGTTCACGGCGACCGGGTTGCCCACCACCTCTAGCATCGGCAGGTCGGTGGCGGAGTCTGAGTAGGCGAAGCTACGTTGGAGGTCCAGCCCGATGTCCTCGGCAAGGCCCAGGATCGCAGCCGCCTTGTGGGGGCCGTAGGCGTAGAAATCGAGCTCCCCCGTGTATTTGCCGTCGACGATCTTCGGCCGGGTGGCGACGTAGTGATCGACCTGCAGCATGCGGGCCAGCGGCTCGACGATCTCCTGCGGCGAGGATGACACTATGCACACGAGCCGACCCGCGGCTCTGTGGTCATGCATCCTCTCGAGCGCTTCCGCGTAGATCAGGGGGGAGATGACCTCCTCGAGCACCTCGGTGACCACCTGCTTCACCCGCTCCTGCTCCCAGCCCTCGGTCATCTTCGCCGCCTCTCGGCGCATGCGTTCCATCTTCCCCTCGTCCGCTCCCATCAGCTGGAACATCAATTGCGCGTAGAGCGACTTCAGGAAGACGGAACGGTTGATCAAACCTTCGCGGAGGAACGACCGGCCCAGAGCGAGCGGGCTCGAGCGAGCAACTATCGTCTTGTCCAGGTCGAAGAAGACCGCCTCCATCGCAGCCATTCTTTCGTCTGAATGTGGCGCGCGCCACAGTTCCCGACTACCCGACGTGCTGCACTGTCCTCGTGGAACCCTTGCACATCGCCCTGGTCAGCCGGGATGACTCGGTACGGGCGCAAATGGCCTCTGCCTTCGACGCTGCTCCGGCGAGTTGGAAGGTGACGCTTCATCACGAACCAGTCTCGGCAGATGCCGTCGTCTACGGTCCCGACCTCGGATCCGCCTCCGGGATCGTGTTCGACCCCGCGCATCCCGGGACCGCTTACGAGCAGATCAGAGCGATGACCGTGACCGAGGCTCCTGTGATCGCGGTGACCTCTACCCGGGGCGGGACGGGCGCGACGAGCGTCGCCCTGCATCTCGCGGCGTCGGCCGCGCGGAGTCACCGAGTTTGCTTGATCGATATGGACATCACGTGGGGCATCGAATGGCGGCTGGGTTTCGACGAGATGCGCAGATGGCGGCCGGGCGAGGACGTGAGGGAAGCGATGGTTCCCGTGGCCGGTGGTTTCGGAGTCGTAGCTCCAGCCGTTAGGACGAGCGAGGCTCTCGATGATCTCATCGAGAGAGCGGCGGGCGCGTACGAGGTGGTCATCGCGGATGCACCTGCAGGAATTGCTCTCGACGCGGCGCTTGCGAGGTGCTCGGTTGGGGTCCTGGTCGTGCAGGCGACGGTTCCCGGAGCCAGGAGGGCTGCGGCATTCTGCGCGCGGCAGAAGGAGATCAGGTGGGCGATCGTCGCGAACCGTTTGGGTGGCGGTGGGGAGACGACGCTGGAGCGACTGCGCAGGATATCGGGGCGGCGGATCGCATTGGAGCTGCCCTGCACGCCCTCGCTCAGGGATGCTGAGGACAAGGGCCGCCTCTTGCTACAGCGTTGGTCTCGCTGGTCGCGCAGGATCGATTCCCTCGCCCGCGCGCTGCAAATCGCATGACCGAGCTGCTCGAGCTCATCTTCGAGCACGACGAGCTGGCTCTTCTCGATCCGGCAGAGCGTCGCCTCGCGGTGAGGTCTCTGCTTGCCGCAGAGTCCGGGGACGATCGCGATCTGGGCCGGCGGGTCGCTCTCGTTGTCGATCACATCGACGGCTACGGGCCACTCAGCTCGCTGATGAGGGATCGAGACGTCACCGACGTCCTCGTCAACGGCCCGGACGAGGTCTGGATCGAGCGGACGGGCACTCTCGAACAAACCGACGTGAAGTTTGCCGACGAAGACGAGCTGTGCTCCTTCGTGGAACGGTTCGCAGGAATGGCAGGAACGCGCGCGGATCTCACGCACCCGATCGCCGATGCTCGGTTGCCCGATGGGTCCCGCATGCACGTGGTGATGCCTCCGTTGTCGCCGCGCGGCCCCACCGTGTCGATCAGACGCTTCCCGAACCACCAAATGTCGCTTCAGGACCTCGCCTACGCGGAGATGCTCAGCAACGCTCAGGCCCGGCTCCTCGCGGAGGCAGTGGCGGCCAGGCTCAACGTCGCGATATCGGGCGCGACCGGCTCGGGAAAGACGACGCTTCTGAACGCGCTGCTGTCGCTCGCAGACGACTCGGAACGGATCGTCACGGTCGAG
The DNA here is from genome assembly GCA_050694215.1 of Actinomycetota bacterium. Taxonomy (GTDB): domain Bacteria; phylum Actinomycetota; class CADDZG01; order CADDZG01; family WHSQ01; genus JBOGXB01. Next base: position 18,316 of record JBOGXB010000029.1, read on the forward strand.
GAGACCCCCGAGCTCGACCCTGCGTGCGCTCATCGGGTGGCTCTCGTCGCCCGCCCGCCAAACCTCGAGGGAAGAGGGGAGATCCCAATAGAGACCCTTGTGAGGGCGGCCTTGAGGATGCGGCCCGACCGGATCGTCGTGGGCGAGGTGAGAGGGCCCGAGGCGCTCGTTGCCCTCGACGCCCTGTCCACCGGCCACTCCGGATCGATGACGACGCTTCATGCCGCAGCGGCGGAGCGAGTTCCCGAACGACTGGTTGAGATGGCGCTGGGAGCGCGGACCGCAGCGACGGAAGCGTCGTTGCGGGCGAGAGCTCTCACCGCCTTCGACCTCATCGTGCACCTCGAGCGCTCGGGTCACCGGCGGGTGATCCGATCGATCATGGAGATGAATTGAAGCTCCGCCCGTGGGTGTGGCGGGCACGCGCCCGCGACGGGCGACCGGGAGATCACGACGTGGCTGGGGCCGTCCGGGCGCTGGCTGCGCTGATCGATGCCGGCATGACTCCGCGAGCCGCGTTGATCACATGGGCACACGACGTCCCCGAGACGGTCGGGCGCATCACGAAAGCGGTCGGCCGGAGAGCCGGCCTCGGTGCCCCCATGATCGTGGCCTTGCGTCCACTCTCGGAAGCCATGGCGAGGGACGACCTCTGCTTGATGGAGGCGAGCTTCGGGCTGCATGCGCGCCTTGGCGGTGATCTCGCCGAGCTCCTGAGCAACGTCGCCGAAAGGATCGAACGGCGGGAGGGCGCCGATCAGGAAGGGCGAGTCGCTGCTTCCGGAGCATCGCTCTCGGGCCGATTGGTGGCGGCGCTACCGGCGGCGTTCGTGCCGCTTGCCCCTGCTGCCCGGGCTCCTCTGTTCGATCGCCTCGGACTCTTCGTGCTCGCCAGCGGGATCGGTCTGGCGCTCGCGGGCATGCGCTGGATCGCGAGGCTCGTCCCGTGCCCGGCCAAGCACGAAGACCCCGTCTCTTCCATTGCGGAGACGGCCGCGGCGTTCCTCAAGGGGGGTGCTCCGCTCTCAGCCGCGCTGACGGCGGCGTCGTCGGTCGCTGCCGAGGAGCTTGCCGGTGAGCTCGAGCGCTGCTGCCGGCTGACGCGACTGGGCCAGACCTGGGCCTCGGCACTCGGCACCGCGGATCACGAGGGCCTGAGAGCTATGTCCGACGTCCTCCGCCGAAGCGCCACGCTTGGGCTGGCCGCGAGAGCCCAGTTGGAATCCTTCGCGATCGTGCGAAGAGAACGCGCCCGTCGCGATCTGGACCGTGATCTTCGGCGTGCCCCGGTGCTGATGGTGGTACCGCTGGCCGTGTGCGTTCTGCCCTCCTTCGTATTGCTGGCGATCGTGCCCTTCTTGCGTGGACTCTCGTTGCACGGATGAGATGCGAAGCTGGACGGGATGCTGCGAAGGACGACAGCGGTACTTCTCGTTGGTCTGCTCGCCATTGCCTCCTGTAGCGCGGAGGAGGAGCCCGGGCGCGACCGGGAGCCGAGGGCAGCGCTCCCTTCTGGAGCCCCCACATTCGCGCCGGGCAAGGCTTTGATCGATACCGGCGAGGACTCGCTGCTCATCGACGTGGAGGTTGCCGAGACCCCCGAGCAACGCGAGTTCGGGCTCATGTTCCGGGAATCGCTCGGGGAGCGCTCCGGCATGGTGTTCCTCTTCTTCGAGGAGAGGCGCGGGTCGTTCTGGATGAAAGACACGCTCATCCCCCTTTCCATCGCGTTCTTCGGTGACGACGGGAGGATCCTGACCACCCTCGACATGGAGCCGTGTCGGGCCAACACCTGCAAGCTGTACGACCCTGGACTCACCTACAGCGGGGCACTCGAGGTTAACCAGGGCGCGTTCGACGACTGGGGCGTATCCGTAGGCGACCGCATCACGATCACTCACTGATCACTTCTTTCTTGGGAACTGTGGTGCGCGCCACAGACAGACGACGAGACCGCGGTTGAGATAGGGCCACCCGCCGGTGACGTGCCGGCCCGATGAGGGAGGTGCCCTTGGACCGACTCCGTTTCATCTTCTACGGCCAGGCCGGTCAGACGACGGCCGAGTACGCACTCGTACTTCTCGTAGCCGGACTTGTGGTCGGTGTGTTCGCCGCGTTCGTCAAGTCGGGTGCACTGACCGAGATGTTTCGCACCGTTGTCGACTCGCTCGTCGATCGAGCTCAGGGGTAGCCGCCCGGCAAGAGGAGAGCGCGGGCAGACGACCGTCGAGCTCGCGCTCTGCTTGCCGTTGGTAGCGCTCCTACTCGCGGCGGTGGTCGAGATCGCGATGGTTGCGGCGGACCAGGCGCGATTGATGCACGCGGCGCGGGAAGCTGTACGCATCGCCGTCGTCGACGACGATGCTGCAGAGATCCTTGCGGCGGCGGAGGGCGGCGGCTTGGAAGGGATCGAGCTCGCGGTTACTCCTCGCCGCGACCTGAGGCGCCAAGGCGATCCTCTGACCGTTCACCTTGGATACAAACCACCGGCTCGCACCCCGATCGTCGGCGTCCTCATCCAGAGGATCACGCTTCGCGCCGAAGCAACGATGCGCATCGAGCAGCCGTGACGTTGATCTCGTGCGGGATCTCGTGTCTGCTCGCGCTGCTCTCAGCCGGCTTCGCCGTCCAGCTCTCGCACGTGAGCACGCTCCGTTTCAGAGCGCAGACGGCAGCCGACTCCGCTGCTTTGGCGGCTGTTGCCGAGAGCTCCGCGTACGGCGGGGGGCTCCATGAGAAGGCGGCGCGCACCTACGCGCATGCCAACGGAGCCGAGTTGCTCGAATGCTTGTGCCAAGCCGGGGCGACTGCAGCTCAGGTTCGGGTGGAAGTCGAAGGCGTAACCGCCGAGGCGAGGGCCGTGCTCGATCCCGAGGCGATCGTCCCGGCCCCCGTCCCGTCACTCGCATCAGGAATGGATCACCTTCATCCCTCTCTCGAAAGAGCCCTCCGGCGACTCATCCAGGCGGCGGCCGGCCGTCTGCGGGTGGTGTCGGGCTACCGGTCGACCGCGCGCCAGACCGAGCTGTGGGAACAGGCGCTTGCTCGCTACGGCAGTGCCGAGGCAGCGGATGACTGGGTTGCCCGGCCCGGCACCTCGATGCACGAGAGGGGCCTCGCGGTGGATCTCGCAGGCGACCTCGATCTCGCGGTCGAGCTCATACGTCGACTGGTCCTGCCGCTCTACCGGCCGCTGCCGAACGAGCCGTGGCATTTCGAACTGCTCGGCGGTTGAGCAGGGCCGTAGGATGCAGCACTGATCGCGCCGGGCTCTTCAGGGGGTGGCTTTTGTCTCTCACGGAATCGCCGCATCGATTGGCCGAGTCTCTCGAGGAGCGATGGAGAGACGTCGAGATCGAGTTCCACCGCGCCTATTGGGATTCGCAAACGGAGGCGACGCCGGAACGAGAGCGTCGGCGCGCCGAGCTCGAGCTTCAGATCCGCGAATTGAAGGGCGATCCAGAAGCCCTTCGCTCAGTGAGCTCCGCGCTGGATGAAGAGCTTCACGACCCGATGGTCAGGCGTCAGCTCGAGGTTCTGCGGCTATCTCTCATCGCCAACCAGATGGACGAGCCCAAGAGGAAAGAGCTCGTCGAGCTGTCCAGTTCCGTCGAAAGTGATTTCGCCTCTTACAGGCCTGAAGTCGACGGCGCACGGCTCAGCGACAACGAGATCGAGGACATACTGCGAACTTCTGACGACGTGAGGCTGCGGGAGAGTGCCTGGCGGGCCGCCAAGGAGATCGGTGACGTCGTGTCCGCACGCGTTCGAGAGCTTGCCCGGGTTCGCAACGAAGCGGCGGTCGCTCTCGGCTTCGCCGACTACTACAGGATGTCGTTGGAGCTCGAGGAGATCTCGGAGGAGTGGCTGTTCGAGAGGATGGGTGAGCTCGAGCGCCTCACCGACGGACCGTTCCGCAGGTGGAAGAGCTCGCTCGACGACCGGCTATCGCACCGGTTCGGCACTACCGAGCTTCGTCCGTGGCATTACTCAGACCGTTTCTTCCAGATGCTTCCCCCGGATGGAAGCGTGTCGCTCGACGAGCTGTTCCTCGACACGTCGGCACCGGAGCTCGCGGAGAAGACCTTCGCGGCTTGGGACATGGATATCTCCCCAGTGATCGCGAACAGCGACCTCTTCCCGCGCGAGCGGAAGTCACAGCACGCATTCTGTCTCGACGTCGATCGCAAGGGCGACGTACGCATCCTGGGCAATGTCGTTCCCGGTGAGCACTGGGTCGAGGTGATGCTGCACGAATCAGGGCACGCGGCCTACGACTTGGGGATCGATCCTCAGTTGCCTTACTTGTTGCGCCGCCCGGCCCACACTTTTACGACCGAGTCCATTGCGATCCTGTGTGGGCGTCTTGTACGAGACCCTCGATGGTTGATCGAGATCGCAGGGATCGACCCGCGTAAGATCTCCTCGCTGGAGACCGACCTCCTCCGAGCCACTGCGGCCCACAGCCTCATCTTCGCGAGATGGGGTCTCGTGATGACCCACTTCGAAAGAGAGCTCTATTCGGATCCAGAGACGGACCTCGACGAGAAGTGGTGGGAGCTCGTCGAGAGGTTCCAGCTACTCGTTCCGCCCGAGAATCCCCCGAGCGGGACCTGGGCGGCGAAGGTTCATGTCGCGACGGCGCCCGTCTACTACCACAACTACCTGCTGGGAGAGATGCTGGCATCCCAGTTGGAGGCCACCGCCGAGCAGACCTGCGGAGGCCTGATCGGAAAGCCGGAAGCGGGATCGCTCCTGAGCGACCGCATGTTCAGGCCCGGCAACCTCATGCGGTGGGACGCGCTGGTGGAGCAAGCAACGGGCAGGCCTCTGTCGGCTGCGAACTTCACGAAGCGAGTCTCGTTCTAAGACGAGACCGTCAGAGG
>JBOGXB010000030.1:0-22382 GCA_050694215.1 Actinomycetota bacterium
TCGTCATGGACGCGTTCTCGAGGACCGTCGTGGGCTGGTCCATGCGCCGCCACCAGCTCACCGAGCTCGTGACCTCGGCGCTTGGAATGGCGATCACCCACAGGACGCCCCGGCCGGGTCTCATCCACCACTCGGATCAGGGCTCCCAATACACCTCGACGGCGCTGCGGCAGCAGAGCGCGCAGGCCGGCATCGCCCTGTCGATGGGCCGCCGCGGCGACGCCTATGACAACGCCCTGGTCGAGAGCTTCTTCGCCACTCTCGAGTGCGAGCTTATCGATCGTCGCCGCTTTGCCGGCAAGGAAGACGCCGAGCTCGAGGTCTTTCGGTTCATCGAGGCCTTCTACAACCGGCGGCGGCGGCATTCCTCGCTTGACTACCTAAGCCCGGCCGACTACGAAAGGAGGCACCGCGACCACCAGTCCATGAACCAGTTGGCAGGTGTCCACTAAAGCGGGTCAACTTCAAGTTGCACGGCATGCACCGCATGCACGGCACTTTTCGGGGGGAGAGCACCAGACCCATGCAGCAGCCAACAGCTCGGCGGCAGCTCTCAGCGTTTTGTGCCCGGAAAACGGCCCGCATTTGTAGCTGAGTTAGCAGAAAACGGTGGGGGGCTATTCGCCTCGGAGTGGAGTGGGGGTCTCCGGCGTGCCGCCCACGAGGTCGTGGTCGGGCAACGGCTGCGGCTTCCCAGACTTCATCTCCTCCACGAGCGAGTCCACGACCGCCGACATGTCCTTGGTCCGCCCGTAGACCTCACGCTGGCGGGTTGCCGAGGTGCCTCGCTCCAAGATCGCATGGATCCCCTGAAGCTCTTCGGAGCACCCAAGTCGCTCCGCGGTCGGCTCGAGCCTCTCGACGAGGTCACCGATCGAGCGACGAAGGGAGAGAAGGTTGCCCTCCTCGTCGCGGATGACCTCGGCGTCTAAACCGTATCGAGCCGCGCGCCACTTGTTCTCGCGAATCGTCCATTGCTTGTGGTGCGGCACCTCGAGGCCGTGCGAGTAGCGGTCGCCCAGCCACACCACCAGTGACTGCGACAACGCCGTCATCGCGCACAGCTCCTCCATGGTCGGGATGCCGTCGCAGATGCGGAGCTCGAGAGTGCCGAAGCCCGGGTGGGGCCGGATGTCCCACCACACCTCACGAATGCTTCTGATAGTGCCGGCGCCGATCAACGTGCGCATGAAGCGTTGGAACTCGCCCCAATTGTCGAGCAGGTAAGGGAGGCCCGCCGTAGGCAGGGTCTCGAAGATCTTCGAGCGCACCGAGGCGAGGCCCGTATCCCGTCCTTGCCAGAAGGGGCTCGAGGAAGACAGCGCGAGGAAGTGGGGTATGTAGGTCGCGAGGCTGTTGGAGACCGCGATCGCCTCCTCACCCGACCCGACTCCGACATGAGTGTGGATGCCAAAGATGAGTAGGCGCCGCGCCGTCCACTGGCAGTTCTCGATCAGGCGGTGGTAGCGGGGATCGGGGGACACCGTCTGATCCGTCCAGGCGGAGAAGGGATGAGTGCCCGTGCACATGATCCGGTACCCCTGGCGGTCCGCGACCTCGATGAGACGCTCGACCTTCACGGAGAGATCCCGGCGCACGTCGCCCACGGTTGCACAGACATCGGTGATGACCTCGACGGTGCACTCGAGCAGCTCGTGCTTGAAGCCGGGGTCGTCTCCGAGGTCGGCGAGGATCTTGGTCGCAGCGGTGTCGGTGGCGAGAGCCCCCGCTTCGTCGACCACCTGGACCTCGATCTCGACGCCGAGCGTGGGTCTCTCCGACCCCTTGAAGATGATGTTCACCCCAGCCCCCCTGCCAGAACCCTGACCTGGAGCGATGCTACCCCTGCCCGGGTGACGCTCCGAATGAGAAATCGCAGGTCAGGGGCCCCGGGAGGACTCGGGCACGCAGGGTCGAACCTTCGCCTTAGGGAGGGCGCCCGGCGCAGCCGAGGCCCCCCTCGCCGGAACCACACACATACGGGCGAAACGGACCGTAGGGAGGCAGGTCAGGTCGATGCGCAGGCCGTGGAAGGTCGCCATAGCGCTGGCGGCGATACTGCTCGCCGGCCTTCTGCAGGCACCCGCGGCCCCCGCGGCGGCTAAGCCGTTGGGCACCAAGCGGGTCAACTACGTCGTTAAGACCAAGCTCGGCAAGATCTTCGTGCAGGTCGCACACGCGGTTCGTGGCGACAAGATCATCAAGGCTCCTGCGATCTTCACCTACTCGCCGTACAGCGTGCTCGGCGTCCCCCCCGACCAGCGACGCAACAGCGACGCGAGCCACTGGAACCCGCTCGGGTATCACCGCGTGTGGGCGGACGTCGTCGGCACGGGGAACTCGGGTGGCTGCTACGACTACGGCGGAAATGGCGAGAAGGAGACCGGCGCTGCACTCGTCCGGTGGATCGCCAAACAGAAATGGTCGACGGGCAAGGTCGCCATGATTGGAGGTTCCTACGAGGGCACGACGGCAACCGCGACCGCCGTGGAAAAGCCAAAGGGTCTCGTCACGATCGTTCCCGAAGCCGCGATCTCCCGCTGGTACGGATACGCGTTCTCGGGCGGGATCCGTTACTTCCTCAACAACGAGAACCCCCCGGACGAGGGATTCGATACACCGCTCGCATTCGACTTCGGCTTCGCGATGCCTCCGCCACACGATTTCGTCGAGCCGGATTGGGCCGAACGAGTGGAGTCCACGATGCAGCCCTGCGAGGAGGTCTCCCACACCGAGCATGGTTACGACGACACACCCGACTACGACAAGTTCTGGCTCGAGCGCGATTACCTGAAGGACGCGCGCAAGATCAACATCCCCGTCCTCGTTGCACACAACTGGGGTGACTGGAACGTAAAGCAGGAGGAGGGCTGGAACCTCTTCAACGCACTCAAGAGCTCGCGCAAGCGCGTTCTCTACTTCGGCACCCGTTTCTCCGGCCACGGCACACCGGGTGGTGCCTACGAGAAGTTCGTCGACGCGTGGATGGCCCACTGGCTCAAGGGTGTGGACAACGGCATCGAGAAGGCCCCGACGTTCGTGAGCCAGACATCGGACATGGAGGGCCCTGGCAAGTTCCTGTCGGCGAACAGGTTCAAGACCCGCAACGTCACCCTGTACGCGCAGAACGTCCCTCAGACGACACCGACCGGGTACCAGTGGATGCTCATGCCGGACAAGCCGGGGAAAGGCGCCCCCAGAGAGATAGCGCAGTTCCCCTCAACCAACGTCAACTCGGAGGTCCATGCCAATCACCACTCACGCCAGAATCACGACTGGTTCTGGTTCGAGACGCACGGCCTCAAGCACAACACCCGCATCTTCGGACGGCCCAAGGTGAGGATCTTCTCGAAGACAGACCGTGAGTGGGTCACCTTTACCCCGACGGTCGTCGACATCGACCCGAAGTGTCACCAGATCGTCGCCGGCCAGCACGTGGGGACCGCACCGGAGTGCCTTCCCAACGCGCTGTACTCGGTCACTCGAGGATGGCTCGACTCGCGCTACCGCAACTCGCTCGCGAAGCAGAGGATGCTCAAGCCCAACAAGCCCTTTGGGGTCACGGTGGTCGAGAAGCCCACCGACTACACGTTCAAGAAGGGCCACTTCATCGGGCTCAGCATCCAGACCGAGATCAACGAGTGGTCGATCCCCAAGGCCTATCCGTGCTCCAGCCCGGACTGCGTCTTCGTGAGAGTGCTGTGGGAGAAAGGACAGACGCGACTCGTCCTGCCCATCGTGAACGCTCCCAAGAATCCCGCAGACCTGTTCCAGTCTCCCGGACACGACCATTGAGGAAATCGGACCCACGGATGGCGACTAGGAAGCGCGTGGGACTGCTGGCGGCGACGGCCCTCCTCGCGGGGGCCCTGTCGCTGTCGCCGATCTCCGCCGGCGCGTCACCCGGTCCGTGCTCGGGGCCCTCGCGCCCATCCACACGAGCGATGGTGCTCGCGGTCGGGACGAAAGAGGGGCGAAACAGCCTCGAGACCGTCACGCTCCGCACGTTCCACGTCGTCGTGAAGGCAGACCGCAAGGCGTACCGGATCGGTCAGACCGCGAAGATGACGGCCACCGTCACCCGGCCCGCTCACGAGGACCCCTTCGGCGAGGGCGTCCAGTTCGACCCGCCCGCTTCCTTCCCCGCCGAGGATGTCGTGGTGGGGGTGGGACTGAGCGTGGGCGACGTCTATCTATACGGCCACGGGACCACGAAGGCCAACGGCAAGGCGGTCATCAAGGTCAAGATCGCTCCCTACACACCGCCCGGAAAGGCTGCGGCCGACCTCTTCGCGCGAAAGACCCAACTTCGCACGATCTGCGCGTCGGTCGAGGAGGTCGGCTACAAGCACGAGGCGAACCTGTTCAACGTGATCGGCCTGGCCCGATAGCACCCCGCTAGCCGGAAGGCGCGGGAGCGCCACCACCTTCCTTCCCTGAGGCGAGCTCCTCCGAAGCCGCCTGCCGCTCGCGTTCCTCCGCCGAGAACGCGCTCGCATCCTCCCCGAAAGCCGCCTGGAACGGCTTCAGTAGCTCGATCGGGATAGGTATGACGAGCGTCGAGTTCTTCTCCGACGACACCTCCGTTACCGTCTGCAGGTACCTGAGCTGGTACGCGATCGGATGCCGTGCGATGACCGCCGCGGCCTGAGCGAGCCGCTCCGCCGCCTGGAATTCAGCCTCGGCGTTGATGATCTTCGCCCTGCGCTCGCGCTCGGCCTCGGCCTGGCGGGCCATCGCGCGTTGCATCTCGGTCGGGAGGTCGACGTCCTTTATCTCGACCAGCGCCACCTTGATGCCCCAAGGATCGGTCAGGTCGTCGATGATCCGCTGGAGGTCGGTGTTGAGTCGATCGCGCTCGCCAAGGATCTGATCGAGGTCGACCTTGGACAGCACCGAGCGCAACGTGGTCTGCGCTATCTGAGAGGTGGCGAAGAGATAGTTCTGGATCTCGACCACAGCCTTGACCGGCTGGAACACCTGGAAGTAACAGACCGCGTTGACGCGCAGCGTGACGTTGTCCCTGGTGATGACGTCCTGTGGCGGCACGTCGAGAGTGACGATCTGAAGGTTCACCTTCACCATTCGGTCGATGATCGGGATGATGAAGAAGAGGCCGGGCCCCTTCGCCCCCATGACACGGCCGAGCCTGAAGATGACGCCGCGCTCGTACTCCTGAACGATCCTGATGGCCGCAGCCAAGAGGATGAAGACGAGCAACGCGACTACTCCTATGACATAGAGCATCTCTGCTTCCTTTCATCCTTCCGACGCCGCCACCGCGAGCGGCGGGTAGGGGCCGATGGTTCTGTCAAGCGAGCGGAACGGACGGCACGAGACTACGTGGCCGGGGCATCACCCTCCTCGTGCCAGGGCTCGACCAGGAGGACCATCCCCTCCGTGGCCCTCACGAGCACCTTCGATCCCGCGGCGATGCCCGTCTCCATCGTCCTGGCCCGCCACAGCGTTCCCTTGGTCATGACGGTCCCCTCCGGGGCGATGTCGGTCTTCGCCTCTCCGACGGCGCCGACCATTCCCTCCTCACCCGTGATCGGGCGCCTCAGTCTCACGCGCAGGGCCGCCGTCATCACCGAGATGAAGAAGATGAGGGTGGCTGCCACCGCCGCGATCAAGGAGCCCACATTTAGCTCGAGGACGGGAGACGCGCCCGAGAAGAGCAGCAGGCCGCCCGCCACGAGCGCGGCGGTGCCCCCCACCGTCCACACGCCCAGACCGGCGGTCTGAAGATCCACTATGAAGAAGATGACGCCGAGGACGATGAGGAAGAGGCCCGCCCAGTTCGTCGGCAGCACGCTCAGCGCGTAGAACCCGAGCAGAAGGGAGACGCCACCCAGGATGCCGGCCAGGCCGATGCCCGGGTTGTAGAGCTCGAAGATCAATCCGTAGAGCCCGATCAGAACCAGATAGAAGGCGATGTCCGGCCTGGTGACCGCGTGGAGCAAGCGCTGGAGGATGTTCATCTCCTGGAAGCGCACTCCGACGCTCGGCCGCGATTCCGCGTCGTTCCACGTCTCCAGCGTCGCGCTATCGCCGGAGCCCGTCTCGACCGTCTCGCCGTCCATCCCCTGAAGAAGCTCGCCGAGCGAGGAGGCCATCCCGTTCACGACATCGATCTCCACCGCCTCGGAGGCGCCGATAGATGCGGCCTCGCGGACCGCGTCCTCGGCCCACTCGGCGTTGCGACCGCGCGTCCTTGCGAGCTCGGTGATGAAGGCGGCCGCGTCGTTAGTCACCTTGCGCGCGAGGGTCTCGGACATGTCGCCCCCGCCGAGGTCGACGGGCGTCGCCGCGCCGAGCTCGGTGGCGTCGGCCATGAACGCGAGATTGGCCGCGTACGTGATGAACGTCCCGGCGGATGCCGCCCTTGCGCCTCGCGGCGCGATCCAGACGACGACTGGGACATCGGAGTCGAGGATGTCCTGGATGATCTCGCGCATCGAGACGTCGAGGCCTCCGGGTGTGTCCAACCGGATGATCGCGGCGTGGACCCGGTCCGCCTCTGAAACCTGCAGCCGGCCGCGCAGATAGCTGGAGAGCGTTGGGTCGATGACTCCCTCGACCTCGATGACGTCGACACTCTCGGCCTCGTCCTGGCCGGCGGCGGGGGCGGCCAACCCGATCACGAGACCGGCGATGACGAAGATCAGGGAGATGAGCCTGCGCACACCTCAATGGTGACAGACCCCCGCCGGTAGCGTCCCGGCCCGGCCCTGCGCCGAGTGAGTACTGCGTTCCCGTATAGGCCAACGTGGTACGCACTCAGGTGAGGGCTTCGAGTGAGGTGCAGGCGATCCGACCTTGATCGAACCGCCTGCACCCCCGTGGTCCGTCGCATTGCCGCCGTCAGCGACCGGAAAGGCGCGCAGCCTGACGATGCTTCCTTATCGGCCCCCAGAACCGAGGGTTTAACTAGCACAGAGGGGCTAGCCCCCCTCGGGTCGCAGCGGGTCGGGACATCTGGAGGGTGTAGAAAGCCTCGATGCTCATCGAAGAGTTCCTCGACCCGAAAATCCTGATCGTCTCGGGCAAGGGCGGGGTCGGAAAAACGACCGTTGCCGCCGCCCTCGCCCTGGTCGCTGAGCGGCACGACCGCAGGGTCTGCATCGCGGAGGTCGACCCCAAGGGCTCGCTGCCGAGGCTCTTCGACGCACCCGACCTCTCCTACGAGCCCTCGGAGATGATCCCCGGCGTGTGGGGGCTGAGCATCCTCCCCGAAGAGAGCCTCGCCGAGTACCTCGCAGTCCAGTACCACATGAGACGTATCTCCAAAGCATTCACCTCGACCCACTTCGTCGACTACATCACCACGGCGGCGCCGGGACTGAAGGACATCCTCGTCCTGGGCAAGATCTGGTACCTGGAGCAAGGCCGGGGAGGGGGCAAGTCGCGTTACGACTTCGACACGATCATCGTCGACGCACCCGCGGCGGGACACATGCTGAAGTTCCTCTCCGCGCCGCTGGGTCTGTCAGACGCGGTCCGGCTAGGTCCGATCCGGCGACAGGCAGAGTGGCTCCTCGAGATGGTGCGCGACCCGAGCCGGACCCGCGTCCACCTCGTGACCCGCCCCGAGGAGATGCCGGTGGCCGAGACGCTCGAGACCGAGGAGGCCCTACGGACGCGTCTCGAGATCGACGCCGGGCCGATCTTCGCGAACGCTGTCTACTCGGAGCTGCTCAACGAGCAAGAGCGTAAGACGTTCGCTCGTGTCGCTGCCGATCGCGACCTCGAGGAGCTGCTGGAATCTGCCGAGGCTGTGGGGCTGGACCTCGAGGGAGAGGACCTCGACGCCATGCTCCGCTACGCGCTCTTCCTGGATGCGCGGCGCAAGATCCAGGGCCGGCATCTGGCGCAACTCGGCAAGGGGGTCGAGCAACCCGTGATCGAGCTTCCCTTCCTGTTCTCGGCCGGGCTCGCCCTACCCGACGTCGAAACACTGGCAGACGTCATGGAGGAGGCAGTCGAGAAGACATGAGCCCGACGATCTCCGACATCACCGCAAAGAAGGAGGTCATCGTCTGCGCAGGAGCAGGCGGTGTCGGCAAGACGACGGTCGCGGCGGCCATCGGACTGCGTGCGGCGATCGACGGAAAGAAGACGGCAGTTCTCACGATCGACCCCGCCCGGCGCCTCGCGTCGTCGCTCGGGCTGAAAGACCTGTCGAACGAGCCCACCAGGGTCACCAAGAGGAAGTTTTCATCCGCAGGTATCGAGCCCAAGGGTGAGCTTTGGGCGATGATGCTCGACACCAAGACGACGTTCGATCAGGTCGTCATGCAGTACGCGCCGACACAGGAGCAGGCCGAGCGGATCATCGCAAACCGCTTCTACCGGAACATCTCCGGGACTCTGTCCGGGACGCAGGAATACATGGCCATGGAGAAGCTGTACGAGTTATACGGAGACGGTAAGTACGACCTCATCGTCATCGATACACCCCCAACGCGAAACGCCCTGGACTTCCTCGACGCGCCTCGACGAATGACGGATTTCTTCGAAAGCAGGGTCCTCAGATGGTTCCTGCTTCCATACATGAAAGCGGGGGGCGGGATGATGCGTGTCGCGAACGTTGCCGCCGCCACCTTCCTGCGAGTCGTGAAGCGGATCGTGGGTGCCGAGGCCCTGGAAGACACGGCGGAGTTCTTCGGAAGCCTCGAGGGCATGTACGAGGGCTTCAAACAACGGGCTCGCGATGTAGCGGCCCTGTTGAAGTCGGACGCGACTTCATTTGTCGTGGTGACGTCTCCCTCTGAGGATTCCGTCACTGAGGCCACGTTCTTCGCAGCGCGCCTTGACGAGTCCGATCTGCCCTTCGGTGCACTCGTTGTGAATCGCGTGCATCCGAAGATCGGCGACGGCATCGATGTGAGGTCTCGACAGATCTCTCGTCTGGAACAGGGGAGCCAGGAAGCGAGGATCCTCGCCCGGTTGATCGAGAACGAGGAGGCGTTCATGCGCGTCGTGCACCTCGAGGAGAAGAACCTCGAGATCCTCGCTCGCCGGATCCCCCGCCATCAGTGGGTACGCGTTCCCTATCTGGAACAGGAAGCCGTCGACTTTCCGGGCCTGCTTGCCATAACCGAGGAACTATTCACTCGATAGGATGCAGAACCGATGATGGCGCAAGCACCTTCCCGTCCCGTTGCGAACCCGCGGCTCGCCCCGATACTCGACGAGGTCGCGCGCTACGTCGGTCGCCACGGGCTGAAGGAGGGAGCCCCGGGGAGCGCGAAGGGGATCCTTCGCATCGAGCTCGAGCGCCACGTCCGCCGAACTGTGCAGGTGTACTGGACCCCCTTCTTGGTGGAGATCGAGGGAGATTCGGTCGGGCTTCATCTCGAGGTGGCCGAGCCGCGGGTCCATTGGGCCGAGGCCTATCTCACACCCGATCAGCGCAACTGGGTCCTATTCTTCGGCGAGCGGCCCGACGGGGACGTCCAGCTCCTCTACTACGAGGACAAGGCGACCCCGGCCGAGGCAGTCGAGTCGTTCTTCGGGTTCTCGGGGTGGTATGTGCTCACCGCGACCGATACGACGTGGTCCGACGTCGTCTATCAGGTGGCGGACGACCTGCCGTGGCTCGAGAGGAATAGGGCGCAAGCCAGCCCTGTGGAGGCCGCGGTACAGGAATCGCTCAAGAAGTCGACGATATTCTGGATGAGATGGAGGCACGACGGAACCGAGCACACCATGCCGGTCTGGTACCTCTACGACCAGAAGGCTCAGAAGATCTACGTGCTGTCGGGAGAGCGTCAGCAGTTGCTTCCGGGGGCCGAACGGATCCGCAACTGCGACGTGATCCTTCGGTGGAAGGGACAGAACGCTCAGGTCGCGGAGCTACCCGCAAGTGTCAGGGTGATCGGCGGTGACGATCCCGGGTGGGCCGAGGTTGCCAACAAGATCGCGGAGAAGCGCCTGAACATCCCGGGCTTGCCCGAGGAGACTGCCCGCAGATGGCGCGACGAGTGCATCATCCTGGAGCTGACGCTTCGGAGCTAGGCCGGGATCCGCTCTCCTCTGGCGAAGGCTTCCCGGCGGTAGCGGCGGCGCTCCCGCTCCGTCATTCCTCCCCACACACCGTGGTCGACCGGCTCGGTCATAGCGTAGGAAAGGCATTCGTGCCTCACGGGACACTGGCCACAGATGCGTTTGGCCTCGCGATGCTCCATGGCTCCGGGCGAGAACCACAGGTTGGGATCGCTACGAGCACAGAGTGCTTCCGCTCGCCAATCCTGATCCATCCACTTAGAAAGCAATAACAACCCTTCCACGCACCAGGATGCCTCTCTCGCTCCAGCGACCCCACGCTAGCTCCGCGAGTGCGAAAAGCCGATAGCTAGTTGAGGGGGTTTTTCGATGGTCTTAGCGAGTCATCGCGCTCGTAGTCAGTTCGGCCTAGACCTACCTCTACGCACTTTTACGGAGCAGGGCGAGGAGCGCGCGCTGGGGAGCAAGCGGAGTCCCTGCTTCAACCCCGGTCCAAGGAGTACGAGCAGGAAGTACCCTGACTATGGAAGGCCGTTACAGAAGTCTCGTCCGAGGAGACCGTCCCCCGTGTTGCTCGCAGCAGAGCTGTTGAGTCGTCATGCGACCGGCGAAACCGCGATCATCAGTCTGGCGATGGCTGCGTTGATCGGCGCGATCGGTGGCGTTCTTCTCAACCTCGATAAGAGATAGACGTCCGTCCGTCGTGCTCAGAGGCGGCTTCGCGCGTAGGCGCCATGCTCGTGAGAACACCCGTTATCCCCAGCACGGCAACGGCGAGGAGCAGCTCGATGACGATCGTGCGTCGGAACAGGGCCCTGGAGGAGCTCGCTCGCCTTCTCCCGATCGCGCCCTCGAGCCGGTGCCGGATGAAGAAGTGATTGAGACCGCCCACCACCAGGATCAGCAGGAAAAGGGCAATCTTCATCACGAGCGCGTTTCCGTAGCGCGTGTCGATGAGGTCTTGCAGACGGCCGACTCGGAGCAGGGAGTTGACCGTCCCGGTCACGCCGATCGCCGTGATCGAGACGAGGGCGACGGTTGAGAAGCGGACCACCGCCGGCGCGAGCAGACGGAGGCGCTCTCCATCCGAGCGCCCCCGGCAGGCGTAGGGCAGGACGACCGACAGCACGACGACCCCCGTGAACCAGATCGCCCCGGCGGCGACGTGCACGAGATCGTTGGGAAGGGACACCTCGACCCGCTCGCCGGCCGCGGAGTGACCGGCAAGGCTGATGGTGGCCACCAGCGCGGCGGCCATCGCCGCCCATGCGGCCCAGAAGCCTCGCCCCGGAGATACCTCGCCCTCGAACGTGCCGGACAGCGACCAGGTCCGCACCCGGCGGGCGAGCAACACGACGAGCCCGAGGAGAAGCGGGAGCCTCAGCAGATGCCAGCGGCCGAAGCTCGAGCCCACGACCGAGCCGAACGCATCCGTGTTCGACTGCCCGCTCACGTCGGCCACGAGCAGCGTCTGCAACAGCAGGGCGATACCGGTGGCGAGGACCGCGATCGTGATCGCGGCCTGCATCATCTCCTCCAGGCGACTCGCCACCCGAGCACGGACGGTGACCCACTCCGCCGGCAACGTCGCGAGACTGGGTCGGAGCACCAGGAGAATGACCGGCACGAGCCCGAAGACGAAGCCGTGCGCTGCGAAGGCCAGGAACCTGGTCAGGCCGAGCCCGACGGACCGGAAGGCTTCCTCGAATCCCACCGCGTCACCGCACCGGCTTCAGGTTCGCTCCTCGCGCTGCTCTCGCAGCTCTCGCCTGCGAGCACGGGCGCGCAACGCCGAAGCCACGACCAGCATGGTGAAGACCGCCACCGCTGCAGACACGACGGCAACGAGGATCAGTTGGGCCCCCGTCACCGGCGCATCAGCTCAGCCCCTGAAGCCTCTGGCTGCCTCCTCGACGGTGGGGGCGATCGATACCCCTTCTCCAAATCCGGTGATCGAGAACAGCTTGAGGTGTTGCTCACGCGTGCATGCGATCGCAAGATCGCCTCCCGCCTCCCGTAACCGGCGCACACCCCCCATCAGGGCGCCCAGGCCCGACGAGTCCATAAACGGAACCCCGTCCAGGTCGACGACCACCTTGGGAGAATCCTCGTCGATGACGCGACCGATTGCGTCGCGCAACGTCCCAACCGTATATACGTCGAGATCACCCTCGGGCCGGATGACCTTGTAGCCCTGCTGGTCTTGGACGTCGATATCTATCTTCTGTTGTGCCACTGCTGCTGCAGCCCTTTCTCCGAGGTTTCCTCGAGAGGAGCACCCAGAAACTCGACGATGAGCATCGTGAGGTCGTCATCGAGCTTACCGGCTGCGAACCGCTCCACGTCCGCCACCACCGCCTTGATCAGGGATTCGGTGTCCAGAGAGGCCAAACGCAGCAGGACCTGTGCGAATCGGTGGTCGCCGACGACCTCGCCCTCGGGCGATTTCGCCTCGAGGAACCCGTCCGTGAAGAGGACCAGGCGGTCGCCCGGCTGGAGCCGCATGAAGCTCTCGGCCCGGCCCGGATCGTCGTACCAACCCAGGGCTCGATTACGAATCCCCTCGAGATAATGGCCCGTGGTAACCGGCTCCCGCCCATCTGTCGAGGGGCGCAGCAGGAATGGGGCATGGTGGCCCATGTTCATCCAAGTCGCTTCGCCCGTCTGAAGATCGATGCGGATGTAGACGAGGGTCGCGAAGGACTCGGGATCGGTGGCCTCGGTCAGAGCCTGGTTGATGGAATCGATGACCCGCGCGCCGCTCGCTCCCCGGCCGAGCTCGGCTCGCAATGAAGCCAGAGCGACGGTCGCCATCAGCGCAGCCCCGATCCCCTTTCCCGATGCGTCGCCTACCACGATGCTGAGGAAGCGGCCCCTCACCTCGACGTCGTACCAGTCGCCCCCCACCAGGTTCGCCTGTCGCTGCAGGGGGAAGATCCTCGCCCCGGGGGTCTCTGGAATGCTCCTCTGCAGGAGGTTGCGCTGTATCGAGGCGGCGATCTCCAGCTCTTTGTCTTGCAACGCGAGCTGCTGGAGGCGTTTCAATCCCACCTGCATCTCGCCGAATCGCGTCGCCAGCTCCCCAACCTCGTCCCTGGTCGAGATGTCGATCTTCTGATCGAAGTCTCCCCGCCCAACCGCGCGTGCCGCGTCCACGAGCTTCGACAGATTCCGAACGAGGCGGCGCGGCAGTGTGACTGCCAGCACAGTCCCCAACATCAGAGCGCCGGCAGTCACCAGCACCAAGATCAGAATCGTCGAGTTCGATACCGACACGAGGTCGGTCTCGGTCTCGACCATCACGCGGTCCTGACTCTCTCGCAGCAGACCGCCGAGTCGTTCGATCTCGGTGATGAGAGGCGTCCCCTCCTGCCCGAGGACCCGAAAGGCCTGCGACCTCTGGCCTCTTGTCGCGAGCGGTACCACCTGGTCGTCGACGAGCTGGTGAAACGAATCCCCGGCCGAGATCAGCTCGGACAAGAGCTCCCTCTCTTCGGAAGACCTGAAGAGCTCGTCTGCGCGCGCTTCCCAGAACTGCGACGCCTCCACCTCACTGCGGTACTGATCGAGCAGCGTCTGCTGGCTCCCGATCAAGAAGCCCCGCACCGCAGCGGACTGCGAGGTGAAAGATCGAACGATCTCGTCGACGGTGACGAGGCCGGGGATCGCGTCGCGGAAGACTCTGCGCTGGACCGAACGCAGCGAGTCGAACTGGGACAGCGTGAGCCATCCCAGCAGAGCGATGAGTCCGAGCAACAGGCTGAACCCGCCCACGATCTTCCACCGCAGGGACAGCCTCATCCCGCAAGTATCCTCGACCCACATGCGTTGCAGAAGCCAGCGCCCGAATCCCGAGTGATCGGCCTTCTACGCGCCGGCGCAGCGGGGGTGGCGGTGCTGGGCGCGTACTCGTTCTACGAGCCATACCGTTTCAAGCTCGCCTCCATCGACGTACCGGTTGCACGGCCGGTGCCTTCGCTTACGGTCCTTCATCTCTCCGACCTCCACTTGACGGCCGGAAGGAGAGCTCTGGCGCGGTGGCTGGAGGAGCTCCCGAGAAAGCTCGGGCAGCGGCCCGACCTCGTTGCGGTGACGGGAGACCTCATCGAAGACGGCTCCGGCATCGAAGCGGCCATCCGGGTGCTCTCGGGTCTCGAGGGAAGTCTCGGCCGCTTCTACGTCCTCGGCTCACACGACTACTACGAGTCGGCCGGGCCGAGCTATTCGAAGTACTTCACCGGGACGCGCACGATACGGAGGGCGAGACGCGCGGACACGGCCTCCCTCGAGGCGGGCCTCGAGGGAGCCGGATGGGTGCCTCTCACGAACGCCACTGAGCTCATCGATTCACCCGGCGGACGGATACGGATCTCGGGTGTGGACGACCCCTACATCAGTCGTCACAGCACGGAGCACATCAGCCGGGCCGCCGACGAGGTCCTCGCGCTCGGCTTGATGCATGCGCCCGACGTCGTGTCGGACTTTGCCCTGCACGGCTTCGACCTCGTTCTGGCCGGCCATACGCACGCCGGCCAGGTCCGGCTCCCGCGATTCGGCGCTCTGGTGACCAACTGCTCGCTCCCCGCAGGCTTGGCCGGTGGCCTGCACAGGGTGGGGGCCACCTGGCTCCACGTGAGTCCCGGTCTGGGAACGAGCAGGTATTCACCGGTGAGGTTCCTGGCGCGACCCGAGGCGACGTTGCTGCGGCTCGCGGGAGATGGGACACACTAGCCGGAGGAGCTCAGCCCCTCCTCGACGATCCGGACGAGCTCCATGGGCGAGATCCCCTTGAGAATGAATCCCTTGCATCCGGCCGCGATGGCTCGCTCCGGCAGCTCGGGGTCGGCATCGGCGGTGATCATGAAGATCGCCGGTGGATCTATGTGTCCCGTATGCCGCAGGGAGCGGAGGACTCCGAAACCGTTCATGCTCGGAAGGTTGAGGTCCAAGAGCACGAGATCCACGTCGACGCCGTCCTCGATCATGTCGAGGGCTTCCTCGCCGGTACCGGCCTCGTTCACGACGTAGCCGGCGCGCTCCAAGGTCAGGCGCAACAAAAAGCGGATGTCCGGCTCATCGTCGACGACGAGAAGCGCTTTGCCGTCAGCTCCCATCGGGCGCCTTCAGCGATAGGACAAAGCGAGCCCCTTCGGGATCGTTCGGCCCGTAGTCGATCTTGCCCCCGTTGGCCTCAGCGAGGCTGCGAACGAGAGCCAGTCCGAGACCGGAGCCCTGGACGGTCGCTGCCTGCTTACCGCGTATGAACGGCTCGAAGAGGCGCGGGGCGAGGTCGTCGGGGACACCGGCGCCGTCGTCCGCGACCATGAGCTTGACCTGGCCGTCCGCTCGCTCCCCTTCGATTGACACATGCGGCCCGCCGTACTTGTACGCGTTCGTGAGCAGATTGGTCACGATCTGGTCCAGACTCCGCCTGTCTACGAGCGCCACTGCACCATCCTCGATCTCGACTTCGACCGACTTCCCATCTGGAGGCGGAGCGCTCTGGATCACATGTTCGACGAGCTCGACCAGGGTCACCGGTTCCGATACCACGGCGAAGTGACCCTCTTGAAGCCTCGACAGGTCGAGCAAGGTCTCGACCAACCACGCGAGCCTCTGACTCTGACGCGTCATGACCTCGAGGCAGCGCTGGACGTCCTCCGGCGTCATGCTGTCCGCGTCGCCAAGAAGGTCCGCCGTTCCTTTGAGAACGCTCACCGGTGTCCTCAGCTCGTGTGCGGCATGGCCTATGAATTGGTCCCGGAACGCCTCGAGCCGCTTGCGCTCCGTGATGTCGTCCACCTGCAGGATGAAGTACGGAGTGCTCGCACCAGATGACTCAACCAGCGCAATGCTGATCAGAGCGTGCATCTTTTCACCTTGCTGGTTGACGAACAGCTTCTCGAGGTGGAAGGCACGCATGTCGCCGCCCAGGGACTTAGCTATCTCGTCAAGGTCCATCCCGGGATCGGCTGGATGCAGGACGTCCTCGAGAGTCATGGAGAGGAACTGCGCCTCCGAGTACCCGAGCATCTGACAAAGCGCTCGGTTGACCTCCAGCCACCGACCGCTGGCATCGAGCAGGGCCACACCGATCGGAGCATGGTCGAATGATTTCCTGAAGCGTTCCTCGCTCTCGGCGAGAGCCGCGTTCTTCTGGTACAGGTCGACGAACACCGATACCTTGGACCGCAACACGTTGGGGTCGTAGGGCTTGAACAGGTAGTCGACGGCACCCACCGAATAACCCTGGAAGACATGACTCGCGTCCTTGCTGATGGCGGTCAGGAAGATGATCGGGATGTGCCTGGTCTTCTCGACCTGCTTGATGTAGGTGGCCGTCTCGAAACCGTCTAGTCCGGGCATCTGCACGTCCAGCAGGATGACGGCGAACTCGTGCCTCAGAAGGAGCTTTAGAGCCTCCTCTCCCGAGTTCGCGCTTATCAGGTTCTGTTGCAGGGGTTTCAGCACGGCCTCGAGCGCTAGCAGGTTCTCGGGCTTGTCGTCGACGAGCAGGATGTTGACCGGTTCTCTGAAGCCCTCGTCGCGCTCGGCCACGGCGCTCATGATGCCGCACCCACGAGGGTTACCAGACGGCGAGGGATCTCGTCGAGGGACAGGACCTCGTCTACCTCGGTCGCTGCCAGAGCGGCCGTGGGCATCTCCCGCCTCTCGGCGGTGGCAGGGTCCTGAACGATGGTCGTTCCACCGCTGCGTGCGATCGCGGACAGGCCTGCTGCACCGTCCTCGTTGGCACCGGTAAGTATCACGCCGATCACGGCCGAGCCGTGCGCGTGTGCCGCGGATTCGAAGAGCACGTCGATCGATGGACGACTGAACTGAACCACCCCGTCCGTGGAGAGGGCGAAGTGACCGTTGTCCACCAGGAGATGGTAATCGGCCGGAGCGATATAGACGCGCCCCGGCAACATGGGCTCCTTGTCCTCCACCGTATATACGGGAAGCGACGACCGCTTCGCGTAGTAGGAGACAAAGGGACCGTCGCTCGAATCCGCCAACCGATGCTGCACCACCACGACGGGGGCATCGAGGTCCTGCGGCAGCTCGGACAAGATGTGCCCCAGGGCGTTGAACCCGCCCCACGAGCTGCCGATCACGACCAGCCGGCGAGGCTTCATCCGACCCGCCTGTAGATCTTCTCCACCGGGTCGAGCTCTTCGTAGCGGCCCGAGTGAGACGTGAACCTAATGGTCTCCTTATGGCCTAGAGCAAGGATCCCGTATCGGACCAGACTCTCGTAGAGAAGGTCGTGGACGTGATCCTGGAGCTCTCGGTCGAAATAGATCATCACGTTGCGGCACAAGATCACGTTGAACTCGTTGAAGCGCCTATCCGATACGAGGTTGTGCTGCGCGAAGACGACATTGGACAGAAGATCGGCGTCGACTCGCGCGTTCTTCCCGTCCGCGTCGTAGTACTCCGAGAATGCTCGCTTACCTCCGGCGCGCATGTAGTTCTGTGTGTAGGCACGCATCCTGTCCAGAGGGATGACGGCCCTCCTTGCAGTGTCCAGGATGGGCTGATTCATGTCCGTAGCGTAGATACGCGCTCGCTCGTGCAAGCCTTCTTCGCGCAGAAGGATGGCCATGGAGTAGACCTCCTCGCCGCTGGAGCAGCCGGCCGCCCAGATCCGGATGAATGGATACGTCCTCAACAGCGGCACGACCTTGCTCCTGAACCCGAGGTAGAAGCTCGGGTCGCGGAACATCGCCGTCACACTTATAGAAAGATCAATCAACAGCCTATCCATCGCGCCCGGATCGTGGAGGACCTTCTCTTGCAGACCAGAGATCGTCTTCAAGCTTTCGGCCTCGATCCGTCGCCACAATCGTCGCCTCAATGAGCCCCTCGCATAACCCCTGAAGTCATAGCCGTGGTGCCGGTACACGGCCTCGAGCAGGAGACGCATCTCCATGCTCTCGAGGTCCTCGTGCTCCGGCACCGCCGAAAAGGACTCGTCTGATGCCACTGCCTGCACCACGTCCATCTACCGGTAGAGCCAAACCCTCATCAGCGAGAAGAGTTGGTCGGTGTCGACCGGCTTCGGGATGTAGTCGGACGCACCGGATGCAATGCTCTTCTCCCTATCTCCTCTCATCGCCTTTGCGGTGAGAGCGATTATCGGAAGCTCCGCGAAACGCTTATCCGACCTGATCGCTTTCGTCGTCTCGTAGCCGTCCATCTCCGGCATCATGATGTCCATCAGCACGAGATCGATGTCGGGATGCTGAGTCAACGCTTCGAGCGCGTCCCGCCCATTCTCCGCATAGAGCACCTCGATACCTTTGGCTTCGATGACGCTGGTGAGGGCAAAGGCGTTTCGGACGTCGTCGTCGACGATGAGGATGCTCTTGCCGGCGAACACCTCGTCTCCTGCCTGGAGCTGCTCGATCATCTTGCGCTTCGCTTCGGGCATGCGGGCGGGGGCCCTGTGGAGGAACAGCGATGCCTCCTCCAGGAGACGCTCCGGAGAGCGCGCGTCCTTGACGATCACCGACTCCGCGAGCTTCTTGAGCCTCGTCTCCTCGCGGCGAGTCAGGTCCTTGCCCGTGTAGACGATCACCGGGATGTTCTTGAACCTGTCGGTCTTCCTGATCCTCTCCAGGAGATCGAAACCCGTCATGTCCGGAAGCTTCAGATCGACGACCATGCAGTCGACCGAGCCCTTCCTGAGGAGGGCGAGCGCATCCTTGCTGCTCCCGACGGCATGGATCTCCACCTCGTCATCGCCGCCGATCAACTCGGTTATCGCCTTCCTCTCGACCTCGTCGTCCTCGACGACGAGCAAGGTCTTGGACGGACGCTCCACGAAGTCCAGCGCGCCTGCGAGCAGGTCTCGAAGACCCTCCTCGGTTGCCGGCCTTTCGATGCAGGCTGCCGCGCCTGAGCGAAGGGCATCCTGATGGATCCGGGGCTCGGCGATCATGAAGACCGCGATGTGCCTCGTGGTGGGCTCCGCCTTCAATCGCCTCAACAGGACGAGACCATCGAGATGGCCCGGATCGGAATCGATGAGGATCGCGTCCGGCTGCAGGTCGCGAGCAAGAGCAATGCCCGTCTCGGCGGTCACGGCGCCAAGGGCCTTGAAGCCTTGCGCTCGAGCGGCTCCCATCGACCCGCGCGCCAGATCGGGGTCGCCCTGAATTACCAGAAGGGAGTTGTCGGCCGGCTGCAGCGTGGCCCGGTCGTCGGCAAGCTCGTTGGGCATCTCCTCGCTTGCCTCCGCGGCGGCTTGCCCGGGAGGCACCTCCACGACCAGCGGGCTACCCAGCTCTATCCTCGGAAGGTCGGGCTCCACCGGAGGCTCAAACGTGTCCGGTAGGTAGAGGGTGAAGGTGCTTCCTCGTCCTTCACGGCTGTCTGCCCTAATCTCGCCGCCGAGCAAGCGGGCTATCTCCCTGCTGATATTTAGCCCTAAGCCGGTTCCGCCGAACCTGCGACTGGTGGTGCCGTCGGCCTGCTGGAACGCCTCGAATATCAGCTTCAGCTTCTGCTCGGGGATCCCAATGCCCGTGTCAGTCACGGAGAACGCGACGACGCGCTTCGCTCTGTTCAACCTGTCGGCCTGGAAGCTCATACCCCGGGGAGCGTTCTTGACGTTGACCTTCACGCTGCCGAGTTCGGTGAATTTGAAGGCGTTAGACAGCAGGTTGTTGAGGATCTGCTGCAAACGCTGACCGTCGGTCACAATCCGGTGAGGAGCGTTCCTCGACACCGTGACGACGAACTCGAGGCTTCTCTCTTGCGCCACCGGGTGGAAGGACTGCTCGAGGGCACCCCGGATCTCAGACAAGGGGACCTCGGTTGCATTCACGTCCATCTTTCCTGCCTCTACCTTGGAAAGGTCGAGGATGTCGTTGATCAGATCCAGCAGATCGCTTCCGGATGTGTAGATCGTGCTCGCGAACTCGACCTGCTTCTCCGTGAGGTTGCCGTCCTCGTTGTCCCGCATCATCTTGGCGAGTATCAGCAAGCTGTTGAGGGGCGTCCTCAGCTCGTGCGACATGTTCGCAAGGAATTCCGACTTGTACTTCGAGCTCAGCGCGAGCTGCTGCGCCTTATCCTCGAGGCTGGATCTCGCCATCTCGACCTCGCGGTTCTTGACCTCGACCTCGCGGTTCTGCTCGGCGAGTTGCGCCGCCTTCTCCTGCAGCTCCTCGTTGGTCTGCTGGAGCTCCTCCTGCTGGGTCTGGAGCTCCTCGGACTGAGACTGCAGCTCTCGCGTGAGTCGTTGCGATTCTGCGAGGAGCTCCTCCGTACGTGTGTTTGCGATGATCGAGTTCAGCACTACACCGAGGGTCTCGATGAGCTGGTCGAGGAACGTCTGGTTGACCTCACTGAACGGACGCAGCGAAGCGAGCTCAACGACACCCAGCACCTGGTCCTCGAAGAGGACGGGCACGACGATGATGTTGACCGGTGCCGACTCACCCAGACCCGACGTGACCTTGATGTAGTCCTCGGGGGCCTCCGTTACGACGATGCTCTTCTGCTCGAGCGCCGCTTGGCCGACGAGTCCCTCACCGAAGGTGAATCGGTTGGAGACCGACTTGCGCGCCTTGTACCCGTAGCTTGCCTTCAGCTTCAGGAGGGCCTGGGCTTCCTCGCCGTCCCCGCTGCCGCCGTTCGTCCCCTCAACCAGGAAGAAGGCGCCGTGCTGGGCAGAGACTGTCGGCGTCAGCTCCGACATGATCAGTTTCGTTACCTCCTGCAGGTCGCGCTGACCCTGCAGCAGCCCGGTGATCCGGGCGAGGTTGGACTTCAGCCAGTCCTGCTCGTCGTTCTGCTTGGTCGTGTCGGCCAGGTTGGCGATCATCTGGTTGATCTTGTCCTTGAGCTCAGACACCTCGCCCTGAGCTTCGACTGTGATCGACCGAGTGAGGTCCCCCTGCGTCACGGCGGTCGCGACGTCGGCGATGGCCCGCACCTGGGCGGTGAGGCTCGCGGCCATCTGATTCACGTTTGTGGTGAGCCCACGCCACACGCCCGACACGTCCCGGACCTCTGCCTGGCCGCCGAGCTTCCCCTCTGTACCGACCTCCTTGGCAACACGAGTGACCTCGGCTGCGAACGAGGACAGCTGGTCGACCATCGTGTTGATCGTGTCCTTGAGCTCGAGGATCTCGCCCTTCGCGTCGACGGTGATCTTCTTGGAGAGGTCTCCTTGCGCGACGGCCGTTGTCACTGCGGCGATGTTGCGGACCTGGTCGGTCAGGTTCGCCGCCATGAAGTTCGCGTTGTTCGTGAGGTCCCGCCAGGTGCCGGACACGCCCTTCACGTCGGCCTGGCCACCCAGCCTTCCTTCGGTTCCGACCTCTCGGGCGACTCGGGTCACCTCGTCGGCGAAGGACGAGAGCTGGTCGACCATCGTGTTCAGAGTGTCTTTGAGCTCGAGGATCTCGCCCTTGACGTCGACGGTGATCTTCTGAGTCAGATCGCCATTCGCGACCGCAGTCGCGACCTGAGCGATGTTGCGGACCTGCGACGTCAGGTTCGAGGCCATGAAGTTCACCGAGTCGGTCAGGTCCTTCCACGTCCCGGATACGCCCTTCACCTGCGACTGACCGCCGAGCTTGCCTTCCGTTCCGACCTCGCGAGCGACTCGGGTCACCTCGTCGGCGAAGGAGGACAGTTGGTCCACCATCGTGTTGATCGTGTTCTTGAGCTCGAGGATCTCGCCCTTGACGTCGACTTTGATCTTCTGGGAGAGATCGCCCTTCGCCACTGCGGTCGTAACGGCGGCGATGTCCCGGACCTGATCGGTCAGGTTCGAAGCCATGAAGTTCACCGAGTCGGTGAGGTCCTTCCACGTCCCCGCTACGCCCTCGACCTTCGCCTGGCCGCCGAGCTTCCCTTCCGTACCGACCTCGCGAGCGACGCGCGTCACCTCGCCTGCAAAGGCCTGCAGGGTGTCCGTCATCGAGTTCAAGGTCTCGGCCAGAGCGGCGACCTCGCCCTTCGCCTCGACGGTGATCTTCTGACTGAGGTCTCCGTTCGCCACTCGTGTAGCGACCTGCGAGATGTTCCGCACCTGCGACGTCAGGTTCGAGGCCATGAAGTTCACGTTCTCGGTGAGCCCTTTCCAGGTGCCCGAGACGCCCTCGACCTGCGCTTGGCCGCCGAGCTTCCCTTCCGTACCGACCTCGCGGGCCACCCTGGTGACCTCGTCCCCGAAGGTCGACAGCCGGTCCACCATCGTGTTGATGGTCTCGGCCAGGGCCGCGACTTCGCCCTTGGTCTCGACGGTGATCTGCTTGGTGAGGTCACCGTTTGCGACCGCGGTCGTCACCTCCGCGATGCTTCGCACCTGGTTCGTCAGGTTGGACGCCATGAAGTTCACGTTCTCGGTGAGG
>JBOGXB010000031.1:0-22222 GCA_050694215.1 Actinomycetota bacterium
GCTGCCCGAGACGTCGCACACCGCGACGTCCGCTTTCTCCCACGGCCTGGTCGACGAGCTGGTGACCGCTGCCGACGCCCGGGCATACCTGGTGACGGCCCTGGAGACCCTTGCCCGCGACGCTCCAGCGCGCGAGGCCGGGCCTTCGGCTGCAGGTACCGGCCCGAAGGACCGCGACGCCTGGGACGTCGTTCAGTCCGTGCGCGATCCATCGCGTCCGCACGCTCCCGATCTGGCCCGCTCCATGGTCGACCGGAGCTTCGTCGAGCTGCGCGGTGACCGCGCGGGCGAGGATGACCCGGCTCTCACGTGCGGGCTGGCCCGCATCGCCGGACGCCGGGCGCTCGTGATGGCGCTCGAGCGAGAGCATGCCCCCGGGCCGCCCGCGTATCGCAAGGCGATCAGATGCATCGGCATCGCGGGACGTCTTGGTATCCCGGTGGTGACTCTTATCGACACACGCGGCGCCGACCCCTCCGGCGAGTCGGAGGCCGGCGGGATCGCCTGGGCGATCGCCTCTCTCTTCGACGCGATGCTCTCCGCTCCCGTCCCCCTCCTGTCCGTCGTAACCGGCGAGGCAGCCAGCGGCGGCGCGCTAGCTTTCGCCTCGGCCGACCGTCTGGTCGTGTACTCGGACTCGATCTTCTCGGTGATCGGACCAGAGGGTGCGGCCGAGATCCTGTGGCGCGACGCAAGGAGAGCTCCGGATGCTGCACGGATCCTGAGACCGACCGCGGGTGGTCTGGTGGAGCTGGGGATCGCAGACGAAGTCGCTGCCGGACCGCTCGAGCCCTCCGGCCTCAAAGCTCTCGTTGCCTCTCAACTCACGCTCCTGGAGGACGCCGCGATCCCTCAGGAACGACACAAGAGATGGCGCAACTTGTGAAACCTCGATCGAGCGCGCGAAAAGAAGCCTTGCAGCGCCGCCGACGAGCGCGCGTGACCGGCGTGAGTGGCTCTCTCCTACTCGTCGTCCTTCTCGGCGTCCTGCTTCCGTACGGCCCCGACACAAGAGACGGTGGAGCAACTGCGGCGGCCGGCCGGCCCGCCCCGACCCCGTGCGAGACGGAAGCTCCTGGAGAAGCCTCTCCCGGCAGCTACGACGCTCCCGACGACATCTTCGAAGAAGGCGTCGACTACGGCGCGGTCATCCACACGTCTTGTGGAGACATCGGGCTGGACCTGCTCGAGGACGATGCCCCTGAGGCGGTGAACAGCTTCGTGTTCCTCGCGCGCGAGGGTTTCTACGACGGGCTTACCTTTCATCGCGTCGTCGCCAACTTCGTCATACAGGCGGGAGATCCGAACGGCCGTGTGAACGTCCCCCCCGACGACGCCGGATACAAGGTGTCGGACCGGCCGGCCGAGCGCGATCGGGACTACGTCTACGGCGTCGCCGGACTCGCCAACCAGAGAGGAGACCCGTCGACGGGAGGGAGCCAGTTCTTCATCGTGGTGCACAAGCCGGCCGGGAAACCGGCGGGGCTGCAGACCCTCTACACGATCTTCGGCAAGGTGGAGGAGGACTCCTACGGGACGCTGGACAAGATCTCCCGCCGCGAGACCAAGGGAGGCAACGATCCCGCTACCGCGGACGAGCCCGCGATCCCGATCTACATCGAATCGATCGAGATCACCGAAGCCGCGGCCCCCGAGTGAGCCTGCCTGGTCTATCCGGAACGTGGTACTCACTCGATGGGGCCCGAGCCGGGTCAAGTGATCCTAGGAGGCGGGTTTGAGGGGGGCCAGGGTCAGGTCCAGACGCTTGTCGGCACCGAGATTCGGGAAGTGCACGGTCGCCTCGAGGCCGACGTTTGAGCGGGCGATCTCGACGATGACACCACGGCCCCAGCGGTCGTGCTCGACCTCCTGTCCCACACGGAAGACGCTGGGATCGCGCGTCTCACCGCGTGACGATGACGACGTTCTGCCCTCCGCCTGGGCCATGAGCTCGCCGGGGATCTCCGAGAGAAAGCGCGACTGAGGGTTGTAGTTCACGCCTCCCCAGAGACTGCGCGACCACGCGTTGAGCAGGTAGAGGCGCTGACGCGCCCTCGTGATACCCACGTAGCAGAGCCGCCGCTCCTCCTCGAGCTGGTCGGGGTCGCCGATCGAGCGGATGTAAGGGAACACCCCTTCTTCCACGCCGACGATGAACACGACCGGGAACTCCAGTCCCTTCGCGTTGTGCAGCGTCATGAGTGTCACCCCGGATTCCTCTCCCTCCACCTCGTCGGTGTCGGTTATGAGTGCGATCCGTTCGAGGAAGTCGACGAGGGAGTGCTCCTCCCTGGCACTCTCGTCGTACTCGCGCGCGACCCCCTGGAGCTCTCGCAGGTTCTCCTGTCGCGACAACGACTCGAAGGTCCTGTCGGCCTTTAGCTCGTCCATGTAGCCCGTGACGTCCCAGGCCAGCTCGACGATCTCGGCGACGGGTGTCTTGTCGCGAGCATCCTGCCGGATCCGCTCGAAGATCCTTCCCGCCTCGAGTATTCCTCCGAGGGCCCGCTTGGAGATGCCGTCTGCTTCCTCGGCCCGCTCGAACGCCTCGCCCAGGCCGATCCCCTCGCGGCGGGCGAATTCCGCAAGTCGTCCGAGCGACGTGTCGCCGATCCCCCGCCTGGGGGCTTGGGCGGCCCTCGCGATGCCGACCGAATCGAGTGGGTTCATCGCGCCGCGCAACCACGCGAGCAGGTCCTTGATCTCCTTGCGCTCGTAGAAACGGACTCCACCGACGACGCGATAAGGGATCTGTGCCTGGGCGAAGCATTCCTCGAGGACGCGCGACTGCGCATTGGTCCGGTAGAAGACGGCGGTGTCTGCGCGCGAGTAACCGAGCTCGATGAGATGTCCGATCTCGCCGGCCACCCACGCGGCCTCGTCGTGTTCGTTCTGCGCGTGATACCGCGTTATGAGATCGCCCTCGACGGACTCGGTCCACAGCGACTTGGGCTTGCGCATGACGTTGTTCTCGATGACCGCATTGGCCGCGTCCAGGATCGTCTTGGTGGAGCGATAATTCTGCTCTAGCGTGATCACGCGTGTCTCCGGCCAGTCGCGCTCGAAGTCGAGGAGATTCTTGATGGTGGCGCCTCGGAACGCGTAGATGCCCTGGTCCGCATCACCAACCGCGAAGATGTTGCGCCACTTCCCCGCCAGCAAAGTAGCGAGTCGAGCTTGCGCATGGTTCGTGTCCTGGAATTCGTCTACGAGCACATGGATGAAGCGCTCTCGATAGTGGGCCAGCGCGTCGGGAAAGCGGTCGAAGATCTCGACGGTGCGGGAGATCAGGTCGTCGAAATCCATCGCCGAGTTGATGACCAGGCGCCTCTGGTACTCGACGTAGATCCGAGCGACCGTCCTCTCCCAGGGATCCGACGCGAAATCCGAGTAGAGGCCGGCGTCCATCAGCTTGTTCTTGGCGTCCGAGATCGCAGCTTGTACGGCTCTCGGTGGCATCCGCTTCGGATCGACGTTGAGCTCCTTCATGCATGCCTTGATAAGGCGCTCGGAGTCTGCCGAGTCGTATATGGAGAACGAGGGCCGAATGTCCAGGCGCGGTGCTTCTCTCCGCAGGATGCGAACGCACGCCGAGTGGAAGGTCGACACCCACATCCTGTCGGCGACCGATCCGACGAGCCGCCCGACCCGCGCCTTCATCTCGTCGGCGGCCTTGTTGGTGAACGTGATGGCGATCACCGAGTAGGGCGACAGCCCCTGATCGATTAGATGAGCGATCCGGTAGGTCAGGACGCGCGTCTTTCCGGACCCGGCCCCCGCGACCACGAGAACGGGGCCTCCTGGGGACGTCACCGCCTCACGCTGAACCGGGTTCAGGTCGTCCAGAAAAGCTTCTCTCACGCTATCGATTATGAGGCCCGGAGCCTCGCCACCAGCCCCTTGGCCCCCCTTCGCTCTGGTTCGGTCAGACCCACTCCCAGATAGACGACCGTGTAGACGAGCGTTCCGACGAGCCCGGTCGCGACCAGGTCGACCAGGAACCCACCGGGCATGACCCGGTGGACGAGCCACATGACGACAAGGCCCGCGAGGGTCGGGATCACGAGTCGCCCATAGTCGCGGTCGTAGGGCTGGATATGGACGAAACGACTGACGAGCGCGAGACGTGCCCATTTCGACAGAGTGAACGTCACCGCGTTGGCGATGGCAGCTCCTTCGATCCCGTAGCGGGGACAGAGCCAGAAGGCGAGACCGAGGTTCAGCGCCAGCGAACACGCATAGACGACAAGATCCCACCCGGTGCGCCCCACCATGATCAGCACGAAACCGACGCTTCCCGTCGCGATATTGATGAACTGACCCGCGAGGACGATCAAGAGCGCGATCCTCCCCTCTGAGAACTCGGACCCGAAGATCCGCAGCGCCTCGTTGGGTGCTACGACAAGAACCAAGAACAGCGGGATCGTCGCTGCGATCGTCCAGCGGGTGAGCGTCTTGAACAAGTGATCGAGCCGCTCGGTTTCGCCTCGGTTGTGGAGGTCGGCGACGAAGGGGCTGAACATGAGGCTCACCGACGTGAGGAACAACACGAGCACCTGTCCCGCGCGCAGTGCGGCCGCATATACGCCGACCTCAGCCTTGTCGACGTAGATCGTCAGCACGAATAGATCGGTCCAGAAGAGCAGCTGGGAGAACAGAGCCGCGGGAGCGCGCGGCCCCGCGTAGCGCATGAGGCGCGAGACGTCGCCTGGTTGCATCGGCGAGACGGGCCACGCGTGACTCTCCTTGCGCCAAAAGTAGGCAGCGGTGGCTGCTGCGAGCGCCCACGACAGCGAGTAAGCAAGGACGCTCATCCAGTCCGTCTCGGAGAAGGACCAGCCAACGAGCATGATCGCGATCCAGGCGATCGGCTGTCCCGCCCAGAAGACATAAAGCGTGTAGCGCATGATCTTCAGGCCACGCGTTGCCGATAGCCAGATGTTCGCCAGCGCGAGGAAAGGCAGCCCCAGGGCGGCGGCTTCGACTACGTAGCGGCCCGCGTCCGGATAGGCATCGCGGATCGAGTCCGCAGCAAGCACGGTGAGCAAACCCGCGGCCGCGCTCACCGAGGTCCCGATGGCTACGGCTCGGGCTACGGGGACACGGATGCGCTCGTAGCGGTCCTGACCGGCATCTATGGCGACGTCGCGCAGGACGGCCATGTCCATCCCCGCCCTGGTAGCGAAGGACGCAACGAAGGCTGCCTGGGTCATGACCGTGACCACGCCGAAACCCTCGGCACCCAGCGTGTTCGACATCAGAATGTTCGCCGCGAATGTCGCGACCGCAGCAACCACGATTCCTACGACGTTCTGTGACGTGCCGGAGAGGATGCTGAGATAGTCGCCCGGTCCGTCCGCCCCCTCGAGTCTCCTAAGCACGGTCGCGCTCGATGGAGGCGAGATCCTTGGGGCGCAAGAACACGGTAGGTGGAGCTATTCCCACTCGATGGTGCCGGGAGGCTTGGACGTGATGTCGTAAACGACGCGGTTTACGCCGGGAACCTCACCGACGATACGGTTCGAGATGCGAGCCAGGAGGTCGTACGGGAGCCGGGCCCAGTCCGCGGTCATTGCGTCCTCGCTCGTCACCGCACGCAGCACGATGGGATGCCCGTACGTTCGCTCGTCTCCCATGACGCCGACCGAACGGATCGCAGGAAGCACCGCGAACGATTGCCAGATGTGCAGGAGATCCGCCCGCTTCATCTCTTCGAGGACGATGGCATCCGCAGCTCGAAGGGTCTCCAGTCGGTCGGCCGTCACCTCGCCCACGATGCGTACTGCCAGGCCCGGCCCCGGGAACGGCTGCCGCCATACGATCTCCTCCGGAAGTCCCAGCTCCTCGCCGACCCGGCGCACCTCGTCTTTGAACAGGTTGCGAAGCGGCTCGACCAGCGTGAAGGTCATATCTGCCGGCAACCCCCCGACGTTGTGGTGGCTCTTGATCCTCGCCGCGTCGCGGGTGCCGGATTCGATGACGTCGGGATAGAGCGTGCCCTGCACGAGGAAGCGTGCGTCCTCGAGCTCCTCGCGCGCCACCTCCTCGAAGACGCGGATGAACGTCTCGCCGATGATCTTGCGCTTGAGCTCGGGATCCATAACGTCCGCGAGCTTCTCGAGGAAGCGGTCGGCGGCCTTGACGTGAATGAGGTCGATCTTGAGGTGGCGCCTGAAGGTCTCCTCGACCTGTTCGGCCTCACCGGCTCGCAACAGGCCGTGATCTACGAACACGCAGGTGAGCTGATCGCCCACCGCACGGTGAACGAGGGCCGCGGCGACAGCCGAGTCGACCCCGCCGGAGAGCCCGCACACGATCCGGCTGTCGCCTACGACACGAGCGATGTCCTCCACCGCCGTCTCGATGATCGAGGTCATCGTCCATGCGGGCATCAGGTCACACGCCTCGTAGAGGAAGTTCTTCAGCAGATCGGTGCCCTTGGGCGTGTGCGCGACCTCCGGATGGAACTGGACGCCATAAAGACCACGGTCGCGGTCCTCAAAGGCGGCGACCGGCGAGGCCGCCGTGGAGGCAATCACTTTGAAGCCCTCCGGAGGGGAGACCACAGCGTCGTTGTGGCTCATCCAAACCGTCTGTTCGACGGGGAGCTCGCTGAAGAGGGTGGCAGTCGGTACCGAGACCTCGAGATCGGTCTTGCCGAACTCCGAGACGCCCGTCCGTGCTACCTCTCCCCCGAGCGTCTGGGCCATAAGCTGCTGCCCGTAGCAAATCCCAAGTACGGGAACGCCGAGCTCGAAGAGCCTCTTGTCCGCGGAAGGAGCTTCGGGCGAGTGGACCGACTTGGGCCCTCCCGACAGGATGATCCCCGCCGGCCTCATGCCGGCCAGCTCCTGGAGCGGGATGTCGTGGGGGACGATCTCCGAGTAGACGTGGCATTCACGAACGCGCCGGGCGATGAGCTGCGCGTACTGAGCCCCGTAATCGACCACGAGGACCTTCTGCATAGCTCAGGCTACCGCGGAGGCCTTGCTCCCTCCCTTCTTTCGCGGCGGAGACGACGCTGCTCCCAGGTCGTCGCCGATCGCCCGCTCCGGAGCGGTCGCTCGGCTCCTCCGCAAACGCAGGCGCGATGTAGCCGGGAAAGCGGCTCGGCGACGCCCTCAAGACTGAGAAGTCGCTCGGTTCCGCCGGCCCCGAATTCTTCACACAATTCCCACTACTTCGGGCTCATCTTCAGACATCTGCCACCTACTGTGATGCGGTGACATCGGAGTCAGCCAAAGACGAGTTCGCTACCGATGCTTCAGCAGAAAGCCTTCATTCGGAAAGGGGTCGACGTCAGGCATGGGATTTGAGGACATTCAATGTTGACTGGCGGACGGTCTTCAGCGACCTTTGCCCTACTCTCGGCCGCGACCGCTCTGGTCGCCAGCGTTGCCATCCCCGGACAACCGTTTGGCGTGAACCTGACCATCACCGGGATGCTTGTGTTGTTGGCGGTATGGGTCGCGACTCACCGAAGCATCGACTGGTCTTACGGAGTGTTTGCCGTACTGGCGCTTGTCCTATTGAGTCTTCCTGCCGTCAGGTCGGCGGCCTGGTTGGTCGCCCTTGACCTCCTCGGCGCTCTGTTCGTCATCTCAGTCGGTGTAGCTCGGGCTCGCGGGTGGGCCGAAATCTCCATGAGCATGCCGCGCGTGGTCACCAACGTGCCAAGGGGAACGCGTCACGTCCTGCGCCCATTCGCACGGAGTGCGAACCTCCACCTCCCCCACTTCGGCCTCGGCATGCGCGCCGCCCTGCTCAGCGGCGTCCTACTCCTAACCTTTGGAGCCTTGTTTGTTAGCGCCGACCCCGCGTTTGCCTCGCTGGCGGAGCAGTTCCTGGTTCCCGATTGGGATCTCTCGCTTGCCCTTTCTCGTGTGATCGTCGCCGTTGGAACCCTCGTGCTGACGGGATCGATCTCGCTGCTCTCTCCCGAGTTTGGCCCATCCCCCAGACTCGTCGCACCGATGCAGCTGGGAGAGCGCATCCAAATCCAACTGAGCGCCGGCGAATGGAAGCCGGCCCTTCTGCTTATCGATCTCCTGTTCGCGTCCTTCGTTCTCGTCCAGATCACCGTGCTCTTTGGAGGCCACGATCATGTGTTGAACACGGCCGGACTCACCTACGCTGAGTATGCGCGACAAGGCTTCTTCCAGCTGATTGTGGTTGCCCTGCTCACGCTTGCGGTTGTCGCCGCTGCCGTCCGGTTCAGCCGGGTAGAGGTCTCAGACCGCCGATGGATGAAGATCCTTCTGGGTGTCCTGTGCCTGTTCACTCTCGTGATCCTGGCGTCGGCGCTCACACGGATGAATCTCTATCAAGAGACCTTTGGGTTCACGCGTCTAAGGCTGCTCGTCGACGTGACCATCGTCTGGCTTGGTGCAGTCTTCGTGATGCTCCTCGTTGCTGGTGTCAGGTGGGAGTGGAATTGGCTTCCGCGGGCGGTTGTGCTTCTTACCGCGCTGACGTTGATCGGTTTCAACATTTACAATCCCGACGCCCGCATCGGTGAACGGAACATCAGCAGGTATTTCCGTACGGGCAAGATCGACGTCAGCTACCTGGCGAGCCTGAGTCCCGATGCCGTTCCGCAACTCATCCGACTACCCGAGCCATTGCGTTCGTGTGCACTCGCCAGTATGAAAACTCGCCTTGCAAACGAGTCGTTCTGGTCCTGGAACCTGGCCAGACAAGACGCCCGGCGCCTTCTCGTATCACCTTCGATTCGCCCACCGGTATCGGCCCATTCCTGCACGTTGTAGGCCACACCCCTGTCGCGCCGCTCTTGGCGGTCGCCGCCCCTAGGGGAGCTGCTTCAACGGGGGAGGCGGGCCTCCACCACGATGCTGAGGTCGTCCTCGTCGCTGGCGGCACCCATGTCCTCGAGCCCGGCACGGCGACACAGTCGTCGGGCCTTGGTGGCGAAGTCATCGGACATCTCGAGGAGCAGCCATCCGCCAGGTCTCAACCAGCCCGGCGCGTTCTCGATCGCATAGCGCATGAGATCGAGCCCATCGCTCGACTCATCCGTAAGCGTGTACATGGGCTCGTGCTCTCGGACCTCGGTGGGGAGGTCCTCGAACTCGTCGAAGGGAACGTACGGCACGTGGGCTGTGATCACGTCGATCCGTCCGCTCAGCCTTCGAGGCAGCGCGCCGTACATGTCCCCCCTGCGCAGCCTCACGTTGCGGATCCCCAATCGCCTCGCGTTGCTACGGCCTTGCCTGATCCCCTCATCCGAGATGTCAGTGCCCCACACCTCTGATTCCGGGAACTCGTCCGCCAGGGCCAGCGCGATCGGCCCGGCGCCGGTGCAGAGATCCACCACGATCGGCTTCCTTCGTCTCCTCAATCGTCTTGCCGCCCGGTCGACGGTGAGCTCTGACGAGGCGCGGGGGACGAAAGCCCCAGGACGAACTTTCAGCTCGAGCCCGTAGAACTGGATCGTGCCGGTGAGAAAGGGGAAAGGCTCACCCGCGGCGCGACGAGCAATCAGCGACAGATACCTCTCCGCGGCGCGCGGGTTCGCCCGTTCGTACTCGTCGAGCTCAGCCCGTGTGATGCGCAGCGTGTGGGCGAGCAACTCCTCAGCCTCACGCCGATTGTCGTGGTCCTCGAAGATATGCGTCGAGTCGGCGAGCACGCGCTCACCGAGATCGACAAGCTCTTTGACGTTCCTTGGCCCCGGCATGGGCCGCGATGCTACAGGCGTGCTCAGGCGGAGTGAAGCTTGCGCTCCTCGGTCTCCTGTGGCACCTGGATCGAAGGCTCCTCGAGCTCGGTAGACAGGACGATCGTCGTGCGGGTGCGTGCCACGCCGCGGATCGACCGGATGCGTCTCAGGAGCTGCTCGAGATCCTTGTTCGTGGCCGTTCGGATCTTGATCAGGTAGCAGTCCTGCCCTGCGACGCGATGGAACTCGAGCACGTCCTCTTCCTCGCAGATGCGTTCAACGATGGGGTCGTCGGCGGCGAACTCACTGCCCTCGGAGAGTGTCACCAGTG
Organism: Actinomycetota bacterium; assembly: GCA_050694215.1. Taxonomy (GTDB): domain Bacteria; phylum Actinomycetota; class CADDZG01; order CADDZG01; family WHSQ01; genus JBOGXB01. The sequence continues at coordinate 10,011 of JBOGXB010000031.1, forward strand.
CGAATGCGACGTGAGGACGCTCGAGCGCGTCCGGATCAAGGATTGCTGCATATCCTGAGATCACGCCGGTCTGCTCCAGCTTGCGCACTCGCTCGTGCACCGCAGGCCCCGAGAGCCCCACTTCCTTGGCAATGGCCGCGTGGGGCATGCGTCCCTCCTGCCGGAGCAGGGACAGGATGCGACGGTCGATGCGGTCGAGGCCGGCAGCCACAGCTACCGGCCTCGCCTGGGGGGCCCGGCCGGAAAGCCACGCCCGTCCCGGGGGGAGGGACGCGGTGGCGACAGCGCCGGGTCGAACTTCCAAAGGATCCAACTAGTCACTGCTTCACCTCGCGTTCTGCTCGTCTGTGCTGCCTACTGGTCGTAATGCCCGACCCAGTCGTCCCCATCCCTCGTATCTACGGAGAAGCCCAGCGCCGCCAGCGCCAGCAGGGTCCAGACCGCTACAAAGATCCCTAGGTCAAGTGCCATTTCTACCACCACTTTCGAAGGTAGTCGGGTGGTCCTACAAAAGGAAGATTACCACATCGGGACCGGCCTAGTCAAACCAATCTCAAGAGAATCGCCAATTCGAAGGAAGGTCTGCTCCGGCAGAGGTGAACATGCTTATGAAAGAATAGTGAGGACCGCGATCAGCCTAAAGATCCTCAGTCAGCTTCCCATTCCGACCTGCTGGGATCGCTGGAGCTGCTTGCCCTCGGTCTTCAGGGCGGGAGCCACCATCACCTCGGCCTTCTGGAACTCCTTGATGTTTGCATAGCCGCACGTGGCGAGGCTGGTCCTCAGTGCTCCGAACAGGTTCAGACGGCCGTCGTTCTCGTGGGCCGGCCCGACCAGGATCTCCTCGAGCGTCCCCAAGGTCGGTGTCTTCACCCTTGCGCCTCGAGGCAGCGTCGGGTGGAACGTGGCCATGCCCCAGTGGTACCCGTGCCCGGGAGCTTCTTTCGCGGCGGCAAGGGGCGATCCGATCATCACCGCGTCGGCGCCACATGCGATTGCCTTGGCAATGTCTCCTCCCGTTCGCATCCCGCCGTCGGCGATCACGTGGCAGTAGCGCCCGGTTTCGTCGAGATGCCTGATCCTCGCTCCCGCGGCATCTGCGATCGCGGTCGCCTGGGGGACGCCAACGCCCAGCACGCCCCTGGTGGTGCAGGCCGCACCGGGCCCGACACCGACGAGGACCCCTACGGCCCCGGTCCGCATCAGGTGCAAGGCAGTCGAGTAGGAGGCACACCCACCGACGATGACGGGGATCTCGTAGGTCGAGATGAAGCGCTTGAGGTTCAGGGGCTCGGTGCGACTGGAGACGTGCTCAGCCGAGACGACCGTGCCCTGGATGACAAGGATGTCGAGCTCGGCCTCGAGAGCGAGCTTATGGAATCGCTCTACCTTCTGTGGAGTCAAAGAGGCAGTCGCCACGTATCCCGCGTCCTTCACCTCGCGGATGCGCTTGTAGATGAGCTCCTCCTTGATGTCCTCCCGGTAGAGGTCCTGCATGCGCGCCGTCGCCCTGTCGTCCGGCAGCTCGGCGATCTCGGCCAGGGTCGACTCCGGATCGTCGTAGCGCGTCTGCAGCCCTTCGAGGTTCAACACGGCGAGGCCTCCAAGCCTGGCAATCTCTATCGCGGAGCGCGGGGACACCACCGCGTCCATGGCGGAGGCGACCAGCGGAAGCTCGAACTTGAAGGCGTCGATCTCCCAGGAGATGTCAACGTCGTCGGGGTCCCTCGTCCGGCGAGACGGGACGATGGCGATGTCGTCGAACCCGTAGGCCCTTCGTCCGGACTTCCCGATTCCAATCTCGATCTCCACGACGTCCTACTCCTCTCCTCGCGACTGCATAGGTTCTTCTATCATCCCGGCTCGCCCACGGCCCGCTGATGTCGCCACTCAGCAAGAAATGAAGGGGTCAATGGTCGCGGTCCTGGCGCACGAGCCGACCCGACAGCTCGTCGTCGAGTAACTGGACGTCTCCCTCGACCATGATCCGAACCAGCTCCTCGAATGACGTTCTCGGCTGCCACCCAACGATCTCCTTGGCCTTGCTTGCGTCCCCTCGCAAGCTGTCCACCTCCGATGGACGGTAGTAGCGGGGATCTATCTCGACGTAGCGTTCCCACTCCAGCCCCACGTGAGCGAAAGCCAGCTGGGCGAACTCACGCACCGTGTGTGACTCGCCGGTGGCGATCACGAGGTCGAGCGGCTCGTCGTGCTGAAGCATCAACCACATCGCCTCGACGTACTCAGGCGCATAACCCCAATCGCGCTCGGCGTCGAGGTTCCCCAGGAACAGCCGATCCTGGATACCCGCCTTGATCCTGGCGACGGCCCGGCTGATCTTCCTCGTGACGAAGGTCTCTCCGCGCCTGGGGGACTCGTGGTTGAAGAGGATCCCGTTCGCTGCGAAGAGCCCGTAGGCCTCCCTGTAGTTGACGGTGATCCAGTGCGCGAAGACCTTGGAGACCCCATACGGGTTGCGGGGGTGGAAGGGCGTCTGCTCGCTCTGTGGTGGTGGCGCCGATCCGAACATCTCTGAGGAACCGGCCTGATAGAAGCGCGTGCTTACCCCCGACGCCCGGATCGCCTCCAGTATCCGAGCGGTGCCCATAGCGGTGGCGTCTGCGGTGTACTCCGGGATCTCGAAGGACACCTTCACGTGGCTCTGGGCCCCCAGATGGTAGATCTCGTTGGGTTCCAGCTCCCTGATCAGGTTCACGAGTGAGCCCGAGTCGGAGAGGTCCCCGTAGTGCATCAAAAACCGCACGCCCGCCTCGTGGGGATCCTGGTAGATGGGGTCGAGACGGTGCGTGTTGAACGACGACGACCGGCGGATGAGCCCATGCACCTCGTAGCCCTTGGACAGGAGTAGCTCTGCGAGGTAGGAGCCGTCCTGGCCCGACACTCCTGTGATTAGAGCCTTCACCATGGCCCCAGGATAGTCCCAACCCCCCGAACCCACTCTGGGGGCTTACGGGCCCCTAACGGAGCGTCGCATCTCCACTCCGAGGAGTGAGCAGCCATCTGCTGGCGTCTTCGTGCTCCATTTCACGTTCGCTTGCAGATGTTTATCGGGTGCTGCCCCGGGCATAGGCAAAGGCGACAAATCCGGCAAGGAAGTGGGGAGCCCACATGGACAACCTCAGCTTCAGTCGCCGCGCGCGCCGGCGAGCGCGGCGACTGAGAGTGAAGCGGATCGCGTTCCTCCTGTCGGTGCTGGCCACCATCACCGGGCTTCCGGGCGCGACCTTCGCGCTGGACGCTCTCGAGCGACTTGCGTCACCGCGGCCCACCCGCGCCGAGCTCGGAGGGATCGAGGCGAGCGAGAGCATCGCTTCGACGATCAGATTCCGCCGTGAGGTATTCAGCAGGCGGCCCCGGCATCAGCCGGGGTCCACCTCGGAGCCGGGGGGTAAAGGGGCCCAGGGTGCGGCGCCGGCCTCCGGTGGCTCCATATCCGAGGTCATCTCCTCGGCAGCGGCGGAATTTGGGCTCGACGGAGGCTATCTCCTGAGCGTTGCGAGCTGCGAATCGGGACTCGATCCAGGAGCGGTCAACGCGGTCGGGTACTACGGCCTCTTCCAGTTCGACCAGACCACGTGGGCGGCCTACGGGTACGGGTCCATCTACGACCCGGTTGCCCAGGCTCGTACCGCCGCAAGGCTCCTGGCCGCAGGCCAGACCAGCCGCTGGCCAAACTGCGCGTAGAAGGAAGCCGCTCCCCACCCGTTTTGAATCGCCCTCCGCCAGCGGCGCCGTCCTCGCGCATCAAGGTCTCACTACTCGATCTGTTTACGTGGCCGCCAGCTCGTCGGACACAGCTGATTTGAGGCCGAATGTGGGTCGATCCCTCAGCGGGCCGTCATGAAGAGATGGACGTGGCCCTCATCGACCTGGTGGGGGGCCGAGCCGTCCGCCTCGAAATAGGAGCGAGCGGAGGCAGGGAGGGCCTCGTAGGGAGTCTCGGAGAACCCCAGACGGCGGTAGAACGCAACTCGCTCGGGATGGCAGCAGAGGAAGAGCCTTCCTCCACGGCTGTTCATCGCAGCCTGCATCAGCTGTGCGCCGATGCCCCGGCCCCGGCGATCGTCCTTCACGAGCACGTCCTCGATCACGACGGTATTGGGCTCGACCTCGATGAGTCGGAGGGTGCCGACAATCCCCCCATCGCGCGCGATGAAGCCCACTCCCCTGTCGAGGTAGGGGTCATCCCAGCTTTGCGCCTTGAAGAACTCCTCGAGATCGGATCTGTCGTGCCGGCTGACCCGAGTGATGAACATCGGACCTCCTAAGCGGGCAAGGACTCGGCCACATTCCTCAGCTCATCCAAGACCTCTTCCGGGCACAACACGTGGTGCCTGCCGCCCGGGAGCCCCCGGTCGGGCCGCATATCGCCGTGATAGTCGCTGCCACCGGAGACGATGAGACCCCTCTGTCTCCCGAGAGCCCGGAAGGGCTGCTGATCCGACTCCGGGAGGTCACCGTGGTAACCCTCTATACCCTTCAGGCCGACCTCCAGCAGAGAGTCGACGAAACGCTCGAGGTCCTCCATGCCGAGGTTCAGCGTAAAGGGATGGGCCAGGACCGGGACCACCCCAGCCGACAGCATGAGCTCGACCGCCTCCTGAGGCCTATAGAGCTTGCGCGAAACGTAGGCCTTCGCTCCCTTGGCGAGGTAGTGGTCGAAAGCCTCCTGGTACTCGGACACGGCGCCGTGGCGGACCAGAGCAGCCGCGAAGTGGGGCCGGCCGATCTGCGACCCCGGGCCCCCAGCCTCGCGCTCGACCTCTTCGAAGGTGACTGGGATCCCGAGCTCGTTCAATCGCTCGACGATCAATCGATTGCGGTCGGCCCGGTGGCGCTGGAGGCCAGCCAGCGCATTCGAAAGCGGGTTATCACCTTCGGGGATGAAGTAGCCAAGCAGGTGCATGGTCGGTCGCGAGCTGGGCTCGTAACCCTGTTCGAGGAGCTTCTCGACGTCACACGAGATCTCCACGCCACGGACGACCTCGACGCCGTGCTCACGGCCGGCGGCCACGGCCTCGTCGCAGCCCGCGTCGTTGTCGTGGTCGGTGACCGCTATGGCCTCCAGACCAACCGCAGCCGCCTTCGCGACGAGCTCTGACGGAGAGTCGCCTCCGTCGCTGACCGTCGTGTGTGTATGTAGGTCGATCATGGTCGGGTCCTCTGGGAGGTGCCGCCCAGATAAGAGCGCCGACACGCGACGAGGTCGATTAGGCCTCCAGGAACTTCAGCTGGACGAGCTTGTCGATGACCTGTTGCGCCGACTCCTCGACGGTATCCCGATCGGTCCTGCAGGTGACCTCGGGCCCGGGGGGAGGCTCGTAGGGATCGTCGATGCCGGTGAACCCCTTGATCTCGCCGGCGCGCGCCTTCGCGTACAGTCCCTTGACGTCCCGCTGCTCACACACCTCCAGCGGAGCCTCCGCGTAAACCTCGACGAAGTCCTTGATCATCGCGCGCGCCTCTTCACGAATCGCTCGGTATGGCGAGATCGCAGCCGTGATGACGAACACACCGTTGCGTTGCAAGAGATGCGCCACGAACGCGATGCGGCGGATGTTGACATCGCGATCTTCCTTGGAGAATCCGAGCCCCTTCGATAGGTTCTCGCGCACAACGTCGCCGTCGAGAATCTCAACCGGAACTCCGGATTCGAGCAGCTTTCCCTCCACTTGGTGTGCGATCGTCGTCTTGCCCGAGCCGGATAGGCCGGTGAACCAGATGACTGCACCTCTCTCTCGATTCACTTGCTTCATCTAGCGGTTCCTCCCTTTAGCAGTGTTCATTTCCTCAGCACGCTTGTCCCGAGCGCGCCTGGAGCCGGATCGAGACCGAACAGGTCCAGGATCGTGCAGTGCACGTCCCACAGGTGCAAGCCGTCCTTCTCGCCCGTGGCTTGGCCGGGCGCGTTATTCATGATGAAGATGCCACGCTCAGCGTGATTGGCCTCGTCCGGTCCGGTGTCGTTCTCGAAGGTGTAGATCGAGCCGTGGCCGAGCGAGCCGACCGAACGCCATCTCAGCTCGCCGAAGATCAAGATGAGGTCGGGCGCCACGCCGTTCTGCGTCGTGTAGAGCTCCTCGGGCTTGTGGGCCTTGTTTCCCATCGGCTTGCCCTCGTGGTCGACCATCCCCTCGATTCTCTCGATGAGCTCGTCGCGCACCTTCTCGTACTCGGTCTGCGGAACCGTCCCGTTCGGTTCCCGTCCCTCCACGTTCAGGAACAGGCGGCCGTAGTAGCCGCCGTCGCCCCATGCCTTGGTCTTCGACCAGTCGATGTCCATCTTGTTGATCGGCGTGATGCCGTTGGGCTCGTCTTTGAACGACAGGTAGCCCTCTTGCTTAAGCCATTCGTTGAGGCAGACGCCACCAACCATCGCCTTGGCACCGTGATCCGACACCACCAGGACAGTCGTGTCGTCGTCGCTGTGTCTTTCGAGCAACTCGCCGATCTTGCCGTCGAGATAGCGGTAGTACTCGCGCAACGATTCCTTGTACGGGTTGTCGGGTTCGTAGCGTGGATGATCGGGGTCGATGAAACTCCAGATCCCGTGATTGAGACGGTCGGGGCCCATCTCGACCATCACGAAGAAGTCCCAGGGCTTGTTCGTCAGCAGGTAATCCGCAGCCTTGAAACGTTGCTCGGTCATCCTGTATGACTCGTCGATTATGTACTGCGTGTTGTCGGTGCGGAAGTTGCGCACGTCGAATACGTACTCCCCGACCTTGTCGATGAGCTCCTGCTTCAGTTCCTTCGGATAGGTGTAGTCGGCCTCGTTGTTCGGCGTCAGGAAGCAGCCGATCTGGATCCCGTTGACCTCCTTAGGCGGGTAGCTCGGCGGAACGGACATGACGATGCAGTCCTTGCCATGCCGGGAGAGGATGTCCCACACCGTTGCCTCCTTGACCGCCCACGAGGTGGCGAAGGAGAGGCCCTCATAGGAGTGGTCCTTGCGATTGCGGAAACCGTAGATCCCGAGCGTGCCCGGATCCTTGGACGTCATCATGCACATCCAGGCCGGCACCGTGATCGGTGGGACGATCGACTCGAGGGGGCCGAACAGACCGTTCTCCCGCAGCTTGGTGAGGTTGGGGATGTCGCCCGCGTACTCGTCGAAGACATGCTGTGGGGGGGCACAGTCCAGCCCGATGACCATCACCTTGTGCCCCCTCTTATCGGTCGTGGGGGTGCCTGCAGTGATCTCGGGTCTCTTCTTAAGCTTGTCGAGAAAACCCATCCGGCTGAAGCCTCCTTACTTCTTGCGCTGGGCTTGGATCAGGATCCGAGCCACCTCGGGACGAGAGAACTCGCGAGGCGGCTCCTTACCCTCCATGAGGATCTGGCGAACCTGGGTCCCCGAGAGGTGGACGTGGGAGCTCTGATCATGAGGACAAGTCTTTTGCGACGCCATGCCCTCACATTCCTTGCAGAAGAAGGAGTGCTCGAACTTGAGGGGGGTGATGCCGAGCTCCGTGTCATCGAAGCGGTCGAAAATCTCCTGTGCCTCGTAGGTTCCGTAGTAGTCACCAACTCCCGCGTGATCGCGCCCGACGATGAAGTGGGTCACGCCGTAATTCTTGCGAAGCAGCGAGTGCCAGATGGCCTCCCGCGGCCCTCCATAGCGCATCGCTGCGGGGAATACGGACAGGATGACCCGATCGCGCGGGTAATAGCTCTCCATCAATGCCTCGTAGCACTCCATCCTGACCTCGGCCGGGATGTCGTCTCCCTTGGTGCCGCCTACGAGCGGATGGATGATCAGGCCGTCGACAGTCTCAAGTGCCACTTTGGTCAGGTACTCGTGCGCACGGTGAATCGGGTTTCTGGTCTGAAACGCGACTACGGTTCTCCATCCGCGCTCCGCGATCTGCTCCCGTAGTTGCAACGGCGTGTTGCGATACTCGGCGAACTCGTGCGCGAACACGTTCTCGAGCACGGTCACCTCGCCGCCTACGTATTTGGGGCCCTGGGAGTAGAGATAGGCAACGCCGGGATGCGCGTCGTCGGTCGTCCCGTACGTGAGCTCCGCCTCACGCTCGGCGTGGTAGTCGAAGACGTCATCGACGTCCAGGATGGCGACGGCCCTTCCCTCGTAGACGATCGCGGCTTGCTCTCCCTGCTCGAGAGCGGCCGTCTCTTCGGCGGTCGCCGACAGGGTGATCGGGAGGCTCCATGGGAGCCCACCAGCCAAGTGCATGTCCTCGACGACCGAGTTGTAGTCGCCCGCGGTCATGAACCCTCGATTGGGAGAGACGGCACCGACCGAGAAGAGCTCGAGATCGGACAGGACGCGGCGAGCGGACGTCTCGATCGTGGGGAGGTCCTTCGCCCTGGCCCTCAGGTCGTCGAGCTCGTCCTCGGCCGCGAGGCGCAGCTCGAGCGCCCCCCCGTGAGGGCTGTTCCCAGGTACGTCCTTGAGGGTCGTGGGCATAGCTTCTCCTTGTCCCTGAGGGGTCGTCGATGACTGGAGGCGCGACAAAGCACTCCTGGCGCACTCCTATAGCACTCTAAACTAGCAGGCCCGAGCCGTGCATGCACGACATCAAAGGGGTTGAACGTCGTGGCTCCTGGAGGCCGTGGACTGCCCGTGCTACCTGCGGATCAGGCGCCGGTTGACGGCATCGAGCGTGGCCCGAACCGCGGACTCGGCCAGCGGACCGCCCCTGGTGAGGGCGGCCCCCAGCATGTCCAGCCCCCCGGTCTCCTCCACGACTACGAGGATGGCCTCCTGTCCACTCACGTTGACGAGCGAGGCACTCTTCAGCGCGAAGTTGAGTTCGGGGACCAGGCTCGAGACGGCCTCCAGGGTAGCCTCGGCGAGGACCTTTAACCCATGTGGGGTCTTCTCCGATGTCGCCCGGCCCACGACCTCCTCCACCTCGGAGGCCAGGGCGACGTGGGCTTCGGATGACCAGCTCGATGACGTCAGTGAGACCCGCTGCAGCACCGGCCTCATCTCCGGTCCTGCGGCGGCATCCGGGTCGGACCGAGAGACCTTCTGAACCGTGCTCATCGGGCCCCTCGTGCGGGCCTCTTGCTCCGCGAACTCAACCGCCCGCTCGAGGGACTCGAGGTCCCCGAAGTAGGACTCAGCCTCGAGCTCGAAGACGTAGACCTGGTTGACGGGCGAGGTGAGATCCCGCTTGCTGATCTCCTCGAGGATGAGTCCTTGGACCTCCTCCCGGTTCGTGCCCGTCTTGGTGAAGGCCTGGATCTCGGACGGGTTCCCATCCACTCCCGAGAGCACGACACACCCAAGGACCCCGGGGAGCTGCTTGATGGCCGTTTCGAGGTCGTCTACATCGAGCTGACTCATCAACCCCCCTGGGGATCGCCGGCTGCCGGACAAAAAGCATATCCAGGCGGAGGGCGTGGCGGTAGCTAGAGGAGGGTGATGAAAAAGACGCACCCGCTGAGCCTTCTTCCCGGCCGAAACCGGTTTACAACTCAACGGGTGCAACAGGGAACCTATAGGTGCGGAGGAAGTCCTGGCAATACCCCGGCGACAGATTTGTTCGCGCTCTCTGGGAACTTTTCGCGCTCTCGTTTCCGGGCGGCTCAGGGTGGGTAGTGCACGCCGGTCCAAGCAAGACGAGCATGGGAGGAATCGCCCGAACCATCCCGAAGGATATGAAGTTGCCGCCGCGCGGATCCTTGTGAGAGGATGCGCGGCATCTCACTCCCGGGTGAGGGGGCAGGGGCCGTTCCGGGGGTGTGGTGGACCGATGGGTCGTCGCGGGCTCTAGCTGACCCAGAAGCCGAAAACGGGGGAGAGCGGATGCCGAGAAGGGTGGATCGCGTCTGGATCGCGCTTGTAACCCTGACGACCCTTCTCATCCCCGCCGCCGGCTCGATCGCCGGCGCCCCCCAAGACAGGCTGGAGCGCACCGAGGATCAGCTCGAGGAGCTCCGCGATCGCATCAGGCGACACGAGACCGAAGCCCGGTCACTCGAGGACAGCATCGAGAAGCTGAACGATGTGATCATCGGTCAGCGCAATGAGGTAGACAAGCTCAACGCCGAGATCGCCGAGATCGAATCCAGGCTGCGCACGGTCGAAGCTCGCATCTCCCAGACCAAAGCGAAGATGGATCGGATCGAGGAGGTGGCCACCGAGCAGGCAGTTGCGCTCTACAAGTCGGGCGCAACGGACACCCTCGACGCGCTGATCAACTCGAGGTCGCTGTCGGAGCTCGATGCGCGGGTCGAGATGCTCGGGGTCGCTGCTCAGGAGAACACGAGCACCCTTATCCAATACGGACGCTTGAAGGTCGAGATCCAGGCCCACCATCGAGAGCTCTTCGAGACGAAAAGCGAGCTCGACGACGCACGTGCCGCACACCAAAAGGTGCTGGACAACCTCGACAACCTGTACGCCCGGCAGGCCGAGAAGCTCGAGGAGCTCGAGACGAAGCTGGGCCAGGAGCACGCACAGGAAGGCGCTCTCGAGAACGCGTCGGCGCGTATCGAGCAGACCATCCTCGAGAGAACGACGCTCGCGTCCGTTGCCGCGCTCGGGAAGTCCGATACCGGCTTCATCTGGCCGCTGAATGGAGGGATCACCTCTTACTACGGCGAGCGTTGGGGTCGCATGCACACCGGGATCGACATCGACGGAACGACCGGCGAGCCCGTGGTCGCGTCGAAGTCCGGGCGAGTGATCCTTGCCTCCTCTTACTCCGGGTACGGGAACAGCGTGATCATCGACCACGGCGGTGGGTTCTCGACCTTGTACGCGCACCTGTCCGGCTTCGAGGTGTCTGGGGGCCAGGACGTGTCACAGGGAGAGATAATCGGGCGCGTCGGCTGCACGGGATCGTGCACCGGTGACCACCTCCATTTCGAGGTGCGCGTGAACGGCGCGCCTCGCGACCCGATGGACTACTTGCCCTAGTCGAAAGGTGAGAGCGTCTTCAAGTAGATGTCGTAGCGGCGCACCATCGACATGCCCACTCTTTCGTAGAGCCTCGTAGCGCCGGTCACGTTCTCGGAATCCACATTGAGGCGCACCCGAGACATGGCCCGATTCACGAAGCCTGCGAAGGCATGCTCGAGCAGGCAAGTCCCGATCCCCTTGCCCCTGTAGTCACGAGTGACCGCGAGCTCTGAGACCCAGGCCCGCATGTCGTCCTTGGCGATGTTGCCTATCAGCGTCCCAACGACCCTTCGACCGTCACGGGCCACCCACCACAGATCGGGGTCGTAGTCCTCCCGCTCCAACTTCGACCGGCGCCATTCGGCGAACGACTCCTCCGGATAGCCCCAATGTCCCTTGAATGCCTCGGTCATCAACTCGTAGGCGGCGCGTTCGTCACGGCCGGGTTCGAATCTATCGATAAAGATGGGGGCGATCTCCCGAGGCATGGGCGCTTGCTGGAGTGCGATCTCCATGTGCCAGAAATGACGGACGACATGGAAGCGTCGGGAGCGTAGGAGAGCCGCCGCAGACGTGTCTGCTCCCGACGAGTCGACGTAGAGCTCGACGGCGTGGCCCCGCGCAAGCTCCCGAGCGCGGTCTTCGGCCCAGCCCAAGAGATAGGCCCCGATCCCCCTCCCGCGGTGATCTGGGTGCACGCGGCCCGCGCTCTCGACCTCCGCGCGAGGAACGGAGTCGTAGATCTCGACATAGGCTGCCGGCCCACCCTCCGGCGCCACGACCACACGCGTGTCTCGGGAGATTACGAAGCGGGGCCGACGCCAATCGTGCAGGAGCCACTCCCGAGTGAAGACGGGGTCCGCCCCCTCGGTGCGATCGACGTCGTCCATCAGCCTGACGACCGCCTCTGCATCCGCTTCGCTGGCCGGACGCGCCCAATACCCGAGAGGAAGATCGGGTGAAGTACTCAATGAATCCCGGCGGCTATCTCTCGACCTTGTGACCGTACGGGAAGACCCATCGGAAGAGACTCAAGCCAGGTTGCTTACACCAGCAGTCCTCGGCGCATTGGCACGTCCACTCACCGAACGTTCCTGAACGTGGCCAACGACCGCGAGACCGAGATAGACGAGCCCGAACATCGCAAGAATGCGCTTGAGCATCACAGGATGATAGCGAGGGTTCGGGCCGGGAAGATTACCGACCGACGGCTACATCATGCCGCCCATGCCACCCATCCCGCCCATACCACCCATTCCGTGGTCGTGGGCGGCGGCAGCAGGCGCCTCCTCTTCCTCGGGCTTGTCCACGACGG
>JBOGXB010000032.1:0-22178 GCA_050694215.1 Actinomycetota bacterium
GTGGGACACAGGTACCGAGGCCAATGTGGGACAGAGGTACCGAGCCTTCACACCCCAATACGAACATGAATGGCCCGAATATGGCCCGAACGGTAGATCTGATCACCAGTGCCATAAGCGGAAACCCCCTGTGACCAGGGGGTTTGTGGAGCGGGCGACCAGATTCGAACTGGCGACCCTCACCTTGGCAAGGTGATGCTCTACCACTGAGCCACGCCCGCAGAGGCCAGCCATTATAGGTGGCGGGCCACCCGGCTACCGGCCCGTGCTGCCGAAGCCCCCCTCGCCCCTATCGGACGGTGGAAGCTCCTCGACGATCACAGGGTCGACCGTCGCGACCGGCTGGATCACCAGCTGGGCGATCTTGTCCCCGCGCCTGATGTCGATCGGCGAGCGAGGGTCGAGGTTCACCACTATCACCTTGATCTCACCCCGGTAGCCGGAGTCGATCAGGCCGGGTGCGTTGACGAGAGCCAGTCCCTCCTTGAGCGCACGGCCCGAGCGCGCGTGCACGAATCCCGCGTGTCCCTTAGGGATCGATACGGCGATGCCCGTCGGGATCGCTGCCCTCTCCCCCGGCTCCAGCGAGATGTCCTCGGCCGCGAAGAGATCGAGCCCCGCATCTCCCGGTGACGCGTACCGGGGCAGCGGAAGGTCTGGGTCCAGCACTCGGACTTGAAGCCTCACTCCGAGCTCCCGGCATCACGTTCCTTCGGGGGCACCTTCTTGAGCAGGCTGCCGAGCTCGTGCTCGAAGTCGGTCAGCTCTTGGAAGTCCTTGTACACGGAAGCGAAGCGCAGGTACGCCACCTCGTCGAGATTGCGGAGTCGCTCGAGCACCTCGCGTCCGATCTCGGCCGAAGGGATGGGTCTACGGGGATCGCTGCGCATCGCGTCCTCGACATCGTCCGCGAGCGCGGAGATCTCGGACTCGCTGACAGGCCGGTTCTTGCACGCTCTCCGTATCCCCTCAGTCACCTTGTCGCGATCGAACGGCTCCTCTACGCCGTTGCGCTTCTCCACGAGGAGTGGCACCTCCTCGGCGCGCTCGAAGGTGGTGAACCGACGGCCGCAGCCGATGCACTCACGCCTCCGCCTGATCGCACGCCCGTCCTCGGCCACGCGGGAGTCCACGACCTTGTCGTCCTCGTTGTAGCAGTAGGGGCAGCGCATCAGGCGATCATCGCTCCAGGACCGAGCTCGTCTCGGGCTAATCGTAGGTGCTCAGACGGCCTCAACACCGTCCTCGCGAAGCTTCTTGAGCTGCTCACGAAGGAGCCGCACGTCAGCTTGGTAATCGGACGCATCCCTCGAGGCCCTCGACTGCTCGGTGCTCGGCTCGGCGCCGCACAGGGGACAGGGTGCGGGACCGAGCCGTAGCTGGGCCCCGCACTCCCTGCATCTCGAGACCTTAGGAGCACCCACTGGTCGATCCACATGATGGGCAGGCGAAGCAGCTGCCCGACGGCTGCATCTGGACCCCGCACGTTCCGCAGAAGGGCAACGACCCGACGTGCGCGTCTGCAACCGGGCCGAGCACGACCACACCTTCCTGCTTCGTGCCCCCGTTCACCTTGCCGTTGCCGTTCTCCGCATCTCCAGTCGCGTTCGGATCGAGCTTGCTCTCGATGTCCGCCTGTCGCTCCCCCGCGGTCCTAATGCCGAGGGCATGTCGCTCCTCAGGGGTCAGGTACTGGAGCGCTAAGCGGCGGAACACGTAGTCGAGTATCGACGTCGCGATCCGGAAGTCGGAATCGTCCGTCATACCGGAGGGCTCAAAGCGGGTGTTCGTGAACTGCTTGACATAGGCCGCGAGCGGCACGCCATATTGCAGGCCCATCGATATCGAGATGGCGAACGCGTCCATAATGCCGGCGAGGGTGGAGCCTTGCTTCGCCACTCGCAGGAAGATCTCGCCGACTCCGCCCTCTGGGAACTCCCCCGCGGTGAGGTAGCCCTCCGTGTCGGCGACACGGAACTTGAAGGTCATGGAGCGACGAGCCTTTGGGAGACGCCTGCGGATCGGCTCCGGGAGTGTCGCCGGCGTGTCTGCCTTCTGGTCTTCTTTCTTCGTGATCGAAAGCGGCTGGCCGACCTTGCAGTTGTCTCGATAGATCGCGAGGGCCTTGAGACCGAGTCGCCACCCCTCGATGTAGGCCTGCTCGACATCCTCGACGGTGACATTCTCGGGAAGGTTCACGGTCTTGCTGATCGCCCCGGAGATGAAGGGCTGGACGGCTCCCATCATCTTGATGTGGCCCATGTAGTGGATCGAGCGCTCGCCCATCGCGGTATCGAAGACCGGCAGGTGTTCCTCGTCCATATGAGGTGCACCGACAACGTGTGAGTTCTCGTCGATGTAAGCGACTATGTCGGCGACATGCTGGGCGTCGTAGCCGAGCTTGCGGAGCGCTCGGGGGACGCTCTGGTTGACGATCGACATCGTGCCGCCGCCGACGAGCTTCTTCGTCTTCTTGAGAGCGAGATCGGGCTCGATGCCCGTGGTGTCGCAGTCCATCAGGAGCCCGATGGTTCCGGTGGGGGCGGTCACCGTGGACTGAGCGTTGCGATACCCATGTTTCTCGCCGGAGGCGACCGCTTCATCCCACGACTCGCGGGCGGTTTGAACTAGCTCGTCGGGGGCGAGCCCATCGGGGATCTCGTAGGCCGCATCGCGATGTTTGCCCATCACTCGCAGGTGCGGCTCTCTGTTCTTGGCGTACTCCTCGTACGGGCCGACGCGCTCGGCGATCTTCGCGGAGGTCGTGTAGCAGTGGCCGGTCTGGATCGCCTGGATCGCAGCGGCCCATGCCCTGCCCTCGTCCGAGTCGTAAGGCAGGCCCTGCGTCATCAGCAACGCTCCGATGTTGGCGATGCCCTGTCCCAGCTGCCTCATATCGTGCGAGTTCTCCGCGATCTTCTGCGTCGGATACGACGCGAAGCCGACTGATATCTCTTGGGCGAGATACATGATTTCGACCGCATGCTTGAACTTTTCGACATCGAACCGATCCGATTCGTCGACGAACTTCATGAGGTTCAGAGACGCCAGGTTGCAACTCGAGTTGTCGACATGCATGTACTCGGAGCATGGGTTGCTGGCATTGATGCGGCTCGTGTTCGGGCACGTGTGCCAGTCGTTCGCCGTCGTGTCGTACTGGATGCCGGGATCGGCGCACTCCCACGCGGCCTGGGTGATCTCACGAAACAGCGCGCGAGCCTCGAGCGTCTCGATCACTGACCCGTCCGTAACGCCCTTCAGCTCCCAGTCCCGATCGTCCAGGACCGCCTGCATGAACTCGTCGGTCACGCGCACCGAGTTGTTGGCGTTCTGGTACTGGATGGAATGAGAGTCCTTGCCGTCGAGGTCCATGTCGAAGCCCGCCTCGCGAAGAGAGCGTGCCTTGTTCTCCTCGAGCGCCTTGCACCAAATGAAATCTTTGATGTCGGGGTGGTCTACGTTGAGAACGACCATCTTGGCGGCTCGTCTCGTCGCCCCACCCGACTTGATCGTGCCGGCCGACGCATCGGCACCGCGCATGAACGACACCGGACCCGACGCGGTTCCTCCGGAGCGCAGTCGCTCCCTGGACGAGCGCAGCTTCGACAGGTTGATCCCCGAGCCGGAGCCGTGCTTGAAGATCATCCCCTCTTCCACGTACCAGTTGAGGATCGACTGCATCTCGTCCTCGACCGAAAGTATGAAACACGCCGAGACTTGCGCCTCCTTGCGCCAGCCGACGTTGAACCACACGGGCGAGTTGAACGCCGCCTTCTGCGTGACGAGGATATGAGTGAGCTCGTCCTTGAACGCAGAAGCTTCTTGCTCGTCGACGAAGTAGCCGCGCGCGAGGCCCTCCTCGTGGTAGCGACCCACCACGCGGTCGATCATCTGCTTGACGGATCCCTCGCGTTGCGGGGTTCCAAGGGACCCGCGGAAGTATTTCTGCGCCGCGATGTTCGTCGCGTTCTGGGACCACGCCTTGGGGACCTCGACGCCCTGTTGCTCGAAGGCGACCTCCCCCGTCTTGAAGTTCTGGATGACGGCGTCGCGCAGCTCCCACTCGATCTCGTCGTAAGGGTGCACCCCCTCCTTGGTGAAGAGGCGCTTGATCTGGAGCTTGTCGTTGGTGTGAGTGATCGCTTGCGCCACTTGCTTCTCCCCCTTCCCTGCGGTTGAAGACGCCCTCTGATTATCCCACGTTCCACAGCCCGTCAACACCAGATTTAGCGTTATCAACACGTAAAACCACAACATCTGGTGTAATCGCAGGGATGAAATTACGCCCGTGACGGAGTCGGGTCAAGGGTTCAAAGCGAGAAAGATCGCCTATTTCGGGAGCCTGATCCTGGCCCCCTCCGGGAGCGAACCGTCGAGCCCGTTCAGCTCGATGATCGCGTCGAGGTAGGCACGCGCATCCATTCCCTCGGGCGCGTAGCGGGTGGCGAGCCCCCACAGGGTGTCCCCAGCGCGCACCGTCACGGCCCTGGGTGTCCCGGGACGGGAGGCAGGAGCCGTGGCCCGAGCGCCTGCGAGCAGGCCAAACATGACCACAAGCAGACCGACCACCGCTATCAGAGACCTCCTTCGACGGACGAGCATGACCTCCCGGGCGGCGGCACGCCGCACGCGTGCGCCGGGAAACGCATAGACGACCGCCTCGGGACCCTTGCTCAGATCCTCCTGCCGCACCGCCATCGCACGCCTCCTGGTCGAAGTCCGTCTGGTCGAAGTCCCTGTCCATGCCTCCACGCTAGCGAGAGGGTGTGACAGATCCGCTGCCCGAACGTACGTTCGCCAAGTTACCCGAACGGGCGTTCGATATCAAGCCCGAAATCGAACGTATGTTCTTGATTTCGGGGCCGCGAGGGCCTACCCTGTAGCGAACATCCGTTCGCACATGGAGGAAGAGCGATGGTCGAGGGCCTCACCGACAGGCAGCGCCAGACGCTTCAATTCGTCGCCGAGACCGTCGCCGAGCGCGGTTATCCACCCTCCGTCCGGGAGACCTGCGAGGCGCTCGGGCTGGCGTCCAGCTCGACCGTCCACTCTCACCTTCAGGCCCTGCAACGAAAGGGGTACATCCGCATCGACCCGACGAAGCCGCGCGCCATCGAGCTGCTGTTCGATCCGGAGACCGGCCTCGCCGCCGAGAAGCGACCCGCCCGGTCGGTCCCGCTGCTTGGCCGTATCGCAGCCGGCACACCCATCCTCGCGGAGGAGCACGTCGACGAGATCTATCCGATGCCCTCAGATCTCGTCGGGGACGGCAACGTCTTCATGCTCGAGGTCAAGGGGGATTCGATGATCGATGCCGGGATCCTCGACGGTGATCTCGTCGTAGTCCGCCAGCAGCCGACCGCCCACTCGGGAGAGATCGTGGCGGCGCTCATCCCTAGCGACTTCGGAGACCCCGAGGCGACCGTCAAGACGATCCGCCACCGCGGCTCGGCGGTCGTCTTCGAACCGGCCAATCCACGCCTTAAGCCGTTTGAGGCGCCGGCCGGCACGGAGATCTTGGGGAAGGTCGTCGCGGTTCTGCGCAAGCTCTAACCACGAGCGTCAGATCCGAGCGCTCTCCTCGGCGAGGAACGACGTCATCTCCGGGAGCAGGGAGCGGTCGAGCCGGGCGAGCAGCCGGGTCCCCTTCTCCGAGTAAGACTCCTCGAGCACGTCTCCCTCCTCGTGAACCCGGGCCACGACGTCGCCGCGATCGAAGGGGATCTCGAGACGAACCTCGACCTTGAGTCTGGACAGGTGAGCCGCGATCGCATCCAGCAGATCGTCCATGCTCGCTCCCGTCTGCGCCGAGCAAAACACCGAGTCCGGATAGCGGCCGCGCAGCTTGTCGATCTCGACCTCGGTCATGAGATCGGACTTGTTCATCGCCACCAGTGTCGGCTTGTCCCCTGCTCCGATCTCTCGGAGCACGGTATCGACCGCCGCGATCTGACGTTCCGCGTCGCGGCTCCCATCCACCACGTGCAGGAGCATCGACGCCTTTGTGACCTCCTCGAGCGTCGAACGGAACGCTTCCACCAGCTCGTGGGGCAGCTTGCGTACGAAGCCCACGGTGTCCGCAAGCAAGACCGTATGCCCTTGCGGGAGCTCGAGCCGGCGAGTCGTCGGGTCCAGCGTGGAGAAGAGCTGGTTCTGGATGAGCACCGTCGCATCCGTGAGCCGCCGCAGGATCGTCGACTTTCCGGCGTTCGTGTAACCCACCAGTGCCACGACCGGCATGCCCGCGCGCGATCTCTTCCTGCGTTTCAGCTCACGCGTGCGCTCTAGCTCGGTCAGGTCCTTCTTCACGCGCTGCATACGGCGCAGGATGGCGCGGCGCTCGGCCTCGAGCTGTGTCTCGCCCGGCCCCCTCGTTCCTATGCCGCCACCGAGCCGCGAGAGAACGTCACCCCAGCCTCGAAGACGAGGAAGTCGGTAGTTCAGCTGCGCCAGCTCTACCTGGAGCTTCCCCTCGGCGGAACGAGCATGCTGGGCGAAGATGTCGAGGATCAGCGCGGTCCGATCGATGATCTTCAAACCCCGCTCGGCGAGCGGGTTGACCCCGGCGGCCTCCTCCAGGTTGCGCCCCTGAGCGGGGGTCAGCTCGTCGTCGAAGATCAGCATGTCGGCATCGAGTGCGGTCGCGACGCCGACGACCTCTTTCACCTTTCCTTTCCCGAGGTATGTACCAGGATCGGGTTTGTCGCGCCGCTGAAGGATGCGATCCACGGCGTCGGCGCCGGCCGTGTCCGCGAGGGCTTCGAGCTCGTCCAGCGACCACTCCGCCGCGTCGTTGTCTTCCTTCTGGAACATCGCCCCGACGAGAACCGCGCGTTCCCGTTCCGGCCGTGTTTCGTAAGTGCGAGTCATCGCGGTCTGCGCACTCGCGACGCTGCCATCGGCCTCAGGTGACGATCCCCCGGAGCCTCTCGACCCCTTCCTCGAGTCGATCGTCTGCGAGCGTCAGCGAGAATCGCACAAACCCCTCCCCCGTAGGTCCGTAGCCGTTGCCCGGAGCAACCACCAGGTCCGCTTCGTCGAGGAGAAACGTGGTGAAGCTCTCCGACGTGTGCCCCTCCGGGACCGGGACCCAGACGTAGATCGAGCCCCGGGGCGGCTCGACGACCACGCCCATCGACTTGAGTCCGTCACAGAGGAGGTCGCGCCGTCTCCTGTAGGTGACGACGGTCCGCTCCAGGAAGTCGACAGGTCCTTCGAGAGCGGCGATCCCGGCCCTCTGGACCGCGTCGAAGATTCCGGAGTCGATGTTGGTCTTCAGTCGCTTGACGGCTTCTATCGCCTGCGGTGCCCCGGCCACCCAACCGATCCGCCACCCCGTCATGTTGTACGTCTTCGAGAGCGAATGGAACTCGACCGCGCACTCCATCGCGTCCGGGACCTGGAGCACGCTCGGAGCGACGTAGCCGTCGAACGTGATCTCCGTGTACGCGGCGTCGTGCGCGAGCAGGAGCTCGTTAGCACGGCAGAACTCGACGGCCTCGGCGAAGAAGTCGAGGTCGACGCACGCCGCCGTCGGATTCGATGGGTAGTTGAGCCAGAGAACGCGCGCCCTTTCGAGAACCCATGACGGGATCGCAGCGAAGTCCGGTTTGAAATCGTTCTCCTCTGAAAGGGGGAGAAGGACCGGCTCACCGTGGGTGAGGATCGTTCCCGTCTCGTACACGGGGTATCCGGGGTCCGGGACGAGCGCAACGTCGCCCGGGTCTACGAACGCAACGGGAAGGTGGAAGATGCCCTCCTTGGAGCCCACGAGCGGCTGGACCTCCTCGTGGGGATCGAGCCCCACTCCGAACCGGCGCTGGTACCAGGCTGCGATCGACTCCCGGAACGCCGGCATGCCGGTGTAGGCGGGATAACGGTGGGTGGCCGGATCGCGTACGGCTTCGACGAGCGCGTCCACGATGTGCGGAGGTGTGGGCAGATCAGGGTCTCCAACGCCGAACGAGATGATGTCTGCCCCGCGCGCCCTTGCCTCACCGACCTTTCGATCGATCTCGGCGAACAGGTATGGAGGGAGCTTTTCGATCCTCTTGGCGGTCCTCAACGACCCATCTCCTCGAGGTCGACCTCACCCTCGAAGGAGCGCACCGCGGGGCCGGTCATGAAGACGTGTTTGCGGTCCTCGAGGGAGCCGCCCCACTCGATCTCGAGCTCCCCGCCGGGTAGCGCGACGACCATCTCGGCGGCGGCCCCGCCGATGAGGCGCGAGGCGACCGCCGCCGCACACGCACCCGTGCCGCACGCGAGCGTTTCCCCGACCCCTCGCTCCCACACACGCATCTCGACGCGTTGGGGGGTCGCGACGCGAGCGAACTCGACGTTGGCTCTGTTGGGAAACGCTTCGTGCACCTCGAGGCGGGGGCCGAGCGTCGTTACGGGTGCCACTTCGGGGTCGTCCACGAACAACACGGCGTGAGGATTGCCCATGGAGAGGCACGTGGCCTCGATGACTTCCCCGCCGACCTCGAGCTTGGCGTGCAGGGCCTCGGCCCCCTCCCATCGCACCGGGATCTCGGCCGGCTCGAAGATCGGCGCGCCCATGTCGACTCGAACCCTCCCGTCAGCACCGACCTCGACCGTCATGATGCCGGCGCCCGTGGCAACCTTGAGCCGGGTCGCATCCGTCAGACCCTCTTCTCGAGCGAAGATCGCAAGGCACCGGATCCCGTTCCCGCACATCTCACCGATCGAGCCGTCCGAATTCACATAGTCCATCGAGAGGTCCGCCCCGTCGGCCCCGGGAGCCACGCGGATAACACCATCCGCCCCTATCCCGAAGTGTCGGTCGGAGAGCGCGCGCACCAGCCCGGGCGTCAGCTCGAGTTCGTTACGAGGGTCGGCCAGCATCACGAAATCGTTGCCGATGCCCTGATATTTCGCGAATCGCATGCTGCCTACGCTAACGCTTGGTGGGCGCCGACTAATCCCTTATCGCCGTGAGAACGTCGGCCAGGGTCCGTGGCAGCGCGACCGCTCGAGAGGGCCTCACCGCCCCGTAGTCGGCGGCGTCTCCAAACGCTCTTACTCGGCCTTTCTGACCGAGAAGCCAGTATCCGAGATCCGTCGGCGTTGTGAACAGATCGACGATCGGGACAGCGGGCGCACGATCGAGTCCACCATGGTTCGGCGCACTCCCGAAAGGCACCACCTTTCCCGAAGAGGTCGCAAGCCAGTAACCGTCCGCTCCGTAGTTGGCCCCGGCCACGACGTTGCCCAGCGACGCGTCGTCACCCTGATTCATGGCATCTCCAAACGCGAGCACACGCCCAGATCTAGTGAAGATCCAATACCCGAGCCCGGTCGGCGTTGCGGCGATGTCGACGACCCTGTCCTCGGTCATCTCGCCGTGGGCCCCTCCAAAATGCGAAGCCTTCCCGAAGGCGAACACGCGTCCGAGCCGGGAGACGAGCCAGTAACCCCGTCCATCGGGTCTCGTCGCGATCCGCGCTATCGACCGATCGAGGTTCGCGGTGCCGCCTCGCGCCACAGCATCCCCGAATGCGAGCACCCGGCCCCGTCCCGTTACGAGCAGGTAGCCGCTACCCGTAGGGCTCGAAGCGATGTCCACGGCCTTGCTCTTCCCCCTCAGACCCCACCGGTCGCCGTGCCACCCTGCCCCTCCGTCGGGGAAGATGCGACCACCGCCACCCGCGGCCCAATAGCCCTTCGTGGGGTGGGCCGCTCCCGCGGCAAGCAATGAGAGATCCTTGTGCCAGTAGGTCGTCGCTCGGCGAGCCCCTGCCCAGCTGAAGCTGAAGTGCACGTGATCCGTGTGCGGATGACGAGCGCTCCCGTCGTCCGCGTTGCAGACGCGTTTGCGCTGAACGCAGTAGGTGGACCAACCTCCCCACGACCCCCAGATCCGACGGTTCCAGATCAGGTACATGACGCCGAAGCGACGCGCCATCGCGTGACGGTTGCCGTAGCGATCGGTCGCGTGCAGGAAGTCGATGAGTGCCTCCGCCGCCGCTTTCTCGCGCGGGACCGACGCCCTCACGCCCCAATCCCATGCTCGTCCTTCCTTGTGCTCGCTTCTTCCTCCGATGTGGCAGGCGCGGCTGATGCTCCCGGCTCTCGTGGACGGGTATCTGTTCAGCACGAAGTTGCGGAAAGACAGCACTCCAGGCTCGGCATCCGGATCGCATCTGTCCTGCCCCTGGTAGGACGCATAGTCGTCGATCCCCGGGCCGAAGCCTGCGGAGACGGACTGCGCGGCAGCCTGCGACATCATCCCGACCGCGAGAACCGCGGCCCCAGCCAAGCGAGCGAGCCTCTTCATCGTGTGCGACCCCCGATATCGGTGTGGGTACCGGGTTCACCTGAGCGAGAGCCGCTCCTCGAAGAAGGCCGCCAACGCCTTTGCGATCCCCGGTTGAGAGGCGTCAAACCAGACGACGCGCGGGTCCGCCCGGAACCAGGACTCCTGGCGCCGTGCGAACCGTTTGGTCGCCGCCACGATCTCCTCTCTCACTGATACCTCGGATGTCTGAGCCGCGGCCTTGAGCACCTGACGATAGCCAAGCGCCTGGCTCGCCGGCCTGCTCATTCCCGCTTGCTCCAGCCTCCGAGCCTCATCAACGAGCCCCCTTCGGAGCATCTCGCTCACGCGCCGTCCGATGCGGTCGTAGAGGCTCGCACGTTCTCTCTCGAGTCCGGCCACGCCGAGCTCGTAGAGACTGTCGTAGAGCTCCCAGGAGTCGTTCTCCGAGAACGGTCTTCCGGTCAGCTCGATGACCTCGAGGGCGCGGATCGTACGTCGCGCGTTCGAGGTCTCAATCTTGGCGGCGGCCTTCGGATCGACCTCCGCGAGGCGGGCATGTAGGGCCTCCGACCCCTGAGCCTCAGCCTCCTCCTCGAGCTCGCGCCGGACCTCGGGCGACCGAGGCGGGAACCGAAGATCGTCCACCACGGCGCGGAAGTAGAGCCCCGAACCACCAACCAGAAGCGGTAGTCGACCTCGACCTGCGATGTCGGTCATCGCCGCGCGCGCGTGGGACTGAAACTCCGACACGGTTAGCTCGTGCGACGCCGAGAAGACATCGAGCAAGTGATGGGGGATGCGCGCTCGCATCTCAGGCGTCGGTTTGTCGGTTCCGACATCCATGCCTCGATAGACCTGCATCGAGTCGACCGACACGATTTCGGCGTCGAGAGCCTCGGCTACCTCGAGACCGATCGAGCTCTTGCCGACCGCCGTCGGTCCGACGATCGCAGCGACTTTGATCCTCTCCGTCACCTCGTCGTCATGGCCTCACGTCACGGTCGCAACTAGGTACCCCACCCCGAATGGATGCTCATATGCGAGAACTTGGGCGCGCCGACCCGACAGGAGACGGCCGAACGCCGCGAAGGGGCCCGCTCCGCAGGAACCTCCCGCCGTCCATGCGTCGCACTCGATGCCGTCAAGCGCGCGAACATCGCCTTCGAGCGAGCTAAGGATGCGTTGGTCGAGCGCCCGGCCCTCGGCTTTCTCCGTGAGAGGAGCACGCGCAGTGAGCGCGGCCGACGTGTGCGCGCTGGCGACCATCAGGACGCTCGAACCACTGAAAGCACGCTTTACAGCCCCCGCGAGCTTTCGGCCCTCGACCATCGCGGTGCAGGCGTCGGCCGCGGCGTGGGGGCCTGTCGACTCCGGGAGCCCCACGACCACGGTGGGTCTCCGGACGTCCAATAGGTGCAGGCAGCCCACCGCACCGTGATCAAGCTCGTCCTCCATGAGGGGGGTCCCCCACGTCCGGGCAAGTGACTTCGCTCCGCCCGTATCCGTTGGGACATCGAGGGGCGCCTCGGGGCCACCGAACGAGGTCTCGAAGCCCGTCCCTCGCGCATACACCCCCGCCCTGCGTCCATGGGGAGACACGACGATGAGCACATCCGTGGTGACCGTGTCGATCTTGTCGCACGCAAGCTGAATCCGGTCTCTTGCATCGACATCAGAACGCCCACCGATCTCGGGAAGCAGCACGGGTGCATGGGGAACGACTGCGCCCGCGAACGCTCCGGCAGCCACGATCTCAGTAACGGCCGTCTAGCAACGACACCCTGCGGAGGAGCCGACGAGTGGCAGGGACATCCTCGATCCGTCGACCATCTCGCCGTCGAGGTGATGCGGATGCGCGCCGGTGATCCGGACCGTCCGTAGGGCCCCTTCGTGGGCGTCGTCGGAAGGATAGTGAACGAGCTTGTTGGTCCTCGTCCTACCGGTGAGCTTGGTCGGGTCTTTCCTCGAGGTGCCCTCGACGAGCACCTCCTCTGTGCGACCCACCGCAACCTGGTTACGCTCGAAAGAGATCCGCTCTTGCAGGGCCGCAAGCCGCTCGTAACGCTCCTGCACGATCTGTTTGGGAACCTGAGCCGTGAAGGTCGCCGCTTCGGTCATGGGACGGGGCGAGTACTGGAACGTGTAGGCGCCGTCGTACTCGACCTCCTCCACGAGATCGAGTGTGTCCTGAAAGTCCTCTTCCGTCTCGCCGGGGAACCCCACGATGATGTCGGTTGTGATCGCGATCTCCGGGATCGCGTCGCGCACCATGCGCACCTTGTCGAGATACCCAGCCTTCGTGTAGGCGCGTTTCATCGCCTTCAGGACCCGGCTCGAGCCCGCTTGCACCGGGAGATGGATGTGCTCGCATACAGTGCGGCATTTGGCCATCGCCTCCACCGTGTCCGCCCTGAAGTCCTTTGGATGAGGTGAGGTGAAGCGGATGCGTTCCAGCCCGTCCACTTCGTCGAGTGCGTACAGAAGCTTCGAGAACAGCGGTCTCCCGTCGAGGTCTCTCCCGTACGAGTTCACGTTCTGGCCGAGCAGGGTGATCTCAACGACCCCGTCGGCGACGAGTCCTTCGGCCTCGGTGACTATGTCGGCGACGCGGCGGGATATCTCCTTGCCGCGGACCGCGGGGACGATGCAGAAGGTGCACGAGTTGTTGCATCCGATCGAGATGGACACCCACGCGTGCCACGGCGAATTACGGCGCGCCGGCAGGGCGGATGGAAACGTCTCGGTCTGCTCCAGTATCTCGAACGCAGGCCCGTCCTCCGACTCCGCCAGGAGCCTGGTGAGACTGGCGAGATTGTGAGTGCCGAGCACGACGTCCACGTAGGGGGCGCGCTCCTGGATCACGTGGCGGTCTTTCTGGGCCAGGCATCCGCCCACCACGATGCGCATGCCCGGCCTGGCGTCTTTGATCCGCTTCATGTGACCGAGCGTGCCGTAAAGCCTCGTATCCGCCTTCTCCCGGATGCAGCAGGTATTGAAGAGCACGACATCCGCCGTCTCCGGACTCGCGGTCTTGACGTAGCCATCGTCCTCGAGCAGGCCGGCCATCCGTTCCGAGTCGTGCTCGTTCATCTGACAGCCGTATGTCGTGATGAAGTACGTCTTGCTCACGCCCGCCAGCCTAGCCTTCGCGTTCTCTACTCGGAAACCGTCGGTTTCACGTACCCACGTCTAGAACGTTCGGTCACTTCGCGTAGGCCGAGGTGCGGATCTCCCGGATCGTCGTGACCCGGATCTGCCCAGGATACTGAAGCTCCTCTTCGATCTTCTTAGCGATGTCCCGGGCGATGGTCTCGGCCTGCAGATCGTCGACGTCTTCCGGCTTGACCATCACACGGACCTCACGCCCTGCCTGCATCGCGTACACCTTCTCCACGCCGTCGAACTCCATCGCGATCTCCTCCAGGCGGGCAAGACGCTTGACGTAGGTCTCGATCGTCTCGCGACGCGCTCCGGGACGGCCTCCCGAGATGGCGTCGGCGGTCTGCGTGACAACCGCCTCGATCGTCCGCTGTTCGATCTCGCCGTGGTGGGCCTCGATCGCGTGACACACCTCCGGCGACTCCTTCAATCGCCTCGCGATCTCGGCCCCGATGAGGGCATGGCTTCCTTCGACCTCGTGAGTAACGGCCTTTCCAATATCGTGAAGCAGCGTGCACCGCTTCGCGAGTTGCACGTCCGTGCCGAGCTCTGCAGCGATCATCCCGCCGATGTGGGCCGCCTCGACCACGTGCTTTAAGACATTCTGTCCGTAGGAGGTCCTGAACTTGAGCCGTCCCAGAACGCGCACGAGCTCGGGATGCATGTCTGTGATGCCGGTCTCGAGCACGGCCCATTCCCCGCCCTCGCGGATCTCTCGCTCGATCTCGGACTTCGACTTCTCGTGGATGTCCTCGATGCGGGCCGGCTGTATCCGTCCATCACCGATCAGCTTCTCGAGAGTGAGGCGCGCCATCTCGCGGCGGATCGGGTCGAAGCACGACAGCACGACTGCCTCCGGCGTGTCGTCGATGATGAGATTGGTACCCGTCGCCGCCTCGAAGGCCCGGATGTTGCGCCCCTCCCGGCCGATGATCCGGCCCTTCATGTCATCGTTGGGAAGGGTGACCGTCGTCACAGTGGACTCCGTGGTCAGGTCCGACGCGACCCTCTGCATGGCGATCGCGATGATCTTGCGAGCTCGCTTGTCACCCTCCTCGCGGGCCCGTGCCTCGATGTCCCGCACGATCAGCATCGCCTCGCGTTTGGCTTCGTCCTCGATATCCTCGATGAGGGCCTGCTTCGCATCCTGAGCCGTCATCCCGGCGACGCGCTCGAGCTCCGAACGGGCTCGCTCCGCGAGGCGATCGAGCTCCTGCCGCGCTCTGTTGAGCTCGCTCTCTTTCGCCTCGAGGGTCTGCTCCTTGCGATCCAGCGAGTCCGCCCTGGAGTCCAGGGTCGCTTCCCGCTGGGTGAAACGGTCTTCCTTCTTCTCGATCTCCGCCCGGCGCTGTTTCAGCTCGGCTTCGGCCTCGCTCCGCATCCGGTGAACCTCGTCCTTGGCCTCGACCAGCGCTTCCCGTTTGGCCGCAGCTGCCTCCCGCTTGGCCTCCTCGAGCAGGGTCTTGGCGCGCATCTCGGCGGAGGTGACTTCCCTCTCCGCCATGATCTTGCGGACGAGGAACCCGACACCGGTTCCCGCGAGCAGACCGAGGATGAGACCTATCAAGATCTCCATCACTCGCTCCTTTCCCGGCTCTCGGCCGGCCGTCCCCGGCCGGTCGTCGAGCTCTCACTCCCCGGCGGTGGCCACGGCGACGAGCCGGGCGACTGCCCGGTACGAGCGATGGAAGCGAGTTACTACGCGGCCGCCGAAGCGGCTTTCAGAAGGAGCTCCCCCGTCTCGGAGGTTCCAATCTGCCCGTTATGTCGGAAAGACTCTCGGTCGAAGTTAGGGATCGGCTCACGTATCGGCTCTCGCTTGACTCGTTCGTACCGTCGGGGACTTCTTGGTTAGCTTGATTACTCCCCCAATGGTACGACCGCTCGAGCCCCTATGTCACCAACCCGGCCGCTAGTCCCAGCCCTCAGGGGGCATCACCGCCCGGGTGGCCGCATCCGCTACCTGGACGTCGAAACCCCGTCTGAGCAGGCCCTGGCGGATGCGCTGAGCCAGCTTGCTCAGCGGTAGATCTACTCCCCGCCGCAGCTGCCTCTGGGCCCACTCGACCGCCCGGCGCTCCTCGGTGTCGGCAGCCCCCGCCACGGCGGCACCGGCCACCTCGGGATCGACGCCCTTCGCCTCCAGCTCGGCGACGAGGGCCCGGGGGCCGAGCCCCTTGCGCCGGGCCCGCTCCTCCACCCACTGCCGTGCGAAGGACTCGTCGTCGATCAGCCTGAGTTCGGTGAGTCTCGTGAGGGCGCGCTCGACGGTGCCCTCCTCGAAGCCCCCCTGGAGCAGGCGGTCGCGCATCTCGCTCACGGTCCTCGGACGCAGAGCGAGCCAGCGTCCGGCGCGCTCCATCGCCTTCCGGAGCTCGGAGTCGAGCGGGTCCCCCTCGAGTTGTGTTCCGGTCATCGAGAACCCGCTCGTCTTCATGCCTGCCTCCCGCCCGTTGCTCGCCTAGCTCTCCAGCGACTCCGACGCCTTCGGGGTGGCGTCGTCTTCCTCATCGTTCGTCCCCAGGAGGCCGAGCTTGTCCTTGATCTTGAGCTCGATCTCCGTAGCGATGTCCGGGTTGTTGGCGAGGAACGCCTTGGCGTTCTCACGACCCTGGCCGAGCTGGTCGTCGTCGTAGATGAACCACGCCCCCGACTTGTGCACGATGCCGTGATCGATGGCGACGTCGAGAAGACTCCCCTCCTTGGAGATGCCGGTTCCATATTGGATGTCGAACTCGGCGAATTTGAATGGGGAAGCGCACTTGTTCTTGACCACCTTGACCCGCACCCGGGAGCCCACGACCTCCCCGCCGTCCTTGAGGGAGTCGATGCGGCGCACGTCGAGACGGACCGAGGAATAGAACTTGAGCGCGCGCCCGCCGGGGGTGGTCTCCGGGCTTCCGAACATGACCCCGATCTTTTCGCGGATCTGGTTGATGAAGAGCAGCAGTGTCTTAGAGCGGTTGACGCTCCCGGCGAGCTTGCGCAGCGCCTGGCTCATCAGACGGGCCTGCAACCCGACGTGGGTGTCCCCCATCTCGCCCTCGATCTCGGCCCTCGGCACGAGCGCGGCCACCGAGTCCACGACGATCACGTCCATCGCCCCCGAACGCACCAGCGTGTCCGCTATCTCGAGCGCTTGCTCGCCGGTGTCCGGCTGAGAGCACAGGAGATTGTCGATGTCTACGCCGAGCGCCCTCGCGTAGCTCGGGTCGAGGGCGTGCTCGGCGTCGATGAACGAGACCAGCCCGCCGGCTTTCTGCGCCTCCGCGATAACGTGCAGCGCCAAAGAAGTTTTGCCGCTCCCCTCGGGGCCGTATATCTCCACGATCCGGCCTCGGGGCAGGCCACCGATTCCGAGCGCGAGGTCGAGTGCCAGGCCTCCCGTCGAGATCGCCTCGTACCCCGTCCGGGTGTCCTCTCCCAGCCGCATGATCGAGCCCTTTCCGTGCTGCTTCTCGATCTGGGAGAGGGCCATCTCGAGGGCCGCGTCCCGGCCCTTCTCGTCCCGGCTCACGTCGGTCACCGCGCCTCGAACCGCGTTCCGATCTCTTATCGCCACCTACGGCCTCCCTTGTCGTCTGGCCCCCGAAGGGGTCGTCGTTCGGATGTCCGTGACCCTATGGAGGGGGTGTGACAATTTTCGAACATATGTTCGCATCGGGGCCGGATTTCCGCGAAACTCCTTGAATGACGCGTTCGTAGTTACCCGGCTGTCATTCTACGCCTCCGGCTCGATCGTTTTCGACCCCCCCGATCGGCCGGTGGCGCAGTTACGACGAGGTGGTGGCCGGAGGGGGGCTCAGCCTGAGGTCCACGGGCCCACGCCGCCGAGCCGTTCGACGGTGACCCGGGTGATGAAGCCCGGGGGCGGGTCGGGCATCGGTGGGAACTTCACGTCGGGGCCGAGGTAGGTGTGCGCGAGTCGCTGCAGGAGCTCCGGACCTCCCCCTCGGTCACCCGGCCCCTGCCGTAGACGACGAGGTACTCGGTCAAGCCGTAGTCGTTCACCTTCGACGTCTCGATCGAGATCGTGATCCTCGGATCGCGTCGGACGTTGGCGAGCTTGCGCTGGTCCGGGAGCGTGGCGAACACGACCTCGTCGCCGTCGAGACCCACCCACGCGAGAGTCACGTGAGGCTGCCCGTCGGAACCGATCGTCGCGACGTGCGCGAGCGCATCGGACTCGAGGACGCTCCTGGCGGACTCAGGGATCATGGCCACAGGCTAACCCCGGCGGCGTTCTGATCTCCCGGAATCGGCCGTACAGGGGGCGCGAGTTACGAGAGAACGGTCAGGGGCGGCCCGCCCGGCGAGCCCTGCGAGCATCTCGTGCCGGCACTCGCGCGCGCCCGCCTCCTCCATCCGCACGCTCATGCGCGCGAACATGCGAGCGAAGACAGGATGAGGGAGATCGCGCGAGCTCACCTCCGTCACCGTAGCTCGAGCTCCTCGAGCACCTCGTAACGCGCACCCTTGGGCGAGAGGTGGCTGCGATAGAGGCGGATCCGATCCACCGGCCACGCGGGCAGCTCCTTCAGGCCGACATCGGGAAGCGGCTCGTTCAAACGAACGGGCGAGCGAAACCGGGCCACGGTCAGGTGCGGGGTGAACTCACGCGCCTCGGCCTTGAACCCGAGCGGTTCGAAGGCCTGCTCCATGTCGGCCGCGAGCTTCTTCAGAAGCTCCCGGTCATCGATCAGACCTGCCCACAAGACGCGCATTCTCCGCGTGCTGGGAAAGGAACCGAGCCCGGCCAGAGCCACGGGAGAGGCCTCGTGAGTCTGCGCCACGGTCGCACACACCTTGACGACATCCTCGAGCCGGTCGAGCGGAGTCGAGCCGAGGAACTTGAGCGTCACGTGCTGGTTGGCGATGGGAGCCCACCGGCCCCCCCGATAGTGCTCACGCAAGGGGATGGTCTTGCGCTCGAGCCACGCGAGATGCGTCTCGGGGACGTCGGCGGCCACGAAGAGGCGTACCGGCTTGAGCTCGTTCACGGCTCCCGGCTCACCAGCCTTCGTCCGAGATCGAGAGCCGCGGTCACCGCCATCCTCTGCACGTGCGTCCTGTCGCCGTAGCCGCGCACGCGTCTGCTCTCGGTGTGCCCTTGCAGAGTCGCCCCAATGAAGATGGTCCCCACCGGTGCCCCGTCCTGTGGCTCCGGTCCCGCGACGCCGGTGGCGCTCACCCCGAGGTCCGCGCCGAACGAGCGCGCGGCCCCCTCGGCGAGGGCGCCGGCGACCTCGGCGCTGACCGGCCCGTGCTCTTGCAGGATCTGTTCGGCCACGCCCGCTACCTTGGCCTTGGCGTCCGTCGAATAGCAGACCAGGGAGCCGAGGAAGTAGTCGCTGGAGCCGGGAGCCCTCGTCAGCTCCGCACCGATCAGTCCTCCGGTCAGCGATTCCGCAGCAGCGACGGTAAGGCCTCCCTGCCGGAGCAAACCGACCAGGGCTTCGCCGACCGTGGAGTGATGGCCCTCTGCCGCGGACTCGCCGAGCCGGGCTCTGATCGCTTCGTCGACCGGCTCGATCAGCGCCAGCGCCTCCGTCTCCCCCCCTGCCTTCGCGGTCATCCGCAGCCGCACCTGCCCGGCATCGGCCCTGAACGCGATCGACGGATTCGTCTGGGCGTCGACGATGTCCCTGATGAGCTCGTAAGTCCTCGACTCACCCAAACCCACGACCAAGATCTCGCGGCTGAGGGTCACGCCACGCCCCGACCGTCTGCTCAGCTCCGGAACCACGGTCTCGGACAGCATCGCCTTCATCTCCCAGGGGACGCCGGGCAGGGCGAACAGAAGCTTGCCGTCATGCTCGATCCAGAACCCCGGAGCGGTCCCGACGGGATCGATCGTCCTCGCGCCGTCGGGGATGTCGGCCTGACGCCGGTTTTCATCCGGCATGTCGCGTCCTAGTTGGGCGAAGACTTCCTCGATCAGTCCCACGAGCCGCGGGTGGCGCACGAGCCGCACCCCGAGTACATCCGCGAGCGCATCGCGCGTTATGTCGTCCGGAGTGGGACCGAGCCCACCCGTGACGATGACCACGTCGGAGCGAGACATCGCGCTCTCGATCACCGATTTCATGCGCTTCATGTTGTCCCCGACCACTGAATGGAAGTAGACGTCGACCCCGGTTGCGGCCAGCTGGCGCGAGATCTCCGCGGCATTCGTGTTGACGATCTGACCCAGCAGCAGCTCGGTGCCCACCCCAACGATCTCGGCGTTCAGAGCACTTTCTCCTTCGTCTGTCTGTAGCGGACGAAATACTCGGCCCCCGACCACAGGGTCGTGACGAGCGCTGCCACCAACCAGAGCCAGTGGGCCGCGGACGTCTCCCAGGGCAGCAACCACCAGCCCACCATGCCGATCTGCACTGCGGTCTTCGTCTTTGCCGCGCGAGAGGCCGGCAGCGTGCCTCCCTCCCGCACGATGCTCACGCGCAGGACCTGCACCGCCAGCTCCCGAACCCCGATGACCAAGGCCGCCCACAAAGGGAAACCCTGCAGATCCACGAGGACCACGAGAGCCGCCCCAACAAGCAGCTTGTCGGCCAGAGGATCGAGGAACTCGCCCGCGCGCGTCGAGGTGCCGTCGCGCCGCGCCAGGTATCCGTCGAGTGAGTCCGATAACGAGGCCACGACGAACACCGCGAACGAAGCCACGGCGGTCGCGTCACCACGAGCGTAGGCGAGCAGCCAGAACACCGGCACCAGCGCGATGCGAGTGACGGTGATCGCATTGGGCAACGTCATGGTGGCTGGAAGCCTATCCAGGCGACTCCCGGTCTAACCTCGGCGAGAGCCGCCGTAGGAGCGCCGCTATCGGGCGTGAGGCTCGCCGATCAGGTCCACGCCGTCGCTGCCGGTGATCGTCACGTCGACGTAGCGGCCCACCTCGAGCGGTTCCTCCGATGCGAAGCGGATCTCGCCGTCGATCTCGGGCGCCTCCCGCTTCGACCGCCCGATCCATGCTCCCTCGGCGAGGTCGAATCGCTCCGTCAGCACCTCGAGCCGCTCTCCGACGAGAGCCAGTGCCCGCCGTCCCATCGTCTCCTCGCCGACGCTCTCGACGTACTCGGCACGCTCGCGCGCGACGGAATCGGGGACTTGATCCGCCATGTCGTGCGAGCGCGTCCCGACTTCGCGCGAGTAAGTAAAGGTGCCCACCCAGTCGATCTCGGCGTCGGCAACGAAAAGCCGCGACCTGCTCAGCGTCATCGTCGGTCTCACCTGGGAAGCCGAGGATGAACGTCGAACGCAGGCCGGCCAGAGGATCCAGCGAACGGATGCGGTCGATCATGCGCTCGAAACGACCCCGGCCCCCCCACCGACCCATCCCCCTGAGCACACTCGGCGCGACGTGCTGCAGAGAGAGATCGAAGTAGGACGCGATCACTTCGGACGAGATCATCGTGTCGATCAACTCGTCGGTGACTCCCTGCGGATGGAGATACATGAGACGGATCCTGTGGATGCCGTCCACGCGTTCGAGCCGCTGGAGCAACGACACGAGGTCTCCTGCTCCGATGTCGCGGCCCCACATGACCGAGTCCTGGCTCACGAGCGACAGCTCCGAGACGCCCTGTGCCGCGAGCCTGCGGGCCTCGTCCTCGATCACGTCGGGGGGCCGGGAGCGGAGCTTGCCCCTCATGAGCGGGATGGCGCAGAAGGTGCAACCCCGGTCACATCCCTCGGCGACCTTGAGATAGGCCCACGGCGCCCGGCCGAAACGGAGCCGGGGACTCGCCGCCATCGACGCGTCCCACCACGCCGGGTCGAAGCGGGTGTCGGGATCGCCGTGTACGCGCGCATCCAGCGTCCCGGTCGCAACCCCGTGAACGATCTCCGCCACCCGTGGGTAGGCGGCGAAGTCGACGAGGGCGTCGACCTCGGGGAGGGCCTCGGCCAGCTCGTCCGCAGAGCGGGCCACCAGGCACCCCGTCAGGACGAGCCCCTTCAGGCCCGCGGACTGCTTGAGCGAGGCAAGGTCGAGCGCCTCCTGGATCGTCTCGCGGCGAGCCGGATCGATGAACCCGCAGGTGTTGACGAGCACGACGTCCGCTCCATCGAGGTCATCCGAGACGTCGTGCCCCCCCGCCGCGAGCAAACCTCCGAGCCCCTCGGAGTCGATCGCGTTCTTCGGGCACCCGAGCGTGACGATCGAGACCTGTGCCACTACGTGAGGGAGTCGACGTCCTCCGGCAGGCTGAAGTTGACCACGGTGCCTCCGGGTGAGCCGATGTCCTGACCGTTCACTTTGAGCTCGACGCCTCCTGCGTTGCCCAGGACGACGTCCATCTTCTCCTCCGCGGTGAACGTCTCGCTTTGTCCGACCTCCAGGGTCCCGGTGAAGACCTCCTCGCCGTCGGCGGTCACCGTCGTCCAGCAGCGGCCGGTGGTCGCGACGACCTCGAGCTCGATCGTCTCTGCAGTCGCGATGATGTCCTCGATGTCCGTCGGAGTCGGAGTGGGTGACGGAGTAGTCGTGGGCGTGTCGCTCGGCTCCGGAGTCGGTGTCTCCTCTTGCGACGCGACGTTCCCCGGACTCTCATCGCCGTTCGGCTCCGACACCAACCCGACCACCGCGAGAACGAGCAACAGGAAGCCTGCGAACAGAGCTGCCGCGCTCCAGTTGCTCGACAACCTCGGGCGCTCGAGCCTGCTCCGTCGTCCGTGCTTCTCGAGCGCGATCATCTGAGCCGTGTCGACCCGGGTGCCGAACCTGCGGTCGAAC
>JBOGXB010000033.1:0-21705 GCA_050694215.1 Actinomycetota bacterium
CCGGTATCGACATCGAGGTCGGCGACCTTCTCGGCATCCTCGAATGGGCGGGTGACGAGCACTTCGTGATTCTTGACTTCCTCGCCCAGCCGCTCGACGACGCAACACCAAGCGCCTCCGACGATGCAGTCGAGGCGCGCTGGGTTCCCCTGCGAGACGTAGCCAAGCTCGATTGCACGCCGCGTTTCGTCGAGACCCTGCGGGGCTGGGGCATCCCCGTCTAAGGAACGAGCTCATGCGTCCGATCGGCTCGGCGCGAGTCGCCTCCACTCTTTTCTGCTAACTCAACCCCCTACATTTGTTACTGAGTTAGCACAAAAGGGGAGGGGTCAGCAGATGAAGAGAGCGACGGGATCGTTCTCACGCAGCTTGGTGCCGGCGATGGGATCCGTCTCGACGACCATGTTGCCGGGACACGATCGCTGGACACGAACGCGCAGGCCCAGCGCCTCCAAGCGAGCCCTGGCCTTTTCGAGAGTCATGTTGCGAACGTCGGGCATCGTGACCTTCTCGTACTGAGGGCCGATCGACACATACACCTGAATCTCGCTCTTCTCGTCGGCCATCGCGCCGGCCGGCGGGTCGGTTGAGATCACCCTGCCCGGCGGGACTTGGTTCGAATACGCATCCACCAGCACCGATACGAAGCCTGCCGCCGCAAGAGCCTCCTTCGCCTTCGCCGCCTTGAGCTCGACCACGGACGGCACTTGAACGGGCTCCGGCCCCTTGCTCACCACGACATCGACCGCACTACCCCATTCCAGCTTGCCCGCTTCCGGCACCGCTTCGACCTCGATGATCTTGCCGGGCTCCTTCATTGAGAACTCGCGAGTCACGTCGCCCAGCTCGAGGTGGTTCTTCACGAGAGCCTTCCTCGCCTCCCGTTGTGTGATGCCCATCAGCTCGGGGACCCGCGCCAGCGGAGGGCCTGCGGAGACGACGACGAGCAAGGTCGATCCTTCTTCGATCTCGCCGGATGCCGGTGTCTGGGAGATGATCTGGCCACGAGGAACCTGGGGATCGCGCTTGCGCCCCTCGATCTCGAGATCGAGCCCCAGCGCACGCGCTTCGCTCGCCGCCTCGGCGCGGCTCAGGCCGGTGATACCCGGCACGTCGACCATCGAGGGCCCGAACAGGAAAGGCGCGGCTGTGGCGCCGCCCACCGCCAGCACCGCGACGACGACCGCCGCGATCAACGCGCGCAGGATGCGCTGGGAACGCCGCCGCTTACCTCGCATGTGTCGCCGCGAGTGAGTCGTCGGCTCCATGTCCGGAAGGCGCACCTCACCGGTCACCTGGTCCAGCAACGAGGCCAAAGCGGGAGCTTCGTCCAGAGACCTCGTGGCAATGGACCTCAGCTCCTCGCCCATCTCTGCTGCGTCGAGGTAGCGGGTCTCGGGCCGGCGAGCGCAAGCCTTGAGCACGACCTCGTCGAGCTCCTCGGGCACCGTGGGGTCGATCTTGGACGGCGGCTCCACCTCCTCGAGCGCGCGCCGGCGCAGCAGCTCCGCGCCGGACCCGTGCAGCGGCGGCATCCCGGTCAGCAGCTCGGCGAGCACCGCTCCCGCAGCCCAGATGTCCGAAGCCTTGGTCGCCTCCGTCCCCTCCGCCTGCTCCGGTGCGAGGTAGCGAAGGGTGCCGGGGATCGTGCCGGGCAAGGTGACGTTCGAGTCCGCGATCGCCGCGATACCGAAGTCGGCCACCTTTACCGTTCCGTTGCGGGCCATCAGGATGTTCTCGGGCTTGACGTCTCGATGCACGAGTCCAACCGAGTGAGCGAGGGAGAGCGCATCGCAGACGCTCGCCATGATCTCTGCAGCCTGCGCCGGCTCGACCTTGCCGCGCGACACGAGCACATCTCGCAGGTCCGTCCCGGCCACATACTCCATCACCATGTAGTAGGTGCGATCGTCCTCGCTTCCCCAATCGTGAACCGCGACGACGTTTGGATGTGTAAGCCGGGCGGCGGCTCGCGCCTCCGCGCGGAAGCGGTCGACGACGTCCGGGTCCTCCGCCAGAGAAGGCTGGAGGAGCTTTACCGCGACCGCCCGATCCAGCAAGAGGTCATGGCCCCGGTAGACCTCGCCCATGCCGCCTCCCGCGATTCGAGCCACGAGCCGGTAACGCTCGGACAGCGTTGCACCGACGAGGTCGCGCATCAGCTTCACCTAGCCACCACCGTGGTCGCGGCGGAGGTGATAGTCGAAGCGGCTCTCGAGCACCGCGACGGCTCTAGCCGCCGAACGAGCCTCATTCAAAGCGGAGGCGGCTTCGGAGGCCGCGCCGGCCGAGCTCTGCCTGATGCCGGCCATCGAGTCCTGGAGGCGGGAGAGGGCACCCCACAACCGCTCGCCGACCCGATCGAGCTTGCCGGCCGCCTTCTCACGCTCTCTGCGAAGCCCGACGACCCTGTCCTCGAGCTCGGCCTCGAGCGCCTCGAGGTCGGCCTTCATGAGGTCGACGGCCTCGAGGGCCTCATCCGCCGCGGCGCGCGCCCGGTCTGCCCGCATCCTCTCGGAGTCGCTCGTCTCCGCCCGGCCGCAGGCGGTCACAACGAGCGCGACGAACACGAGGGCGAGAGCCGCCTTCATTCCAGGAATCGTCACACGAGCCACCCCCGGCCCAGTGGAATTGGCCTGCATTTTCAGGCTCATAAGATATCAGAATCAACAAACAGAACTCTAGTGTACAGGAAGCTCAACCTCGGCGAAGACCGGCGCGTGATCCGAGGCGTCGCTGGTGAGGGTGCCCGTGGACAGGATCCTCACCCCCTTCCCCCCTGCGATGTGGTCGATCGGCCGGCGCCACCAGCGCCGGAGCAAGCTCGGGCCGCGGCCGGTCGAGAATTCCAGACCCGCCGTGCGCAAGGGACCGAGACCGGGCCCACTGTCGTTGAGGTCGCCCACCAACAGAGCAGGCCCGGCCTCCGTCTCGATCCTCGAGGTGAGGGCCCGGACCTGCGCCCTCCTCGCAGCCCGGACGGTGGACAGATGCGTGGCGATGACGAGGACCCCGTGCCAGCGGGTGACGATCGCCCCGCGCGGCTCCTCACCGCGCCGCCGAGGCAGGCTCAGAAAATCGACGTCGAGCGGCTCGGAGGACGCGAGTGCGATCCCGTATGCGCGGCCGCGGGGCCGGGTCACCGTGGGCCGGAAGTGGACCCTGAGCCCGGTGGCTTCTTCGATCGCCGACGGCTGATCCACTCCGCCGGAACGGTCCAGACCCCTGTCCAGTTCCTGCAGAGCGATCAGCTGAGGATCAAGCCTCCGTATGGCCGCGACTGTGCGATCGAGATCGAGACGCCCGTCTGCCCCCAGGCCGTGATGGATGTTGAAGGTCGCGACCCGGGCCCTCATCGCCCCAGGATAGAGGCCGTGTGCACGAGACGCGATTACCTCTCATACACGCGAGGCCATGCGACCATTGCTCGATGAGCGACTCCCCGCGAACTGATCAGCTCCTGGACGAATCCGAGGAGACCTACTGCTACGGGCACCCCGACACCCCGACGAGGTTGCGCTGCAGCCGGTGCGATCGGCCCATCTGCGGGCGCTGCGCGATCCCGGCGTCCGTCGGCCAGCATTGCCCCGAATGCGTGGCCGAGGCACGCAGGAGCCGGCCGAAGGTGCGCACGGCGCTCGCCGCTACCGCGCCGGCCGTCCTGGTGCTGCTCGTTACGAACGTCGTCGTCTACATCGGGCAGCAGCTTCTCGGCTTCGACGCCGTGACGGGGCGTTTCGCGCAGGTGCCCGGTGCGATCGTCGATGGAGAGTGGTACCGGCTGGTGACCGCCATGTTCCTGCACGCCCCGAACTTCGTGCTCCACCTCTTGTTCAACATGTACGTGCTCTACGTCTACGGACCACACGTGGAGCAGGCCTTCGGCACCCGCCGCTTCCTAGTCCTCTACCTGGGCTCAGGTTTCGTGGCGAGCGCCGCCTCGTTCGCGTTCGGCCCCTGCAACGCGATCGGAGTGGGTGCCTCGGGCGCAATCTTCGGGGTTGCCGGAGCGTTGCTCGTCTTTACGCACAACCGCCGCCGGCAGCAGTTTATGGCGAACTTCCAGCGAAGCCTGCTGCTCTTCATCGGGCTGAACCTGTTCCTGGGCTTCGCCATAGCAGGCATCGACAACGTCGCCCACATCGGCGGGCTGCTCGCGGGTGGTGCGATAGGAGCCGGTTTCGACCGGCCGGAAGATCGAGCGGCCCTTGGACCGCAGCTTGCAACGGCTGCGCTGATCATCGGGATCGGCGTCGCTCTTGTCGTGTGGCGCAGCGCGACCTTCTCGTGCGGCTTCTTCGGCTAACCGAGAGTTCTAGGGAAACCCCGGCTAGGCGTCGGCGATCTCCACCGAGGCGTTCTTGATGACTGCCCGCCCGTCGGGGTTGTAGGTCTCGAACCCGTACACGGTCGTGCCGTTCCCTGAACCCTCCTTCCAGAACCTCGTCGTGAGCTCCTGCCCGGGGAGCACCGGCCTCGAGAAACGAACCGCCACTCGCTTCACCCGCGTCGGGTCCCCTCCGGAGAGCCCGTTGACCGCACCCTTCGTCGCCATCGCCATCGTGCACATGCCGTGCAGGATGATCCCCGGCAAGCCGGCCATGCGGGCGGTGTTCTCGTCCAGGTGGATCGGGTTCTGGTCTCCGGAGGCCTCCGCGTACCTGTGGGTCTGGTCCTCGTCCACCTTGGTCGTGTCCTCGTGGACGATCTCGCGTGTGGACGGCTCGGCCGTTTGAGACGAGGGCCTCTTGCCGGAGCCCGTGCCGCGGATGAACGACGTCGCTCTGATCTCTGCTACGAGGTCGCCTTGCCGATCCCTCTCACCGACGTTGATCGTGAACGTCTCCCCCGTGTCCTTGCGCTCGATCGACTCGATAACCGGATGAATTGTAAGGACGTCACCCTCCCGAAGAGGCTTGTGCAGGATGTGCTCCTCCTCTCCGTGAACGAGTCTCAGGAGATCGGCCTCAAGCTCCGGGTCCATGCCCGCCTCCATGAGATAGCGAAACGCGGGCACGATGGGGAAGATCGGCGACGCGACAACGTTCTCGCCACTCAAGTAGCGCTCGTTCTCGTCGTTCGTAGCGCGCGCGTACTTCTCGATCGCCTCTGCGGTCACCTCGTATGTGGATTCGGGATATTCCTTGCCGACCAGGTCCGTGTTAAGCGGCATTTTTTCCTCCTTACTCCGGCAGCTCGACGTCGGCCTCGCCGACGATGGCGGTCTCCTCCTCTGGAAGCTCCACTCCCTCCGGCCCCTTACCCCGTCGCATCGCCTGGAGGGTCACCTTCACCAGCCCATCCTCGATGCTCGCAACCCTGCCCTGGCAGACGACCTCGTCGCTGGGCCAGACGCGCGTGGTGAATCGCACCTTGAATCGCCGAAGGTTCTGCGGCCCTCCGAACCAGTCGGAGGCGGCGTGCGCGAGGTAGCCGGCATTCAACATCCCCATCGCGAATACCGTCGGTGCTCCGCTCCGGCGCGCGTACTCCTCGTCTTGATGGATGGGGTTGTCATCCCCGGATGCATCCGCGTACCGGATGAAGTCCTCTCGCGTCACGGGACCGTAGACGATCTCTCCCAGCTCCATGCCGGGGGTCACCCCGTCGCGCGTGACGCTCTGTACCTCGCTCACGAGGACGGGTCCTTCGCCGTTTGGATCAGCGTGTAATAGGCGCTCAGCACTTCATCGCCGTCCGCGTCCGTGAAAATGGTCTCGTAGGTCACGAATCGCATGGTTCCTCCCCGCTTTCCCTCCTTCTCGAAGTCCTTGGAGATCCTCATGACACCGTTGAGCGTTTCACCCGCGAGCGGCAGGCGCTTGTAGACGAACTCTTGTTCGCCGTGAAGCACGCGCTCGTAGTCCAGGTTCGCCCCTAGACGTTGCTCGCGCTCAACGCGGGGGATCTGGAAGATCTGCGTCACGGTGAACGTTGGAGGAGCAACCGGGCCGGGCAATCCGAGCTGCCGGGCGACAGTGGGGTCGTGATAGATGGGGTTGTCCTCCCCCACCGCGACCGCGAACTCGGAGACCTTGTCGGGGTCTACGGGGAGCCTGAACTCGAGCTCTTTGTCGTTCATCTCCACTCCAACGGACGGCGTCCAGAGGTCGCCGGTGCGGGGGTCATGACTGGCCGGAGGCTCGCCCCAACCAAGTCATCATGTCGGTCGGCGCGATCCCCTTCGGGAACGACTCCAAGAGTTGCCCCAAGAGCTCCTCGGGTTCCCACACACCCTCGCCCTTCTGCACGAACGTGCCGACGTCCCACGGCTTCAACACGTTGACGGTGCTGCCGTAGACGAAGAGGCACTGACCGGTGATGCCCTGGGCCTCGTCGCTGGCCAAGGCGACCACGACTGGAGAGATGTTGGCCGGATCGAGCGGGTCGTACTCACCCTCGGCGGGCTTTGGCATCGCCCCGAAGATGTTCTCCGTCATCCTCGTGCGTGCGTTGGGGGCCAGACAGTTGACCGTCGCTCCGTAACGTCCGAGCTCTTGCGCCGCGATGATCGTGAACGAGGCGATCCCGGCCTTTGCGGCGCCATAGTTCGTCTGGCCGACGTTCCCGAAGACGCCTGAGGGACTCGAGGTGTTGATCACGCGACCGTTGATCTGGTTGCCGGCCTTCGACTGCTCGCGCCAGTACGCGCCTGCGTGGTGCGTCGGTGCGAAATGACCCTTCAGATGGACGGCGATGACGGCGTCCCACTCCTCCTCCGTCATCGTCACCAGCATGCGGTCGCGAAGGATGCCGGCGTTGTTGACGAGGATGTCCAGACGGCCGAAGTCGCCGATGGCCTGCTTGATCATGTTCTCGGCCCCCTGGAAGTCGGCCACGTTGTCGTAGTTGGCCGTCGCCTCGCCGCCCGCGCCTTTGATCTCGTCCGCCACCGATTGAGCGGGTGTGGTATCCGAACCCTCGCCTGCCGCCGAGCCCCCGAGGTCGTTCACCACGACCTTGGCCCCGGCTTCAGCGAGCGCCAGCGCATGCTCGCGCCCGATCCCCCGGCCGGCGCCGGTAACGATCGCAATCTTGTCGTCCAGCAGTGCCATTTGGCTTACCTCCCCGCCTTCCTGTGCGTCCTAATCTAGTCGCCCGAGGATCTGTCGGCTGATCACGACTCGCTGGATCTGCCCGGTGCCCTCGAAGATGTCGTAGACCTTGATATCCCGGAACCACTTCTCGACCAAATGGTCCTTCGAGTAGCCCTCCGGCCCCATGATCTGTATCGCGCCGACGCAAGCCTTGAGCGCAACCTGAGGCGCGTAAGCCTTTGCCATCGATGCCTCTTTGGAGTTCGGGATCTTCTGATCGGCCATCCAAGCCGACCTCCACACGAGCCCACGAGCCGCGCCGAGCTCTCGCTTCATCTCACCGAGCTTTTGCTCGATGGCGCTCTTGCGAGTGAAGCTGGTCGTCATCGGGAGCTCTGAATAGACCCAGTCGCGTGCGTACTGATACGAGGCACGCCCTATCCCCAACGCCATCGCCGCGACTGATGGACGAGACGAGTCGAACGCCTTCATGGTGCCCTTGAAGCCGGAGCCGTGCGGCTCGAGCGCCGCCTCGCCGCCGAGGATGTTGTCCAATGGGATGCGGCAGTCGTCCAGCGAGAACGCAGCCGTCTCCGAAGCGGCGAGCCCCATCTTCTTCTCGATCTTGAGGATGCTGAACCCCGGCGTCCCCTTCTCGATCACGAAGAACTTCTGCCCCGCGCGACCCAGAGACTTGTCCACGGTCGCGTTCACCACGACGATCTCGGCGCGGGCTCCGTTCGTACAGTAGATCTTCTGACCGTTCAGGACCCATTCGTCTCCGTCGCGCACCGCGGTCGACTGAATATTGGAGACGTCCGACCCCGCTTGAGGCTCCGTTACCGCCAGCGCGCCGAAGCGCGGCTCG
The DNA here is from genome assembly GCA_050694215.1 of Actinomycetota bacterium. Lineage (GTDB taxonomy): Bacteria > Actinomycetota > CADDZG01 > CADDZG01 > WHSQ01 > JBOGXB01. The sequence goes on from JBOGXB010000033.1 coordinate 7,906, forward strand.
TCGCTGTCGACCCCGAAGATGTCGTCGAGGAATCTCTTCTTCTGCTCGGGCGTCCCGGACGCGATGATTGAAGGTGCAGCGAGGCCGGGACCCGGGACGTTCAGGAGTACGGCCGGATCACCCCATGCGAGCTCCTCGGAGCCGACGACGGCGATCATGCTGCCGATCGGCTTCCCGACCGCCACGTCCGCGCGCTCTTCGGGCATCACCGAGGCGCGGTTGCCGGCGAGCTGTCCTAGCTCCTTGATCGTCTCGAGAGGAAGGGCGCCCTTCTCGTCCGCCTCGCGCGCAAGCGGCCGCAGCTTGGCCTCCGCGAACGCGTGTACGAACTGCTTGATCATGGCGACGGTCTCGTCGAGCTCGAAATCGACGGGCATGAACCTTAACCTCCCACCGGGACGCTGCGTGCAACCATCGCGTCGCCGAGGACGTCGGGGGCATCGAATACGGACAGGGTCACCGCGTCGCGGAACCACTTCTCGACGGGATGGTCGCGGATATAGCCGTGCCCTCCGAGCACCTGTACCCCGTCATCGCCGCAGCGAACGGCCGCTTGCAGCGCGTTACCGTTGGCCTCCGCGACATCGGCCTGCGTGGCTTCCCCCCTGTCCAGCTTCCACGCGGCTCGCCACAATGTCAGCCTGGCCGCATCGATCTCTATCGCCATGTCTGCGATGCGGAAGGAAATCCCCTGGAACGCACCAATCGGTTTCCCAAAGGCTTCGCGCTCGGTCGCGTACCGTGCCGCGTACTCGAACGAGGCGCGCGCGCAGCCGATCGCCACGGCCCCCGTGAGGAGCTTCGACCACAGCACGGCCTTGTTCAGCCCCTCTCCGGGCGGCAGCACGTCACCGGGCCCCTCGAACCTCACGACAGATGTCGGCGCGGCCTCGAGACCGAGCTTCTCCTCCGGCTTGACGATCTCGAACGAAGCGGGTCGCACGACGGCCGCAGCCGGACCCTGGTGGCTTCGTCCGAGGACGATCCCCACTCCGGCGGTGGCCGCGTTCAGCACCCCGTACTTCGTTCCGGTCACCCTCCCGTCGTCGATAGCCGTAGCGAGCGACTCGATGTCGCCTCCGGCGACCTTCTCGCCCACCGCGACGAACGAAGCCGCCGGTGTGGCTTGGGCGAACGCAGGCATATAGTCCGCCTTCTGCTCTTCGCTCCCCGCGAGGCCCAGGGCGATAGCGGCGAGGCCCGACCCGAGCAGCTGGTACGCAATCGCGGGGTCCCCCCACGCCAGCTCCTCGGCCCCCATGCAGTAGGTCACCGCATCGAAGGTGCCGCCACCCCCGTAGGCCTCGTCGACCGGTGCCGCCACGCCGATCTCGTGGACCTGGCGCGCCATCTCGTCCGGCACGGCGCGGGCCGACTCGCAGTCGCGGGCTCCAGGGCGGAGCACTTCCCTCGCGAAGTCCCGCAACGTCTCCTGCAACGCCCGCTGCTCGTCGGTTGGTTGCAGGTCGAAGCCCACGTCTGCCTCCCGTTCCAGGAAAGAAGTTGACCGAGCGGTCAAGTTCGGAGCCAACTATAGGTCATCGCGCCCGGCCGAAAACCCCTCGACAAGCGCGCACCTGTCGTCCCGCATATGCCATCATGGCGGTACGTGAGAAAGGAGGTGGTCCAAACTGTCTGATAGTTCTTGCGGACCTCACGAGGTGACCGGCTGCTAGTGGCCTAGGCACCACGGATTCTGGCCATCTCCTTGTCGAGGGCCACGGGCAGAATCCCAACCGGTTCACCGGCGTCACCGCCCCGGATTGGTCCCCCGGGCGAAGGTCTTCCTTCGAAGTGCGGGCGATGCAAAGGCCGAACCACAACCGGCGCCGGGTCACCCCGGCGCCGGTTTCTTTCTTGGCCCACGTCCTGGCGAGGGACATCTACGCATGGCCGCGCTCTAGCCGAGCAGCTTCTTCAGACCGGCCTCGTCGAGTATCTCGACGCCGAGTGACAGCGCCTTGTCGTACTTCGAACCGGGGTTCTCCCCAACCACGACGTAGTCGGTCTTCTTGGACACGCTGGAGGTCACCTTGCCCCCACGTTCCTCGATCTCGTTTAGGGCCTGGCTGCGCGTGAAGTCCTCGAGCGAACCCGTCACCACGAAGGTCTTCCCTTCGAGCGGGCCGGTCTTCCTGGGGGCCGGTGGCGCCGGTTTCACGCCTCCTTCTCGGAGGCGTGCCAGGACCGCGCGGTTGCGCTCCTCGGCAAAGTAGGCCTCGATCGCCTCGGCGATGATCGGACCGATGCCCTCGATCGCCTCGAGCTCCTCCGCGGTCATGGTCTCGAGCTTCTCGAGCGACCCGACCTCTTCTGCAAGGATCTGCGACGCCGCCCCGCCGACGTGGGGGATCCCCAGGGCCCGCAGGAATGCTTCCAGCGGGCGGGTACGAGACTGGTTGATCGCGTTCATGAGATTGGCTATGGACTTGTCCCCCCAGCCTTCCAGCTCAGCGAGCTGCTCGGGCTTCAGGAAGTAGATGTCGCTCACGTCCTTCAACCAGCCCTTCTCGAGCAGAGTGACGATCGTCTGATAGCCGAACCCCTCTATGTCCATCCCGCCGCGGCTGGCGAAGTGGAAGATCCGCTCCCGGCTCTGGGCGGGACACTCGTAGATGTTCACACACCGCGTCGCGGCCTCCCCTTCGTTGCGCACGAGCGCGCTGCCGCACGACGGGCACTTCTTCGGCATCCTCCAGGGCTTCGCGTTCTTGGGGCGCTTCGTCAGCACCGGTCCCACGACCTCGGGTATGACGTCTCCGGCGCGGCGGACTATGACGGTGTCGCCGGGCCGGACGTCCTTGCGCGCGACCTCGTCCTCGTTGTGGAGCGTCGCGGTGGTGATGTTCACACCCCCGACGAACACGGTCTCGAGATTGGCGAAGGGGGTGACGACACCGGTGCGTCCGACCGAGGCGAAGATGTCCTTGAGCAGCGTCGTGCGTTCCTCGGGTGGGAACTTGTATGCGATCGACCATCGAGGCGCCTTCGAGGTGTAGCCCAGCTCCTCTTGCTGCGCGATCGAATCCACCTTCACGACGACGCCGTCGATCTCGTACGGAACGTCGTGGCGATGCTCCTCCCAGTGCACGCAGAACTCGTATACCTCGTCGAGGTTCTCCAAGAGGCGACTCTCGGGGTTCGTGCGCAGGCCCAGACGTCGGAGCGTCTCGAGCGATTCCGAGTGGGACTTGAACCGCGCACCCTCCACGTAGCCGATCCCATGACAGATCAGGGAGAGGTTCCTATCGGCAGTTACGTGAGGATCCTTCTGGCGGAGAGAGCCGGCGGCCGCGTTTCGAGGGTTGGCGAAGGTCTTGTTGCCTTGCTCCCCGAGCTTCGTGTTCAGCTTCTCGAAGTCGTCGGTGCGCATATAGACCTCGCCGCGGGCCTCGATGACCTTTGGCGCCTTGCCTCTGAGCTTGAGCGGCACGGCCCTCACAGTCTTCAAGTTGGCGGTGATGTCCTCACCGGTCCTCCCGTCCCCCCGGGTGGCGCCTTTGACGAAGGCGCCGTCCTCGTAGATGAGGTTTACCGCGATCCCGTCCATCTTGAGCTCGGTTACGAAGCCAGCCGCGGTTCCGATCGCACGCTCCACACGCTTGCCCCACGCCAGGAGCTCTTCGATCGAGAAACAGTTGTCGAGGGACATCATCGGGCTCCGGTGCCTCACCGGGGCGAACAGATCGGATGGAGGCGCGCCCACGCGTTGCGTCGGCGAATCCGGAGTGACGAGGTCGGGATAGGTCTCCTCGATCTTCATCAGCTCTCCGACCAGCGCGTCGTACTCGGCGTCCGCGATCTCGGGGTCGTCGAGCACGTGGTAGCGGTAGGAGTGATGGTCGATCGCGGTGCGGAGCTCCTTGGCGCGCTTCGCCGCCTGACTCTTGGTGGGCTTGCTAGGTTTGCTCACCCGCTCATCCTCCACCGTTGGGTGGCCGTCCTCGTCACCTCTGGGCAAGAAGCATCATGCGGCGGCGCGTGAATGCCCACCGGCCTTCCTCGTAGCGGAAGTCCATGCCGGTCTCCGAGCCGTGTTCCTCGATGAAGCGCGTGACAGCCTCGAACCGCTCCGGTGGGAACTCACCCGTCCCCATCCAGTCCGACATCGTTTGAGTGGATTCCGAGATCTTCTCGTCGAGGATCTCGAGTCCTGTGGCCCGCACAAGGGTGCGCATCGCGGAAGGGGGTCGGCACGAGGCGTGTGAGGGATCGCGAATGATCTCGAGCCGGTTCATCATCACCGCCTCCTCGTAGCGCTCGGTCGCCACCTGGTCGACTACCAGGACGTGTCCGTTGGCCTTGACCACCCGGCGCATCTCTTTGAGGAGCGCGAGCGGCTCCCACACGTGGTGGAGCATCTGCGCGCACGAGACGAGGTCCACCGAGCCGGAAGTCAGCGGGAGGGACGCTCCGTCCGCCATGACGGCAATCATGCGAGGGAAGCGACGTCGTGCCTCTCGCAGCATCCCCTCGGTTAGGTCTACCGCGACGAGGCCGGCCGCCTGCTCCTCGAACAGCGCGAGAAAGTTGCCGGTGCCTGCACCGACCTCGACGACAACCTCCCCCTGTTCGACCCCGGAGAACGAGACGACGTCCAAGTCGTCGAAGCGGCCCGCCGTTCGCTCCGCGAACGTCGATGCGGTGCGCTCGAACTCCGCGCGCAAGACGTCCCGGTGGACCCGGTCCGTCAAGCCACCGCCGCAGCAGGGACCGTGGACGAGATGATGCCGCCCCCCAGAAGGCGATCGGGCTCCTCGGCCGAGTAGAACGCAGCCGACTGCCCGCGGGCGATCGCAGCCACGGGGGCGACGAGCCGCGCCTCCCAGCGATCGCTTCCGATGGGATGCAACGTCGCGTCGTTGGTCTCACCGTGTGCCCGGTGCTGCACGGTCACCTCGACGCCGGCGGGAGGGGACGAGTCGACGAAGCTCGTCTCCTCGGTCGTGAAGCTCGCCACCCCGAGGTCTTCGCGCGGACCCACGGTCAGCGTGTTTGAAGCGGCGTCGATCCTCGTAACGAATACCGGGACTCCGAGCGATATCCCGAGCCCCCTCCGCTGTCCGACCGTGTAGTGGCCGAGGCCGCGGTGCCGGGCGAGGACACGCCCGTCCCCATCGACCATCGGCCCTGGGGTCGCCGCTCCGGCGACGTTCTCATCGACGTAACGGCCGAGGTCTCCCCCCCGCACGAAGCAGATCTCTTGCGAGTCGGGCTTCGAGGCGGTGCGGAGACCGAGGTCGGCTGCGATCCTGCGAGTCTCGCTCTTGCGCATCTCACCGACGGGGAACAGCGCGCGGGCGAGCTGATCCTGCCTGAGCATCCACAGGACGTAGGACTGGTCCTTGCCTACGTCCGCGCCGCGAAGAAGCCGGTGAGCGCCGTCGACATGGCGCAGGCGCGCGTAATGACCGGTTGCGAGATAGTCGGCGCCCAGAGCCGCAGCGCGTTCGAGCATCGCGTCGAACTTCACCCACTGGTTGCATCGCACGCACGGGTTCGGGGTGCGTCCGGCTGCGTACTCCTCGTGAAAGCTCTTCACAACCGTGCCCTCGAAGAGCTCCGCGAAGTTGAGGACGTAGAAAGGGATGCTCAGCGCGTCCGCCACCCTCCGCGCGTCCTCAGCCGCGCCGAGGTTGCAGCATCCCGAATTGTTGTTCGCTGCATCGCCGCGCCACAGCTTGAGCATGATGCCCGTAACGTCGTAGCCGGCCTCGACCAGCAAGGCTGCCGCGACGGAGGAGTCGACGCCGCCGGACATCGCGACGACGGCACGCTTGCGCGCCATCGTCTACGCAACCCTCCGCGAGCGGTCCACGATGTCTGGGAGGTGCTCGAGAACCGCGTCGACGTCACCGGAAGTCGATGAGCGCCCCAGAGTGAAGCGAAGGCTCCCCTTGGCCAGCTCTCGATCCACCCCGATCGCCAGCAACACGTGCGAGGGATCGAGGGCCCCCGACGCGCACGCCGACCCCGACGAGCACGCGATGTCGGCCTGGTCCAGCAGCAGCAGCAGGATCTCCCCCTCGGCCCCCGGGATACAGACATTGAGGTTGTTGGCCGCGCGGCGTCCCTGCGATCCGTTCACGATCATGTCGGGAAAGGATTCCAGCATGCCTGCGAGGAGGCGATCCCTCAACTCGCCTACCCGCTCCGACTTCTCGTGGACCTCCTTGGCGGCAATCTCGGCCGCGATCCCGAACCCTGCAATCCCCGGCACGTTGAGCGTCCCCGAGCGCATCCCCCGCTCCTGGCCTCCTCCGTGGATCACCGCCTCGATGGGTACGTGGGAGCGAACGAACAAGGCTCCCACTCCCTTTGGACCACCCACCTTGTGCGCGGCGAACGCCGCGAGGTCGACCCCCCAAGCGTGAACGTCGACGGGGATGTTCCCGAGGGCCTGCACCGCGTCCGTGTGGACGAACGTGGCGGGGTTCGCCTCCTTGACCGCGGACACGATCGCAGGGATGTCCTGGACCGTCCCGATCTCGTTGTTCACCGTCATGACCGAGACCAGCAGGGTCTTCGACCCAACGGCGGCCCCCACCCTCTCTGGCTCGACCAACCCATCGGGCGTCACGGGGACGACCGTCACGTCGAAGCCATGGCCCTCGAGAGCGTGCGCGGCGTCGAGAACGGCGTGGTGTTCGAACGCGGTCACGACGATGTGGTTGCCGTTGCCCCTGAGCTTCTCGGCCGCGCCTTTGATCGCAAGGTTGTCGGCCTCGGTGCCGCCGCCCGTGAAGACGATCTCCCCCGGACCGGCTCCGATCGCGGCCGCAACCCGCTCTCGTGCATCCTCGACCTGCTCCTTCGCCCGCCTGCCGACCGCGTGCACGGAGGAGGGGTTGCCGAAGTCCTCCTCGAGGATGTGGAGCATGAGCTCCGTGACCTCCGGGAGCACGGGCGTCGTGGCTGCGTGGTCGAGGTAGTGCATGACCTCAAGGATAAGAGGCCGCCGGCCCTCGCCCCTTCGTCTGCAACATAGCTCTGCCCCTGGAGCCACGTGTGGCGTGGTCTCGGGCGCTCAGTTTCCGGGGGGTGGGGGGTCCTCGTCCTCGTCGGTGAGGCGGCGTTCGAGGTCCTCGATCGTGCGATCGAGCGAGTCCTCGGCCGTGGCTCTGCGGTTGCGCTCGTAGTCCCTCATCCTCTGCGGATAGCCCACGACCTGGGCGTCGTAGACGGGGACGCCGAGGCGCCGGCAGAAGGCGAATCCGTCCTCCGGGTCCTTGACCGGGCCGCGCAGGTGCTCGCCGTAGCGGTCCACCAGCAAGAGAGTCGTGGGGCTCGTGGCCGTGCGCGGCTCGATGTAGCCCTCCACACCCTTGTGCTCGGACGCGAACGCCTCCAGCTCGGCGAGAGCGGGGTTGCTCCGCCTGCTGAAGAAGCTCCTGATCCGGTCGCCCAGGCCCACTGCCCCTTTAGCCCTTGCGGGACTTCACCTCTTCGATGAGCTTCGGCACGATCTTGAGCGCATCGCCCACCACCCCGAGATCGGAGATCTGGAAGATCGGGGCCTCCTCGTCCTTGTTGATCGCGATGATCTTGTTCGCACCCTTCATCCCGACCATGTGCTGGGTGGCGCCGCTGATACCGACTGCGATGTAGACGCCGGGCTTGACGGTCTTGCCCGTCTGCCCGATCTGGTAGGCGTACGGCACCCAGCCGGCATCGACCACCGCACGGGTCGCACCCACGGCGGCGCTGCCGATCGCGTCCGCGAGCTGGTCGAGGAGCTCGAAGTTCTTCGGGTCCTGCAGGCCGCGGCCCCCGGAGATGACCACGTCTGCTTCCTCGAGCTTCGGGCCGGCTGCCTGCTCCTCGTGACGCTCCACGCGTTTCGCCTTCTTGGCGTCGTCGCCGATCTGAACGTCGACGGGGACGACGTCGGCTTCGCCTCCCGAGGGCTCCGGCGTGAAGGACTTGGGCCGGACGATCACGAGCCTGGGGCTGCCTTCGAGCTCGACGTCAACTATCTGATTTCCGCCGAAGATGGCCGTCTTCGCCCTGGACGTGCTCTCGATCTCCATCACGTTCGACATCAGCGTAGCGCCCAGCCGTGCAGAGAGACGGCCGGCGATGTCGCGCGAGTCGTAGTTGAGCGCGAACAGGAGGAGCTCGGGCGAATGCTCCTGCACCAGGTGATGGAGCGCCTCGGTCGCGGGCTGCGCGATGTAGTCGTCGTAGACCTCGTCGTCCGCTACATAGACGGTCTTGGCCCCATACTCTCCGGCCTCTTTCGCCGCCTCGCTCGCCCCCTTGCCCAGCACGACCGCCGCGAGGTCGCCTCCGAGCGACCTGGCTTTGGTGAGGATCTCGAGTGCGGTCTGATCGAGCTTGCCGTCCGCTTGCTCTGCGTAAACCCAGGTGGCTCCCATCGATCAGATCACCTTCGCTTCCTTCAGGAAGTCCGCGATCCTTGCGGCTCCCGTGCCGTCGTCCTCGATGACCTCGCCGGCCTTGCGCTCCTCCGCGTCGACCAGCTCGGCGACCTTCTGCTTGATCGCCACGTCATCACCCGACAGGCCGAGGTCGGACAGCGACAGTGTCTCGACCGGCTTCTTCTTCGCCGCCATGATCCCCTTGAACGACGCGTACCGAGGCTCGTTCACACCGGCGGTGACCGTTATCAGCGCCGGCAATGAGCACTCGACGACGTGGTAGCCGTCGGCCGTCTGACGGTCGACCTTGATGGCGCCGTTCGAGCCCTCGATCGTCTTCACGAACGTGACCATGGGGACGCCCAGGAACTCGGCGATCGTTGCCGCCATGGTTCCCGTGTACCCATCGGTCGACTCGACTCCCGCGATCACGAGGTCGTACTGGTTGCGTCCGATCGCGGCGGCAAGAACGCGGGCGGTGACGAGGGCGTCGGCTCCCTGCAGAGCGCCGTCTGAGATCAGGATGCCCTTGTCGGCGCCCATCGAGAGACCCCTGCGGATCGCTTCCATGGCCGCCTCGGGCCCCATGCAGACGAGGGTCACCTCGCCTTCGTGAGCCTCCTTGAGCTGGAGCCCGGCCTCCACCCCGAACTCGTCCCCCGGGTCGAGAACGCCCTGCACGCCCTCCCGCTTGAGACGGGTCCCGTCCATCTCCTGCGGGAGGTTGGGATCCGGGATGTGTTTCACGCACACCACGATGTTCACGAACTACCTCCTGGTTTCGTACGGAAAGAGATGTCGGAGTCGAGTGCTTGCAAGAGCAAGCACCTTACCCCATGCCCATTCTCCGTACCGTCGAGACCGCCCAGGTGCTCTCCCGCACTCAGAGTGAGGGGGACCGATAGTAGGTGACACCGTCGCGCTCGTCGACGATCGCGTTCCCGTCGTCGACGACGAGGTCCAGGTGAGCGACGACCTCGGAGACACCGAGGAAGACGTCGTAGCCGGTTAACTTCGGATAGATCTCCGAGGCGATCTCGTACGGGCTCTTGCCCTCGCGTCCGAGGTGGCCGGCAACCGTCGCCTTGCGCTTCTCGTGATGCTCGATCGTTCGTGCGATCAGCGCTCCCGGATTCGTGATCGGGTCACCGTGGCCCGGATACGCGAGGGTGAGCTCGAGGGCCGCCATCCTTTCCAACGACGCGAGGTACTCCTCGAGCGAGCGACGTCTCTCCCCCGGCTCGTCCAGCGACGGCTCGAGGAGAGGGTTGGGCGATACGTCGGGGAGGAGCTGGTCGCCGGCGAACATGGTGCCGGACGCGCGGTCCACGTAAACCATGTGGCCGCCGGTGTGCCCGGGCATGTTCATGGCCTCGAGCTCGAACCCACCGTCGGAGCTCTCGAACTCGAACAGGTCGTCGTCTCTCACGGGGATGACCTCGTCGTGCCTGAGACCGGGATGCGGATCCTTCTTGCGCTCCTGGTCCATCTTGAACAGCAGCTCGAGCGGCATCCCGGCTTCGAGGAGCAAGCGACCCACCTCGAACAGCATCTGGCGGTCGCGCACTCGCTCGATCTCGCGTTGGGGGAAGTAAACGGTCGCACCGGATGACTCCTGGATCACGTGGACGAGGCCGTAATGATCTGGGTGCGCGTGGGTCACGAGGACGCGTTCGATGGACTCGAGGAAGTAGCCGGCCGAGGTCAGCGCGATCACGAGAGCGTTGTGCGAGGCGGGAGTGTTGATACCCGCATCGACGAGGGTGAGCGGCTCCGCCTCGATCAGGTACGCGTTAACAGGCCCGACCGCGTAGGGGGTGGGCATCTCGATGCGACGAACGGGGAGGCTTCGTCGATCCGGGTCTGGTCGATGCATCGGGACAGGATACGCGGGCCGGAATCGAGGAGGCTCGGTCACGCCCGAGGGGTAGCCTGCACGCGCGCGGGCGCATCAAGGAGGGAACCTCATGGCGACTCAGATCCAGGTCACATTCGATTGCGCGGATCCCGCCCGCCTGGCCGAGTTCTGGGCTCAAGCCCTCGGCTACGTTCAGCAGGGCCCACCTGAAGGCTTCGACTCCTGGGAGTCGTGGCTCACCGCGATGGGCATCCCGGAGAAGGATTGGACCAATGCCTGCGTCGACCCCGACGGTGTCGGCCCCCGGTTGCTCTTCCAGCGCGTCCCCGAGCCCAAGAGCGTGAAGAACCGCGTCCATCTCGACGTCAACGTGGCCCACGGTCTGTCGGGCGCAGCTCAGCACACCCGAGTAAACGAAGAGGTCGAGCGCCTGACCCAGCTGGGGGCCGAGAAGGTGCGGGAGGTCGAGGAGCGGGGCGAGCACTGGGTTGTCATGCAGGATCCCGAGGGCAACGAGTTCTGCCTGCAATAGGCCTGTCAGTGGCCGCTGAACTCGGCCTTGCCCGGGCCCTGCTCGACGAAGGACTTCATCCCGATCTTCTGATCGTCGGTCGAGAAGAGAGCGGCGAACGCCTGTCGCTCGATCAAGAGCCCCGACGTCATGTCGAGGTCGATCCCGTTCTGGATCGCCTGTTTGGCCGCGAGGAGCGCCACCGCCGGTCCCTTCGCATAGCGCTCCGCCCACTTCAGCGCCGTGCCGTACACCTCTGCCGAGGGCACGACCTTGCTGACGAGCCCAATGGCCAGGGCCTCCTCGGGCTTCACGAAGCGCCCCGAGTAGATGAGGTCCTTCGCTCGCCCGACGCCGACGATGCGGGGGAGGCGCTGTGTGCCTCCGGCTCCCGGGATGACGCCGAGCAGGATCTCAGGCTGCCCGAGCTGGGCTTCCTCGCCGCAGATCCGAAGATCGCATGCGAGGGCGAGCTCGCACCCTCCCCCCAGCGCGTAACCGTTGATCGCCGCGATGGTCACCTTCGATAACCGTTCGAGGCGCGTGAAGACGTCCTGGAAGCGGCCGATGTACCGGAACATCGTCACCGCGTCGCGCTCCTGCATCTCATTGATGTCGGCGCCGGCCGCGAACACCTTCTCGCCGCCCCAGACGACGACAGCCCGCACGCGGTCGTCCTGTTCGGCCGCGTCCACCGCCTCACCGATCTGCCGGGCGACGTCTCCATTGAGAGCATTCACAGGGGGGCGCTCGAGGCGGATCGTGCCCACGCCGTTTTCGGATACCTCCAGGTTAACGAACTCTCCCACGGCTCCTCCTTCTGGCGTGTCTCGCAGTCCAGCCGGCAATCTACGATGACCTCCATATGCCAGACGATTTCGCCGACAGCCTTGCTGCTGTGCTCGGCTCTCGCCCTCCCCGCAGCGCGGACGTGGACGATGCTCGAGAGGCGGCCGTTCTGGTGCCGATCGTTGCCGTCCCGGAGCCGACTCTCATCTTCACGGTGCGCACCGACACCGTCCCGAGCCACAAGGGCCAGATCTCGTTCCCGGGCGGCTCCATCGACGCGACCGACACGTCCCCCATTCAGGCCGCCCTCAGGGAGACTCAGGAAGAGATCGGTCTCGATCCGAGAAGCGTCCGGGTGCTGGGCGAGCTCGACGCGTTGCCGACCTTCGTGAGCGGGTTCGTCGTCTCCCCCTTCGTCGGCTGGCTCGAGGAACTCCCGAAGCTCAAGCCCAACCCGGCCGAGGTCGCCGAGGTCCTGCACGTCCCGATCTCCGACCTCGTCGAGGAGGTAAGGGAGGAGCCCGGGTTCCGCCATCGCGGACGCACTTATCCCACCGAGGCCTGGATCTGGAACGATCATGTGATCTGGGGTGTCACGGCGCGGCTGCTGAGGCACTTCCTGGTGCTGGTGGCCGAAGCCGGGCTTGCGGAGCCCCCCGGAGAAACGACCTCGTGGACGGCGTGGCCGCCCCCTCCTCGATCGTCGACCGCATGACCGACCGTCGCGCGTCGCTTTGTTCTGAGATATGGCGCGTCTGTGGAAATTTCTCAGAGGAGACTGACCCTGAGACCCGGTGGATCGGGCGATCCCGTCAACGTCTGGGCCTCCGGGGAGAATCGCTCGTTTCGATGAGCCCGTGATCCATCTAGTCACGCTGGCTCAGAGCCCCTCGCCGACCCCGACCATCCTCGAGTCTCCTCCCGCGGACCCCCTCCAGGTCGCGGGAGCGGTCGTTGCGATCGTCCTGGCTCTGGCGGCTGGGATTCTGGGATACCGGATCATCCGCGGGGGCCGGGGCCTGTGACCGTGACCCAGGCCGAGGCTAGGCTCGTTGCCATGTTCGAGGGCAAGGTGACCGGGATCTTCATTGGCCCGGTGAAGGGCAAGCCCATGATCGGGGTGGAGGACGTCCGCGCGGTGGCGGGGCGGGGCCTGGAAGGCGATCGCTACTTCGACCGCCGGGGCACCTTCTCGAAGAGGGACCCGGAGTCGCGCGAGATCACGCTGATCGAGCAGGAGGCGGTCGATGCCGCGCAACGAAGCTACGACGTCGAGGTCGACCCAGCCGAGACACGCCGCAACGTCCTGACCGAGGGGGTTCCGCTCAACCACCTCGTCGACGAGGAGTTCACGGTCGGAGAGGTGCGGCTACGAGGCCTGAAGCTGTGCGAGCCGTGCGGCCACCTCGAACGAGTGACGGCCAAGGGCGTGAGGGAGCCTCTCATCCATCGGGGAGGCCTCCGCGCTCAGATCCTCACCGACGGAGTGATCCGGGTGGGCGATCCGGTGAGATCGTCATCCGGTTCTTGACGCGCCCAGGGATCTGATCGCGGCCTTCATCCCGGCGCACGGGAACCGGCCAGATGGTCGAGGCGGTGGGGTCTAGAACATGGGTGGCTCGGTGTAGACGCCCCACTCTTGCTTGAGCGTCTCGACCATCTCCCCCAGCGTGACGTAAGCCTTGGCCGCCTCGATCAGCACCGGGATCGAATTCTGTGACTCGTCGTGTGCCATGGCGCGCAGCGCCTGGATCGCGTCCTCGGCCCCCTTCGTGTCCCGGTTTGCGCGCACCTCGGCCACCGCCTTCTTCTGCCGCTCCTCGATGTCGGGGGCGATGACGAGCACCTCGGGCATCTCCTGCAGGGTCCGGGTGAAGCGGTTGACTCCCACGATGACCTTCTTGCCCTTCTCGAGAAGCTGCTGATACTTGAAGGCGGCATCGGCGATGTCTTTCTGGAAGTACCCCTGCTCGATGCCGATGAGCATGCCGTCGAGCATCGACCCGTCGCCCATCTCCTCGATCTTGGCGAAGTAGGCCTCCGCCTCCTCCTCCATCTTGTCGGTGAGCGATTCGACGAACCAGGAGCCACCCAACGGGTCGATCACGTTGGTCGCGCCGGTCTCGTAGGCGATTATCTGCTGTGTCTTGAGCGCGATCTCGACCGCCTCGTCCGTCGGCAACGCCATTACCTCGTCGAGCGAGTTCGTGTGCAGGGATTGCGTCCCACCCAGGACCGCGGCGAGCGCTTCGGTCGCGGTG